>NZ_JARZAH010000022.1:0-133715 GCF_029892145.1 Kitasatospora sp. GP30
TGTGCGCGAGGGGGGAGTTGAACCCCCACGCCCTTTCGGGCACTGGAACCTGAATCCAGCGCGTCTGCCTATTCCGCCACCCGCGCATCTGGGTGTTATCGAAGATGCTAGCCGATCGCCCGGGTGAGGTCGAATCGGTTTGGACCCGCTTCTTTCCCACTCGGCCGGTTTCGGCTCCCTCTCGGGCGCCCCTTCCGACGTGGAAAACATTAGCACGGCCCCGGCCGAACCTACGAATCCATCCCCCGGCCCCCTCTGCACAGCTCCGCGGACCCCGCCACCGGAGCGGCCGCGGAGCGCCGGAGAGGAGCGGGTGAGCCACGGATGACCACCCCCGGCCAGGGGTACCTGTCCCTGCGCGCCCCATGGCCGATGTGGGTCATCCCACGCCCCGCCACCACATGGCCGGGGAACCGTACAGATGGCCGCGGCGTGGATACGATCAGTACGGAAGTACCGCAATCGGGCCCCGGGCCCGACCGGAAGCCCGAGAGCCCTTGGAAGGGGGTGCCCCGTGGGAGTGATGAAGAAGTTCGAGCAGCGACTTGAGGGTCTCGTGAACGGCACCTTCGCCAAGGTGTTCAAATCCGAGGTCCAGCCCGTGGAGATCGCCGGTGCGCTGCAGCGCGAGTGCGACAACAACGCCACCATCTGGAACCGGGAACGCACGGTCGTCCCCAACGACTTCATCGTCGAGCTCAGCCCGCACGACCACGAGCGGCTCAGCCCGTACGCGGGGCAGCTCGGCCAGGAGCTCGCCGGGATGGTGCTGGAGTACGCCGAGGCGCAGCGCTACAGCTTCCTCGGCCCGCTGCAGGTGAACCTGGAGCGCGCCGATGACCTGGACACCGGTCTCTACCGGGTGCGCAGCCGCACCCTCGCCAGCGACGCCCCGGAGTCCCCGGCCCCCGCCTACCAGCCCCCCGCCCCGCAGCCCGGCTACGGCTCGCCGGAGCCGGCCGGCGCGGGCTGGGCGCAGAGCAGCCAGCCGACGTACGCGGGCTCGGCGCCGCTGACCCCGAGCGCTCCCCCCGCCGCGCCGTCCGCGCCCGCGGGTGGCAACGTCCGCCCCTTCCCCGGCTCGGGCACCGGCGTCGGCACCCGGCGCTGGATCGAGATCAACGGCACCCGGCACCAGATCACCGGCAACGCCTGCGTGCTCGGCCGCTCCACCGAGGCGGACGTGCGGATCGACGACCCCGGAGTCTCCCGCAAGCACGCCGAGATCCGCCCCGGAAACCCGCCCATGGTCCTCGACCTCGGGTCGACCAACGGCATCGTGGTGGACGGGCAGCACACCCAGCGCGCTACGCTCCGCGACGGCTCGCGGATCGTCGTGGGCTCCACGACGATCATCTACCGACAGGTCGAAGGGTAGGGCGAGCAGCGGTGTCCGAACTCACTCTGACAGTCATGCGGCTGGGTTTCCTGGCTGTGCTGTGGCTGTTCGTGATCGTCGCGGTGCAGGTGATCCGCAGCGATCTGTTCGGCGCCAAGGGCACCAGCCGGATCGGCCGGCGCACCGCCGGCGCGGCCGCACCCGCGGTCGCCGCGAGCAGCGCACCGGCCCGCCCGCAGCCCGGCCCCCGCGAGAGCGCCGGCCCGGCCGCCGGGCCGCAGTCCGGCGGCCGCCGGGCCGCCCGGGTCGCCCCCACCCAGCTGGTGGTGGTCGAGGGCGGGCTGACCGGAACCACCGTCGCGCTCCAGGGCCAGGTCATCACGCTCGGTCGCGCCCACGACTCCACCATCGTGCTCGATGACGACTACGCCTCCTCGCGTCATGCCAGGATCTACCCGGACCAGACTGGGCAGTGGACCGTGGAGGATCTAGGCTCCACCAACGGCACGTATCTGGACCGTCAGCGGCTGACACAGCCGATGCCGCTGCAGATCGGCGTGCCGATCCGTATCGGCAGGACCGTCATCGAACTGCGGAAGTAGTAGCGCATGAGGGACAGCACCCCGTCCATGAGCAGCCGGGAAGGCAGCGCGGCCGCTGCCGCTGCCCTGCGCGAGGAACAGAGGGGAGCGGGCGCCGCATGAGCGAGCGTAGCGAGCTCATCGTTGGAGGGCGCGCGTGGGCGAATGCCCCCACCGAGCTTTGCGAGGTGGGCGCATGAGCCTGGTGCTGCGGTTCGCCGCCGGGTCCCACAAGGGACTGATCCGGGAGGGGAACGAGGACTCCGGCTACGCCGGACCCCGACTGCTGGCAGTGGCGGACGGGATGGGCGGTGCGGCGGCCGGCGAAGTCGCCTCCTCCGAGGTGCTGAGCTCGATCATCACGCTGGACGAGGCCGACCCCCAGGCCGATCTGCTGACCCTGCTGAACGACGCGGTGCAGACCGCCAACGACCGGCTGCGCCTGATGGTCGAGCAGGATCCGCAGCTCGAAGGCATGGGCTGCACCCTGACCGCGCTGCTGTGGACCGGCGAGCGGATGGGCCTGGTGCACGTCGGCGACTCCCGCGCCTACCTGCTGCGGGACGGCTCACTGACCCAGATCACCCAGGACCACACCTGGGTGCAGCGGCTGGTGGACGAGGGCCGGATCACTGCCGAGGAGGCCGAGACGCATCCGCAGCGCTCGCTGCTGATGCGCGCGCTGGACGGCCGCGGCCAGGTCGAGCCCGACCTGGCGATCCGCGAGGTCCGGGCCGGCGACCGCTACCTGATCTGCTCCGACGGCCTGTCCGGCCCGGTCAGCCACCAGACCCTGGAAGAGACGCTGGGGAGCTTCTATGCCCCCGAGCCGACCATCCAGGAGCTGATCCAGCTGGCGCTGCGCGGCGGCGGCCCCGACAACATCACCTGCATCGTGGCCGACGTCCTCGACGTGGGCCCGAACGACACCCACAGCGGCCAGTTCACCACCACCCCCGTGGTGGTCGGCGCGGTCGCCGAGGGCCCGCACGGCACCGCCGTGGACAACCAGATCATCGACACCCCGGCCGGCCGCGCCGCCGGGCTGGGCCGCCAGCAGGCGCCGCAGGGCACCTTCGGCCCGGCCGACGGCTACGAGCAGGCGCAGGGCGGCTTCGGCCCCGCCGAGGGCTACGACGGCGAGGGCTACGGCCTGGCCGACCCCTCGGGTGCGCAGGGCGGCTACCCGGGCACCCCCGACGGCGGCTACGGCCAGGGCTACCCCCAGGAGCCGCAGCCCGCCGACGCCGAGCAGCCGCCGCGCAAGCGCCGCTGGTTCCGCCGCTCGGCGGTCACCGTGGTGGCGCTCGCCCTGATCGGCGGTGCCGCCTACGGCGGCTACTCCTGGAGCCAGGACAAGTACTACCTGGGCATCAGCGACGGCCACGTCACGGTCTACCAGGGCATCAACGAGAACATCGCCGGCATCAGCCTGTCCAAGGTCCACAACACCACGGACGTCCAGACCCGGCTGCTCCCGGTTCCGACGCAGGACGCGCTCAAGAAGACCGTCACGGCCAGCAGCCTCGACGACGCCAACGCCAGGGTGAGCGCCTACGCCCACCAGGCCGACGTCTGCTCCAAGGCGGCCCAGCACCCGCAGCAGCCCACCGGCAGCCAGGGCCAGCCGGTCACCGCGGCCTCCTACGGGACGGCGCCCAGGGTCGGTGCCTCCCCGGCCGCGCCCGACCCGAGCGCCGCGGCCGGCCAAGGGGGCAGCGGCGTCGGCCAGCCGTCCACCTCGCCGAGCACGACGGCCGCCCCGAGCAGCCCGGCACCCAGCGCCCCGGCCGGCGCCTCGAGCAGCCCGGGCGGCCAGCAGTCGCCGAGCACGGACGACGCGCAGTTGGCCGGCCAGTGCCCGCAGCCGTCCTGACCCACCGCTGACCGGCAGGCCCGGGCCTGCCGGTCAGCACCCGTGCGTCTGTGCGGTTGAATGGCATGCGCCGCCTGCCCAGGTGTCGTCGAAGGAGGGGACCCGTCTCATGAACAAGCCCATCCGACGGGTTGCCGTCTTCTGCATGGTGCTGGTCTTCGCGCTGCTGCTGCGCGCCAACTGGATCCAGGCCGTGGTCGCCGACAGCTACGCCACCAACCCCCACAACGAGCGCAACCTGTACGACCAGTACGCCCACCCGCGCGGCAACATCATCGTGGGCGGCCCCAACGGCCAGCCGATCACCACGTCCAACTTCGTCAACGGCTACCGGTACAAGTACCAGACCGGTTTCACCGACGGCCCGCTCTACGCGCCGATCACCGGCTACTCCGTGATCGGCGACTCCAGCGGCCTGGAGAACCTGGAGAACGGGATCCTCGGCGGCACCGACGACCGGCTGGCCCTCGGCAACGCGATGGACACGCTCACCGGCAAGCAGCAGCAGGGCGGCAACGTGATCACCACGATCAACCCGACCGTGCAGAAGGCCGCCTTCCAGGCGATGGGCGACAAGAAGGGCGCCGCCGTCGCGGTCGACCCGCGCACCGGCGCCATCCTGGCCATGGTCAGCACGCCGTCCTACGACCCCAACAGCCTCATCAGCGACACCACCAGCAACACCTGGAACTCGCTCAACAGCGACCCCAATCAGCCGATGCTCAACCGGGCGCTGAAGGAGACCTATCCGCCCGGCTCCACCTTCAAGCTGGTGACCGCCGCCACCGCCTTCGAGACCGGCAAGTACAACAGCCCGGATGACCAGACCGACACCCCGGACGTCTACACCCTGCCGGGCACCAACACGGTGCTGCGCAACGACAGCGACAGCGAAGCCTGCGGCCAGGCCACCCTCAAGTACGCCCTCGAGATCTCCTGCAACACCGTCTACGGCAAGCTCGGCGCCGACCTCGGTGAGGAGAAGCTGCTCGCCCAGGCGCAGAAGTTCGGCTTCAACGGCACCGTGGACACCCCGATCCGGTCCGTGGCCAGCAACTTCCCGACCGACTCCACCCCGGACGGCACCGCCCAGGACGCGATCGGCCAGCACAACACCACCGCCACCCCGCTGCAGATGGCCATGGTCGCCTCCGCGATCGCCGACAACGGCAAGCTGATGCAGCCCTACCTGGTCGACGAGGAGCGCTCGGCGAGCGGCACCACCATCTCCAAGCACACCGAGAAGGAGATGGACCAGGCGGTCAGCCCGGCCACCGCCCAGAAGCTGCAGCAGATGATGGTCGACGTGGTGCAGAACGGCACCGGCAAGAACGCCCAGATCCCCGGCGTCGAGGTCGGCGGCAAGACCGGCACCGCCCAGCACGGCGTGGACAACAAGGGCAAGCCCTTCGCCTGGTTCGTCTCCTACGCCAAGGTCGGCAACGACATCCCGGTCGCGGTCGCGGTGGTGGTCGAGGACGGCGCCGCGCAGAGCGACGAGATCAGCGGCGGCAGCCTGGCCGCCCCGATCGCCAAGCAGATCATGCAGGCGGCCATCGGCAAGCAGTGAGGGATCGGCCTCACCTCGGGGCGTTTCGTCTCCGACACCAGTAGGCTCCGATACCGGTCTGGTCTCAGCTGGCGGGCGTGTCGAGTTGTCACCACGGTGACCGGTAGCGTATCCGCCAGCAGCGGGTCTGCCCGCTGCTCGATCGCGGCCTCGCCGCGGCGGTTGGGACCGGCGTCACAGAACCACGTGTGACGAGGGCAGCGTCACTACAGAAACACGTGCGGGGACACCTACGTCATATCCTCACCGGACGGTGAGGGAGAGGGTCGGAACTATGGAAGAGCCTCGTCGCCTCGGCGGCAGGTACGAGCTCGGCGGCGTCCTCGGACGCGGCGGCATGGCCGAGGTCTACCTCGCCCATGACACCCGGCTCGGCCGCTCCGTCGCAGTGAAGACGCTCCGGGCCGACATGGCGCGGGACCCCTCGTTCCAGGCCCGCTTCCGCCGCGAGGCCCAGTCCGCCGCTTCCCTCAACCACCCCGCCATCGTCGCCGTCTACGACACCGGCGAGGACTACATCGACGGCATCTCCATCCCGTACATCGTGATGGAGTACGTCGAGGGCTCCACGCTGCGCGAACTGCTGCACTCCGGGCGCCGGTTGCTGCCGGAACGCGCGCTGGAGATGACCATCGGCATCCTGCAGGCGCTGGAGTACTCGCACCGCGCCGGCATCGTGCACCGGGACATCAAACCGGCCAACGTGATGCTCACCCGCCAGGGCAACGTCAAGGTGATGGACTTCGGTATCGCCCGTGCGATGGGTGACGCCGGCATGACCATGACCCAGACCTCGGCCGTGATCGGCACCGCCCAGTACCTCTCGCCCGAGCAGGCCAAGGGCGAGACCGTGGACGCCCGCTCCGACCTCTACTCCACCGGCTGCCTGCTCTACGAGCTGCTCACGCTGCGCCCGCCGTTCGTCGGCGACTCCCCGGTGGCGGTCGCCTACCAGCACGTCCGGGAGGAGGCCGCGCCGCCGTCCAGCTACGACCCCGAGGTCCGGCCGGAGATCGACGCGATCGTGCTCAAGGCGCTCGCCAAGGAACGCGACTACCGGTACCAGAGTGCCGACGAGATGCGCGACGACATCGAGCGCTTCCTCGACGGCCTCCCGGTCGCGGCCGCCCAGCAGGCCGCCGCGTACGGCATGGGCGGCTACGGCTACGACCAGAACGGCTACCCGGCGCAGCACGACCCCTACGGCCAGACCAGCATGATGCCGCAGGCCGGCGGCGGCGCCGCGCCCACCACCATGCTCCCGCCGGTCGGCCAGGGCGGCTACGACCAGAACGGCTACCCCGAAGAGGGCTACGGCGACGGCGGCGACGACGCTCCGCGCAGCCGGCGCCGCGACGACCAGCCGAAGAAGAGCAACACCTCGTGGATCATCCTGGCGGTCGCCGCCGTGCTGGTCCTGGTCGGCTCGTTCTTCGTCGCCTCGGCCATGTTCAAGGGCAACGGCGGCAACAAGCAGGTCAACGCGCCGACCCTGACCGGCAAGAGCTTCGATGCCGCCGTCACCGCCGCGCACAACGTCAGCGACAAGATCACCGTCACCAAGGGCGACCCGATGGCCTGCCCCGGCGGTGTGCCCAAGGACCAGATCTGCCAGCAGAACCCGGCGGCCGGCACCCAGATGCCCGAGAACGGGACCATCACCGTCCAGCTCTCCACCGGCCCCACTCAGACCGCGGTCCCCAACGAGGTGAACCAGCCCTCGACCGCCGCCACCCAGGCGCTGCAGGCCGCCGGCTTCCAGGTCGGCACGCCGGTCTACCAGAACAGCGACACCGTCCAGCAGGACACGGTGATCTCGCAGGACCCGCCGGCCGGCACCCAGGCGGCCCCGGGCGCCACGGTCACCCTGACCATCTCGCAGGGCACGGGTAAGGCCGCCGTGCCCAACGTGGTCGGCCAGCCGGTCGACCAGGCGACCGCCGCACTGGTGGCCGCGGGCTTCCAGGTGGACTCCAGCAAGACCACCCCGAGCACCAACGCCAGCCAGGTGGTCGGCACAGTGGCCTCGCAGAGCCCCGCCAAGGCGGCCAAGGGCGCGACCATCACGCTGACCCTCTACGGGGCTCCGGCCAAGGTCCAGGTGCCCGACATCAGCAACAAGACGGTCAAGGACGCCACGGCCCAACTCAAGGCGTCCGGTTTCGTCAACTGGACCTTCAACGGCCCGGGTGACGACAAGGCCGTGGTGGTCACCACCAGCCCCGGCCCCAACCTCCCGGTGGACCCGAGCACCAGCATCGTGATCACCACCCGTCCTCCGGACCCGACGCCGCCCGGCAAAGGGGGCGCCACCACCGGGATCCCCGGGCTCCCCGGCATCGGGGGCAACTAAGCGCCCGAGGTAGTGCGCCTGGCAACGTAAGTGGGGCTGTGGACAACTCGTCAGTTGTCCACAGCCCCACGGCTTTTCCCCAGCGACCCGCCCCTGTCGTGCTATCCACAGACGGACCGTCAGAACCGGCGCCGGCGACCGTGCCCCCGCGCACCGGACAGGGTGCAGAGCAGCTCCACCCGCCCGCCCAGCGTCCACATCGCCCCCGACACCTCGGACAGCCGCACACTCATCGCCGCCAGCAGCTCCGCATCCCGGCGCACCCGCAGGGAGAGCTCGGCATGGCGCTGCTCGAGAGCGGTGACCTGGTCGAGGAGGGTCTCCCGCACGGCCAGGAGCTCCTGGAGGCGCTGCTCAACCACCTTCGTGGTCCGCTCGGCGATGTCGGCGACCAGGGCCTCGACCCACTGCGGCTGAGGGGCCCTCTCTGAGTCGTAGCGGCCGGTGCGGCGGATCGCGGGGATAACCTCATGGGTGAGCCAGCGCTTGAATGCGCGGGCCTGCGGCTTGCGGGAGCGCAGGACCAACGAGTAGAGGCCGGGCTCGTTGATGATGGACACGCGCCTCATACCGACGCTGGTGTAGATAGTTTCTACACCAGTCTCGTCGTCATCGAGGTTCTTCCTCAGGGCGTCGCGCGAGTTCCGGATCTCCAGCACCGCACAGACATCGGCCGCGACCCACCAGGGCTCGCCCTCAATAGTCACCACCCGGACTTCCTGGCCCTCGAAGTCGAACGGGATCACCGGGTTTTCCATGTTCGTCATACCAAGCCAAACGATTCGCCCAAACGGCTGGTACCGCGCCGCCCAGGCGCACCACCCCGGCGCACGGACGCACGGGAGAGGGCGTCATTTCGACTGACACCCTCTGCGACTGGCCTGCCTCACCTGTGGATAACCCAACTGCCAAGGGTGTAACCAATAGTTACACCTTTGACCGCCCCTCACCGCAGCTCCCCCGGCAGCGTTCGCTTCGCGTCCACCGCATCCACCCGAACCAAGCTCCCCCACACCGCCATCCGGTACTCCGAGGTGTACACCGGGGTGCAGGTGGTCAGGGTGATGTACCGCCCGGGCGTGGTGTAGCCCGCCTTCGCCGGTACCGGGGCGACGATGTCGACGTCGTCCTTGGTGGTCCGGGCGAGCACCGCGTCCACCCGGTAGACGTACCAGTGGTCGCGGGTCTCCACCACGATCGGGTCGCCCTTGGAGACCGCGTCCAGGTCGTGGAACTCGGCGCCGTGGCCGTCGCGGTGGGCGGCCAGCGCGAAGTTGCCGGACGGGGCCCAGGGCATCGCTGCGGCGAAGGGCTGGGTGTAGACACCGGCGACGCCCCGGTTGAGCACCGAGGGGTCGGTGCCGAGCCTGATCAGCACCGAGTAGCCGTGGCCCATCGCGGGCACGTGCAGGAACCCGATGCCCCGGGGGTCAAGGGCGGGTGGCACCGCGTCACCCGGTGCCGCCCAGGACTTCCGCAACGTCTGGCCGGCCTGCTCGGCCTGACGGTCGGCCAGTACGTCGGTCCACCAGAGCGAGTAGGCGACGAACAGCGCCAGCACCAGCCCGAAGGTGGCCAGCAGCTCGCCGGCGGCTCCGAGGACCCGGGCGGGCTGGGGGGAGCGGCGGCGCGGCAGCCTCGTGCTTCCGTTCGGCTGCTGCGCCATGCGGCCTCCGCTCCCAGCGGGTGGGAAAGCCTCGGGTCAGGGGGTGGTGAGGGCCGGCGGCTCTCCCTGACTCCTCGGTCGGTCATCGACCATCTTGCCAAAGACGATCAGCCGACCCCTGGCACTGAACTCGGGTGTACAGGTGGTCATCGTGATGTACCGCCCCGATTGGGTGAACGGCGAGCCCTTGGGGATCGGCTGCAGCACCGAGACGTTGGTCGGCGAGGTCTCCGGGATGCCGCCCTGGACCTCGTAGGTGTAGTAGTCGGTGCCGGTCTCCACCACGATCTTGTCGCCGGGGGAGAGCTCGGCGAGCTTGCGGAACGGCTGGCCGTGCGTGGTGCGGTGGCCGGCCACGGCGAAGTTGCCGCTCTGGTCCCAGGGCATCGAGGTGCCGGTGTAGTGGCCGACCAGGCCGTGGTCGAGCACCTTGGTGGTGTCGGTGCCCTCGGCGATCGGATCGGTGAGGCCGATCTTGGGCACGTGGATGATCGCGAAACCCTTGCCGGGGGCGAAGGCCGGGGCCGGCGCGGCGGACTGGCCGGGGCTGGGCGGCGCGGTGGGGTGGTTGAACTGCTGTTCCAGCTGGTTGCGGGTGCCGTCGGCGATCGCGTTGGCCTGCACATTGGTCCACCACAGCTGGTAGGCGACGAAGAGCAGCATCACCAGCCCCGCGGTGATGAACAGCTCGCCGACCAGCCGGGCCGCGATCACCCGTTTGCGCTCCTTGGGCCGGGCCACCGGACCGCTCCGCCCGGTGGCCCGCCGGCGTCCGGTGCCCGAGCTCATCCCCACCCGGCCCTGGCCGCGCCGCCCCTCGTTCCGGGTGCCCTGCTGCGCCGCCCGGTCGGCCGGCCGGCCGGGCACGGTGATGGCCCGCAGTTGCAGCGTCTGGTCGGCCAGCCACGGGTACTCCGGCGCCGGGTAGTCCGGCTGCTCGACCGCCGGGTCGGCCGCCGGGTCGGCGGGCTGGTAGACCCCCCAGCCGTCGGACTCGCCCTGGTACGCCTCGGTCGGCGGGTCCTGCTGCCGACCGCCGTGCCACTCGTCTTGACGCCCCCCCGGACGCACGGCCGTCATCGCCTCAGCCCCGGCCGATCACCGGGGCGAGTCCGACCGAGCGGCCGACCGCGTCCGGGTCGCCGCATTCGGCCAGCCAGTTGGCCAGCATTCGATGTCCCCCCTCGGTGAGCACCGACTCGGGGTGGAACTGCACCCCCTCCACGAGCAGTTCCCGGTGCCTCAGCCCCATGATGACACCGCTCTCGGTCCGCGCGGTGACCACCAGCTCGGCCGGCACCGTGGCCGGCTCGACGGCCAGCGAGTGGTAGCGGGTGGCGGTCATCGGCGAGGGCAGGCCGGCGAAGACGCCGCCGTCCTCGTGCTCGACCAGCGAGGTCTTGCCGTGCAGCAGCTCGGGTGCCCGGTCGACCACCGCGCCGTAGGCCACCGCGATCGACTGCAGGCCCAGGCAGACGCCGAACAGCGGCAGCCCGATGGCCGCGCAGTGCCGCACCATCTCGATGCAGACCCCGGCCTCCTCGGGCGCGCCGGGGCCGGGGGAGAGCAGCACCCCGTCGTAGCCCTGCTCGCCGTCGCGGCGCACCGCCCGAGCCACCGTCAGTTCGTCGTTGCGCACCACCTCGCAGGTCGCGCCCAGCTGGTAGAGGTACTGGACCAGGTTGAAGACGAAGCTGTCGTAGTTGTCCACGACGAGGATGCGCGGGGCGGTGCCGGTCGAGGCCATGGCTGCTGACTCCGATGAGGTGCGGGCGGGAACTGCTGGCGGGGGGGCGGGGTACCCGGCCCGGGAGGCCGGGGGACGGTCAGCCTTGGCCACCGCCGTTGTTCACCGTGACGTCGTTGAAGGGGAGCAGCGGTTCCGCCCACGGGAAGACGTACTGGAAGAGCAGGTAGACCACGCCGAGGACGAGCAGCAGCGAGATGACCGCGCGGACCAGGGTGTTCCCCGGCAGGTGCCGCCAGATCCAGCCGTACATGGTGCTCCCTACAGTCGGGCCGTGGGGACCAGAGTAGACCGCGGGCCACGGCCGCCGGCCGGACACGGAGCTTTTCCCACGGCCTGCCCCGGCGCGTGCTACTGCCCGCTGGCGGCGTGCAGGTCGGTGCTGCCGGTGTAGCCGGGCAGGGTGAGGTCGCCGCCCTCCTGCACCTTCCAGCCCAGGCCGTAGGCCGCGACGTACTGCAGGTAGTTGCGGATCGAGGGGTCGGCGTCGACCGCGGCGCGCAGGTCGGCGGTCTTGCCGACGGCCCGGATGACGTACGGCGGCGAGTAGACCCGGCCCTGCAGCAGCAGGGTGTTGCCGACGCAGCGGACCGCGCTGGTGGCGATCAACCGCTGGTCCATCACCTGCACTCCTTCGGCGCCGCCCCGCCACAGCGCGTTGACCACGGCCTGGATGTCCTGCTGATGGATCACCAGGTCGTTGACGCCGGGCTCGGGGACGCCGGGGATCCGGGCGGTGGCGTTCGGCGGGGCGTCGTTCAGGGTGACGGTGAGGCCGGGGCCCTGCAACTGGTCGAGGCCGGCCAGCCGGCGCTGCTGGGCGAGCTGGTCGGCGTCGGCCGGGTTGGTGACCTGCTGCCTGGTCAGCGTGTCGGCGCGCTGCTGGAGCTCGGACAGGTCGGCCTGGGTCTGCCGGTTCTGGTCGCTGCGCTGCTGTATCAGATCGCCCAGGCGCAGCAGCGAGTTGTCCGAGCGCAGGTCGATGCCGTGGGCGGCGTGCGCGCTCACGTAGAACAGGACACCCGCGAGGGCGAAGACGCCGCAGGTCAGGGCACGACCGACAATTCGGGTGGAGTTTCGGCGGCCGAGGCCCTCCGTCGGGTCCTGCTCCCCGGAATTCTCGGAATTCGGCACCGTACCCTTATCTCCTTCTGACCCGGCGAGCCACTACGCTAACGGACGCCGGTGGCATCTGCGGAGTACCTCCCGGGCTCCTCTCGTACCGACCCGGCCCCCGCATTCGCCGCCCCGCCCCCCCGCTGCACCCTGCGCGGTCTCACAGCGCATCGACAGGAGAGCCCCTCGTGCCGAAGTCTCGACTCCGCAAGAAGTCCGACTACACCCCGCCGACCACGGCGACCGCCGTCAAGATCAGCTCGGGTCGCACCTGGGTGGCGCCGGTGATGCTGGCGCTGTTCCTCATCGGGCTGGCCTGGATCGTCACTTACTACGTGACCAGTGCGAGCTACCCGGTGCGGGCTTGGGGCAACTGGAACATCCTGGTGGGCTTCGGCTTCATCGCCGGGGGCTTCGGCGTCTCCACCCAGTGGAAGTAACGCCCGCGTTCTGAGCCCGCCCGCCCGCTGGTCATGGGGCCGTGGACCGCTTCGCCGCCGTCTGGTGGAGCGGTCCCTCGTGCTGTCCGCGTCCGGCGGCCCGTCGGTCATACCGTCCGCTTGTCCACACGGTTATCCACAGTGGGGAAAAGTCGACCGGTCCTGTGGATAACTCTGTGCGATTCCCGGGGCTCCCGACAATGCCGCAGCGGGACGCGCGTAGATCTGGTCGGCACACACCGTGTGCGAATCGCTGCGCACTGTGGACAACTGTGCGGGTCAGCCGTTCAGCCGGGCCGTCTCCACCAGGACCGCGGCGACGATCGCGGCCAGCATCAGCACCACGGTGGCGGCCTGCACCAGGTTGCGGTTGGCCCGCGGCGCGTGCATCAGGCCGATCCCGGTGATCAGGCCGGCGACCAGCCCGCCGATGTGCGCCCGCCAGTCGATGCCGGGCACCGAGAAGGTGATCACCAGGTTGAAGACGATCAGCGCCACCACCGGGCCGATCGGCTGGCGAGCCGCCCGGAACAGCACCGCGGTGGCGCCGAACAGCCCGAAGATCGCTCCGGAGGCGCCCAGCGAGGCGGCGTTGCCCCCGGCCACCAGGTAGACCAGGGCGCTGCCGGCCAGCCCGCTGACCAGGTAGAGCGCCAGGAACCGCAGCCGGCCCAGCACCCGCTCCAGATTGGGTCCGACCCACCACAGCGCCAGCATGTTGGAGCCCACGTGCAGCGGCTGCTGGTGCAGGAAGGTGGCGGTCAGCAGCCGGTACCACTCATGGGGCCCGGCGGCCACGCCGTACTTGGCACCGCCCGGCGCCACGAAGCTGACCAGGTCCCACTGGTTGACCAGCGACTTGTCGAGGTAGGCGGCGACCACGAAGACCGCCAGGTTGATCCCGATCAGGATCTTGGTGACCAGCCTGCCGTCCCCGGTGAGCTTGCCGCCGAACCGGGTGGTGGGCACCCCCTGGGGACGCTGCGCCTGCGCGTGGGACGAGGTGCCGTTCACGCACTCCGGACAGTGGAAGCCGACCGCGGCGTCGATCATGCACTGCGGGCAGATCGGCCGACCGCAGCGCGAGCAGCTGACCCCGGTCTCCTGCTCGGGGTGCCGGTAGCAGCGCGGCAGCTGGTGCCCGCCGGCTCCGGTGGGTGCGGCCGGACCGGTCGGGTCGCCCTGGGTCATCGCGTCTCTCTCTGCCTGGCATGACGAGTCCCGGCGCCCACCACCGCGTGGTGGACCACCGGGACCGTCAAGGCTACTGCCGCACCGGCGACGCCGACAGGCGTCAGCGGCGGGTGATCTCCACCGAGTTGATCACCACGTCCTGGGCCGGACGGTCGTTGCGGCCGGTCTTCACACCGGCGATCGCGGCGACGACCTTCTGGCTGGCCTCGTCCTCGACCTCGCCGAAGATGGTGTGCTTGCCGGTCAGCCAGGTGGTGGGGGCCACCGTGATGAAGAACTGCGAGCCGTTGGTGCCCGGGCCGGCGTTGGCCATGGCGAGCAGGAACGGCTTGGTGAAGGCCAGGTCGGGGTGGAACTCGTCACCGAACTTGTAGCCCGGGCCACCGATGCCCTGACCCAGCGGGTCGCCACCCTGGATCATGAAGCCTTCGATGATCCGGTGGAACACGGTGCCGTCGTAGAGCTTGGCGTTGGTCTTCTGGCCGGTGCGCGGGTCGGTCCACTCGCGCGTGCCCTCGGCCAGCTCGACGAAGTTCGCCACGGTCTTGGGTGCGTGGTTCGGGAAGAGCTTGACCACGATGTCGCCGTGGTTCGTCTTGAGGGTCGCGAACAGTTCCTCGGCCACGAGGATGCCTTCCTTCTCTTGGTCACTGACCTCTGCATCATGGCAGACGGCCCAGCCCACCATGCAAAGGGGCAAAAGGGGATGCATGATCTCGAATCAGGTGGATAAGTGCCTGGTACGACGCCCTAGGAGGTGGATCTTCCGTGACCCGAATGCCCGCCCTGCCCTACTTCGAAGGTGCACGTGAGACGGCTGGCCGGACCCTGGAGACGCTGGCGCCCTATGCGGCGACCGCCCGGGATACCGCGGCCCACTACACGGACGGAGCGCGGCAGCGGCTGGGCCCGGCCCTGGAGGCGCTGGGGCCACGACTGGAGGCGGCCGTCGGCCAGGCCAAGGCGGGTGGGCTGCAGGCGGCCCAGTCGGCCCGGGCCGGCCTGGCCCCGCGAGTCGAGCAGGCCTTCGCCGCGCTGCCCCCCAAGACCCAGGAGAACGCCGTCAAGGCCGTCCACCGGGCCCAGGAGGCCGCGCTGCACGCCCGGCACTCGGCCGAGCACGCCCGGGCCGCCGCGCTGCCGGTGGTGCAGGAGGCCCAGGCCCGCGGCGCGGCCGCGCTGACCGCCCTGCAGGGCAACGCCGTGCCGGCGCGGCGCTGCGGCCCGGGCGGCCGTCGAGCGGCCGCCAAGGCCCGCCAGGCCGCCGACCGGGCCGACCGCGGCCGCGGGGCGCTGGCCGCGATGGGGCTCCTGGCGATCGGCAGCGGCGTGCTGCTCTGGGTCTGGTACCGCCGGCGCAGCGAGCCGGAGTGGCTGATCGAGCCGCCCGAGGTGCAGCACCCGCTGAACCCGGTGCACCCGGCCTCGGGCGCCACCGCCAGCGGCCGGGGCGGCTCGGAGAGCCGCGACCGGCCCGACGAGGAGAACGAGGAGAACGAGGAGAACGACCAGCAGGACGGCAACGGACCGGTCTGACGGGCCGTCGGACGGCACCCGGCCCATGAACGCCGATGGCCGACCTGGTGGAACCAGGTCGGCCATCGGCGTGACTGTGGAGCTTAGGAGACTCGAACTCCTGACATCTGCCTTGCAAAGGCAGCGCTCTACCAACTGAGCTAAAGCCCCAGGACGGCGCCTGTGGCGCCATCGGAGAACAGCGTACCGGGTCAGCCGGACTGGAGGCACCTCCCAGCGCCGGGGCTGGAGCAGTGCACGGGTGTCCGGTGCCCGGTGGGCAGGGCAGCGGCGGGGAGGTCCTTGGCGGACCTCCCGCGTTCCGCCGCGGCGGCCTGAGGTCAGCGACCGGCCGGGATCGGGTCGGTGGCCTCGGTCCACAGGTCCTGCTCGGCACGGTCGGCCTGAACCTGACGGTAGACAAAGAAGCCGCCGAGGGCGACCAGGGCGACCAGGAGGAGCTTCTTCACCGCGGGACCTCGTCCTTCTCAGCAGTTGGGGGCTCGCCCGCCAAGGCCCCAGCCGAACGACTGGGGCGGCAAGCCTCTGATGTGCGGGTGTGGTTGGCGACCGAAATCGACCGAACCGCCCTGCGGCCGATGATACACACCCGTGTCCTGTTCGAGACCGGCTATCGGTCGCCCAACCTGGGGGCGGTGCGCATGGTTTGACGTCGCGGTGCTCAGGACGGCCGGTCGCCCGGTCCGGGCCGGCCGAAGACCACGGTGGCGTCGTCGTGCCGCTTGCCCGGGAACCGGCCCGGTGGGTCGGCCTGCTCGGCGGCCCGCACGGCCGCCAGCACCGCCTTCGGGCCCTGCTTGTCCAGGGTCTCCAGCAGCGTGTCCCAGCCCCAGCCGTACCGCTCCACCAGCCGCGACACGCCGTCGGTGAGCACCGCGAAGCGCCGCAGCCCGGCCAGCGGGCGGGAGCCGGTGAGCGCCTGGTCGGCGGCCTCGGGGCGAGTGCTCGCCACCCAGAAGCCGCCGGCCGCGTTGCGCAGCCGGGAGACGCAGGCCCGGTCGTAGGCGGGCAGCCGCTCCACCCGGTCGTCCAGCACCACCTGCGGCTCGCCGTCGATCGGCTGCAGCACGACCGGGGAGTCGGCCAGCACCAGATGGTCGAACCGCCCGCTCCCCCAGCGCACCATCGCCACGGTGGCCGACGGGCTGTCCGGGTTGCCCAGATCACAGGTGCCGGCGTGCAGGGCACAGACGGCCTCGATCCCGGCCCGCAGCACCTCGCGCAGCTCCGCACCCGGCTGCTCCACCAGGAGCCGGGCCAACTGGGCCCCCAGCCGCCCGGTCACCCACGCCACGTCATGCCGGCACCCGGTGGGCGCCCCGCTCGCGGTGGCCCCGTCCAGCACCACCACGAAATCGGATCCGACGAGTACGAAGTCTTCATTGGCCCGATCATCACCCGGCGCCGCCTCGCACAGGCTGCTGAGCTGCATTGCCACTCCCGTTCGCCGGGTAGCTGCGCCAAAAACGAAACGCCCGCTTACCGAGATCGGTAAGCGGGCGTTTCCGCAGGTGGGCCTAACAGGACTTGAACCTGTGGCCTCTTCCTTATCAGGGAAGCGCTCTAACCGTCTGAGCTATAGGCCCTTGCCGCACTGAAAGATTAGCGGACCGATGGCCGATCTCCCAAATCGATGCCCTGACCCTCCTTCGGCCCCCCGATCGCAGGCCCCGGCTCGCGGATGCCGGCCTCGGTCGGCCGCCGGCGCAGCCACTGCTCGCGGGTGGCCGGGAGGCCGCTGGCACCACTGACGGCGGTGCGCACGGCCAGGACCTGGTTGATCCCGATCCGGTTCTCCTCGAAGGCCAGCGCGGACGCCGCCATGTAGAGCCGCCAGACCCGGGCCCGGCCGCGGCCGGCCAGCCGGACCGCCTGCGCCCAGTCGGCCTCCAGGTTGGCCACCCACTCGCGCAGCGTCAGGGCGTAGTGCTCGCGCAGCGATTCGACGTCGCGCACCTCGAAGCCGGCCTCCTCCAGCGCGGAGACGGTGCTGCCGACCGGGGAGAGCTCGCCGTCCGGGAAGACGTAGCGGTTGATGAAGGGGCTGGTGCTGTGCGGCACCCCGGGGCGGTCGGGGCGGCGGCCGATCTGGTGGTTGAGCAGCCGGCCGCCGGGGACCAGCAGGTCGTACAGGCCCTCCGCGTAGACCCGGTACTGGGCGCTGCCGACGTGCTCGGCCATGCCGACCGAGGAGATCGCGTCATAGGGGCCGTCGGGGATCTCGCGGTAGTCCTGCAGCCGGATCTCCACCCGGTCCTCCAGCCCGGCCGCGGCCACCCGCTCCCGGGCCAGCGCCACCTGCTCGGCGGAGATGGAGACGCCGACCGCGCTGACCCCGTAGTGCTCGGCCGCGTGCAGCACCAGGGAGCCCCAGCCGCAGCCGACGTCGAGCAGCCGCATGCCGGGCCGCAGGCCGAGCTTGCGGCAGATCAGGTCGAGCTTGGCGAACTGGGCGTCCTCCAGGCTCTTGCCCTCCGGGGTCCAGTAGGCGCACGAGTAAACCATCGACGGGCCGAGCACCAGGCGGTAGAACTCGTTGCCCACGTCGTAGTGGTGGCTGATCGCGGCCCGGTCCCGGGTGCGGCTGTGCAGCCGGCCCTGCTGGCGGGCCTCCTCCGGGGGCAGCGCGGGATTCGGGCCGAGCGCGCCGGCCTTGGCCAGTACGGCCAGCGCCCGGCGCCCGGCCGGGCCGGTCAGGTCGCCCGCGCCCAGGTGCAGATCGCGCACCTCGGGCCGCTCGGTGAAGTGCGCCGCCTCGGCCAGCACCGCGTAGATGTCCTCGCCGGGGCCGAGCTCCAGGTCGCCGGAGACGTAGGCCCGGGCCAGGCCGAGCTCGCCGGGGGACCAGAGCAGCCGGCGCAGTGCCCGCCGGTTGCGCAGCACCAGCAGCGGGGCGTCGGCCGCCCCCGCGGTGCTGCCGTCCCAGGCCTGCAGTCGGAACGGCAGCCGGGACCCGAGCAGGCCCTCCACTGCCTCGACGAGCTGCGATGCGATCTGAGCCATCGTGTGGAACCTCCGCGCAACCGTGGGGACAGCTGAACGCCGAGCAGCCGCCCCCGAACCCGTACCGGTAGCCGTGCAGGCAGCCGCACCAGCCAATCCGGAACGACACCGAGGAGTCCCGGCGGCACGCCGGGACCCGGACGGCTGTCACCCGAATGGCGAAGCGGGCCCCCTCGATCAAACCGCCGAAGGGGCCCGCCTATGCCGGATTTCGCGAAACTGGTTCGTGAACCGGTGGGTACTGAGTGAGGTTGTGACGATATGTCAGGCTGACGTCAGGTCAGCCCGGTGCTGCCGGGGTCGGGTCACTCCTCCTCGGCCAGCGTCAGCTCGACGCCGCCGGTGAAGCCCGCCGCCGAGTTGTAGATGAACGCGGCGAGGGTGGAGAGCGCGGTCAGCAGCACCACGTCGATCACGGCGATCAGCACGGTCCAGGTGAGCACCTGGCCGAAGCCGACGTAGTCCATGATGTTGACGCCGCCGGTGCCGGTGCTGCCCGAGCCGGTGACCTCCTTGAGGGTCTTGCCGATCGAGTCGAAGACGCCCAGGGTGTCCAGCGTGGTCCAGAGCACGATGGCGGCCACGATCATGATGATGCCGAGCGCCAGCGACAGCAGGAAGCTGACCTTCATCACCGACCAGGGGTCGGCCTTGAGCACCCGCAGCCGCGCCTTGCGGACCCGGCCGGAGCCGGTCGACGACGGTGCCGCAGCGGCCGGACGGCGGGCCGCCTGGCCCGACTGGCCACCGCCTGAGCCGCCCGAGCCACCCGAGCCACCCGGGGCGCGGTTGCCGCGCGCCGAGGCCGGCTCCCCCTTGGTGTAGGTGGTCGGCTGGGAGTACCCGCCGGTGCCGGGAGCCGGCTGGGCCGGCGGTGCGGGCACCGTCGGCTTGCCGGAGGCACCACCGCTGTAGCCGCCGGTGGAGCCCACCGCGGACATCACAGAGGTGGACGGCGTCGGTTGCTCGGCCGACGGCTGCGGAACACCTCCGTACGGCGCACCGCCCGGCACGGCACCTCCCGCAGCACCCGTGGTCCCACTCACTCTGGTTCCTCCCGCAGTTCCTGCCCGGGACGCGGCCACGTCCCGGTCGACACTCCACTGTGCGGCATCAAGCTGAGAAGCCCGAAACCGGGGCAGCCGGTACCCCCGTCGAACGGCGGGGGTACCGGCTGCCCCACCACCGTCAGGCCTGGTCAGCCGCCTCGGACGAGCCGGCTGCGGCGTCCGCCACACTGTCGGTGTCCGCGCCGTCGACCGGCTCGGCCGTACCGTCGGCGACCTCGTCGTCCTCGGCCTCCGCGTTGCGGGCCATGCCCACCACCGCGTCGCGCTTTCCGAGGTTGATCAGTTGGACGCCCATGGTGTCACGTCCGGTTTCACGAACTCCCGAAACCCTGGTCCGGATCACACCGCCGGAGAGGGTGATCGCCATGATCTCGTCGGTCTCCTCAACCACCAGCGCGCCGACCAGCGAGCCGCGGCCCTCGACGATCTTCGCCGCCTTGGTGCCGAAGCCGCCGCGGCCCTGGATCCGGTACTCGTCCACCGAGGTCCGCTTGGCGTAGCCGCCGTCGGTCGCGGTGAACACGAAGGTGCCGGGGCGGACCACGTTCATCGACAGCAGCTCGTCGTCCTCGCGGAACGCCATGCCCTTGACGCCGGAGGTGGCCCGGCTCATCGGGCGCAGCGCCTCGTCGGTGGCGGTGAACCGGATCGACTGGGCCTTCTTGGAGACCAGCAGCAGGTCGTCCTCGGCGGAGACCAGCTCGGCGCCGATCAGCTCGTCGTCCCGGCCGTTCTCGTCGGTGCGCAGGTTGATCGCGATCAGACCGCCGGAGCGCGGCGAGTCGTAGTCCTTCAGCGGGGACTTCTTGACCAGGCCCTGTCGGGTGGCCAGCACCAGGTAGGGCTTGTCCTCGTAGGTGCGGATCGCCATCACCTGGGTGATGTGCTCCTCCGGCTGGAAGGCCAGCAGGTTGGCCACGTGCTGGCCGCGGGCGTCCCGGCCGGCGTCCGGCAGCTCGTAGCCCTTGGCCCGGTAGACCCGGCCCTTGTTGGTGAAGAAGAGGATCCAGTTGTGGGTCGTGGTCACGAAGAAGTGGTCCACGATGTCGTCCTGCTTGAGCTGGGCACCGCGCACGCCCTTGCCGCCGCGCTTCTGCGAGCGGTACAGGTCGGAGCGGGTCCGCTTGACGTAGCCGCCACGGGTGATCGTGACGACGATGTCCTCCTCCGCGATCAGGTCCTCGATCGACAGGTCGCCGTCCGAGGGGATCAGGGTGGAGCGCCGCTCGTCGCCGTACTTCTCGACGATCGCGGTGAGCTCATCGGAGATGATCTCCCGCTGCCGGGCCGGGGAGGCCAGGATCGCGTTGTACTCGTCGATCTTGCGCTGCAGCTCGTCGTGCTCGTCGGTGATCCGCTGCCGCTCCAGGGCGGCCAGGCGGCGCAGCTGCATCTCCAGGATCGCGTTGGCCTGCAGCTCGTCGATGGTGAGCAGGTTCATCAGGCCGCTGCGGGCCGCGTCCGCCGACTCCGAGGCGCGGATCAGCGCGATGACCTCGTCGATCATGTCCAGCGCCTTGAGCAGCGCGCGCAGGATGTGCGCCCGCTCCTCGGCCTTGCGCAGCCGGAACCGGGTGCGCCGGACGATCACGTCGACCTGGTGGTTGACCCAGTGCCGGATGAAGGCGTCCAGCGAGAGGGTGCGCGGCACCCCGTCGACCAGGGCCAGCATGTTGGCGCCGAAGTTGGTCTGCAGGTCGGTGTGCTTGTAGAGGTTGTTCAGCACGACCTTGGCGACGGCATCGCGCTTGAGCACGATCACCAGGCGCTGACCGGTCCGCGAGGAGGACTCGTCGCGGACGTCCGCGATGCCGGCGATCCGGCCGTCCTTCACCAGGTCGGCGATCTTCAGCGCCAGGTTGTCCGGGTTCACCTGGAACGGCAGCTCGGTGATCACCAGGCACTGCCGGCCCTGGATCTCCTCGACCTCGACCACCGCGCGCATGGTGATCGAGCCGCGACCGGTCCGGTACGCCTCCTCGATCCCGCGGCGGCCGACGATCAGCGCACCGGTCGGGAAGTCCGGCGCCTTGATCCGCTCGATCAGCGCCTCCAGCAGCTCCTCGTTGGAGGCCTCGGGGTGCTCCAGCGCCCAGAGCGCACCGGAGGCGACCTCGCGAAGGTTGTGCGGCGGGATGTTGGTGGCCATGCCGACCGCGATGCCGGTGGCACCGTTGACCAGCAGGTTGGGGAAGCGCGAGGGCAGGACGGTCGGCTCCTGCGAGCGGCCGTCGTAGTTGGCGGCGAAGTCGACGGTCTCCTCGTCGATGTCGCGCATCATCTCCATCGACAGCGGCGCCATCTTGCACTCGGTGTAGCGCATCGCCGCCGCCGGGTCGTTGCCCGGCGAGCCGAAGTTGCCGTTGCCGTCCACCAGCGGCATCCGCAGCGACCACGGCTGTGCCAGGCGCACCACGGTGTCGTAGATGGAGGTGTCGCCGTGCGGGTGGTAGTTGCCCATCACGTCGCCGACCACGCGGGCGCACTTGTAGTAGCCCTTCTCGGGCCGGTAGCCGCCGTCGTACATCGCGTACAGCACCCGGCGGTGCACCGGCTTGAGGCCGTCGCGGACCTCGGGCAGCGCGCGGGAGACGATCACGCTCATCGCGTAGTCGAGGTAGGAGCGCTGCATCTCGGTCTCGAGCTCGATCGGCTCGATCCGGCTGACGAAGGTGTCGGTGGAGCCGGTCTCCGGCTGCTCGCCGTCGGGACGGTTGTCGTCGACCACTGGTGGTCAGTTTCCTTTCACGCGTGACTGGGGTGTGCGGAGCAGACTGCTCGTCACACGTCCAGGAAGCGGACGTCCTTGGCGTTGCGCTGGATGAACGAGCGGCGGGCCTCGACGTCCTCGCCCATCAGGACCGAGAAGAGGTCGTCGGCGCGGGCCGCGTCCTCCAGAGTGACCTGCATCAGCAGCCGGTGCGCGGCGTCCATGGTGGTGACCCGCAGCTCCTCGGCGTTCATCTCGCCCAGACCCTTGAAGCGCTGGATCGCGTCGTCCTTGGGGAGCCGGCGCCCGGCCGCCACGCCCGCCTCGATCACGGCATCGCGCTCACGGTCGGAGTAGACGTACTCGAAGTCGTCCTTGCCCCACTTGATCTTGTACAGCGGCGGCATCGCCAGGTAGACGTAGCCGGCCTCGACCAGCGGCCGCATGAAGCGGAACAGCAGGGTGAGCAGCAGGGTCCGGATGTGCTGCCCGTCGACGTCGGCGTCGGCCATCAGGACGATCTTGTGATAGCGCAGCTTGGACTCGTCGTAGTCCTCCTGGATGCCGCAGCCGAAGGCCGAGATCAGCGCCTGGACCTCGGTGTTCTGCAGCACCTTGTCGATCCGGGCCTTCTCGACGTTCAGGATCTTGCCGCGGATCGGCAGGATGGCCTGCACCCGCGGGTCGCGGCCCTGCTTGGCCGAGCCGCCGGCCGAGTCACCCTCGACGATGAAGATCTCGCACTCGGCCGGGTCCTTGGACTGGCAGTCGCTCAGCTTGCCGGGCAGCGAGGCGCTCTCCAGCAGGCCCTTGCGGCGGGTCAGGTCGCGCGCCTTGCGGGCCGCCATCCGGGCCGTGGCCGCGGTGATCGACTTGCGGATGATGTCCGCGGCCTCGTTCGGGTTGCGGTCCAGCCAGTCGTTGAGCTGCTCGTGCACCACGCGCTGGACGAAGGTCTTCGCCTCGGTGTTGCCCAGCTTGTCCTTGGTCTGGCCCTCGAACTGCGGCTCGCCGAGCTTGACCGAGATGACCGCGGTCAGGCCCTCGCGGATGTCCTCGCCGGAGAGGTTCTCGTCCTTCTCGCGGAGCAGCTTCTTCTCCCGCGCGTAGCGGTTGACGAGGCCGGTCAGCGCCGCCCGGAAGCCCTCCTCGTGGGTACCGCCGCCGTGCGTGTGGATGGTGTTGACGAAGGAGTAGACGCCCTCGGTGTAGGAGGCGTTCCACTGCATGGCGACCTCGACCGAGATCGTCTTGTCCTTGTCCTCCGCCTCGAAGTCGATCACCGAGGGGTGCACGACGTCGCCCTTGCGGGAGTTGAGGTCCTTCACGAAGTCGGCGATGCCGCCCTCGTAGTGGTAGGTCACCGCGACCGGGTTGCCCTCGTCGTCGGTGTGCTCCGGGCGCTCGTCGGTCAGCCGGATGGTCAGGCCCTTGTTGAGGAAGGCCATCTCCTTGAACCGGCGCGACAGCGTCTCGAAGGAGTAGACGGTGGTCTCGAAGATGTCGCCGTCGGCCCAGAAGGTGACGCTGGTGCCGGTCCGGTCGGTGGCCTCGTGCTTGACCAGCGCCGCGGTCGGGGCGCCCATCTTGTACTCCTGGGTCCACCGGTGGCCGTCGGTGTGGATCTCCACCGCGAGGCGGGTGGAGAGCGCGTTGACCACCGAGACGCCGACGCCGTGCAGACCGCCGGAGACGGCGTAGCCGCCGCCGCCGAACTTGCCGCCGGCGTGCAGCACGGTGAGCACCACCTCGACGGCCGGCTTGTCCTGGCCGGGCACGATGCCGACCGGGATACCGCGGCCGTTGTCGATGACCCGGATGCCGCCGTCGGCCAGGATGGTCACGTCGATGGTGTCGGCGTGGCCGGCCATGGCCTCGTCGACGGCGTTGTCCACGACCTCCTGGACCAGGTGGTGGAGACCGCGCTCACCGGTCGAACCGATGTACATACCGGGCCGCTTGCGAACCGCGTCGAGGCCCTCCAGCACCTGGATCGCGCTGGCGTCGTACGACGACCCCTTTTCGGCAGGGGTGGTCGCCGGGTCGGTGGGGACGGGGGACTGGCTGGACTCGCCGGAATCGGCCACGAAGCGCCCTCTCTGGCACAGCGCGGGCCGCATCCCCGACCGGTTCGGGCGGGCGTGCGACCACGGCGTTTCGACTCAGTTACCGCAAGTTGCAGTGTTTGGGCTTCAGTCTACCGGTACGACTGACATAGATGGGCGTTTGGCAGGCCTTGAAGGCGGATTTGGCGCCCCGAATCCCCTCCGCACATGTCCCGATACTCGCCCGGGGGGCTGAGCGGCTTCACGCGGGCCGCCAGCGGTTCCGGAAGTGTGCGCTCCGTCAAGAGCCGCCCCCTCGGCACCGCGCCGAACGACTCAGCCCCAGGTGTCGCGCGGACCGGTGCTGCCCGGCGCGCGCAGCCGGCCGTACCGCCGCTGCGGCACCGACGGACCCAGCACCCGGATCACCCGGACCGTGCCGTGCCCCAGCTCGTGGTTCAGCCGCGCCACCAACTGCCGTGCCAGCAAACGCAACTGAGTGGCCCACGCGGTGGAGTCACAACGCACCGTCAGCACCGCGTCGGCCTCGTCGAAGTGTTCGGGGGCGCAGTGCGCGGCGATGTCCGGGCCGACGATCTGCGGCCAGCGGCCCATCACTCCGGCCACCGCGGCCGGCGCCTCCCAGCCACGCTCCGTGATCAAACGATTGAGCGCGGCCCCCAGCGGCACGGGGTCGCGGCCGTCCGCCCGGGCCCCGCTGCGCAGCCCGTGCCGCTTCGCCTCGCGCTTCTCGCGCACCTGCTCGCCACGCTGCCTGGCCTGCTCCTTGGCCGCCCGCAACGCGACCCGGGCCAGGTCGACACCGGAGAGCTCTGGTTCGTCGCTCATCGGCGGTGCGCTCCTTCTTCCCCAGGCTGTGGACAGACCAGGGTACGGCTTCGCGCCCCTCGTCGGTGGATCCGTCAGGGGTGGATCCGGCTGACCTCGCCGCCCGACACCGCGTACCGCGCGCCGGCCAGCGCCTTGGGCACGTCCTCCGGCACCGCCGCGGTGACCAGCACCTGCTCGCCGCCGGCCACCAGCTCGGCCAGCTGGTCGCGCCGTCTGGCGTCCAGCTCGGCGAAGACGTCGTCCAGGATCAGCACCGGCTCGCCGCCGTCGGCCCGCAGCAGCTCGTAGGAGGCCAGCCGCAGCGCCAGCGCGAACGACCAGGACTCGCCGTGGCTGGCGTAGCCCTTGGCCGGCAGGGTGCCGAGCAGCAGGCCCAGCTCGTCCCGGTGCGGCCCCACCAGGGTCAGTCCGCGCTCGGTCTCCTGCTTGCGCGCCGCCCGCAGCGCCTCCAGCAGCCGCTGCTCCGCCTCCTCGCGGCTGCCCGGCAGGGCGCCCTCGAAGGCCGAGGCCCGGTACTCCAGCGCGGTCGGCCCGCCGCCCGGCGCCAGCCGCTCGTAGGCCTGCGCCACCAGCGGTTGCAGGGCCGCCACCAGCTGCAGCCGAAAGGCCGTCAGCTCAGCTCCGGCGCGGGCCAGATGGCCGTCCCAGACCTCCAGGGTGGACAGGTCGGCGCCCTTGCCGCCGCCGGCCCGGCGGGCCATCGCGGCGGTCTTCAGCAGCGCGTTGCGCTGCTTGAGCACCCGCTCGTAGTCGGACCGCACGCCGGCCAGCCGGGGCGCCCGGGCGGTCAGCAGCTCGTCCAGGAACCGCCGCCGCTCCCCCGGGTCGCCCTTGACCAGGGTCAGGTCCTCGGGGGCGAACAGCACGGTGCGCAGCAGGCCCAGCACATCGCGCGGGCGCACGTTGTCGGAGCGGTTGATCCGGGCCCGGTTGGCCTTGCCCGGGGTGATCTCCAGTTCGATCAGGGTGGTCCGGCCGCGGTCCTCGACCGAGCCGCGCACCACCGCCCGCTCGGCGCCCTGGCGGACCAGCGGGGCGTCGGTGGCCACCCGGTGGCTGCCCAGCGTCGCCAGGTAGCCGATCGCCTCCACCAGGTTGGTCTTGCCCTGGCCGTTGGGCCCCACGAACGCGGTCACGCCCGGGTCGAGGGGCACCTCGACCCGGGCGTAGGAGCGGAAATCGGCGAGCGACAGATGCGCGACATGCATGGGGAGGTACTGCGCCCGCCTTCTGTCTACAGCCTGTGGATTACTTGCTCTCGACCGCGTGGCCGCCGAACTCGTTGCGCAGCGCGGCGATCATCTTCATCTGCGGGGAGTCGTCCTGGCGGGAGGCGAACCGGGCGAACAGCGAGGCGGTGATCGCCGGCAGCGGCACGGCGTGGTCGATCGCGGCCTCCACCGTCCAGCGGCCCTCGCCGGAGTCGGCCGCGTAGCCACGCAGCTTGCCCAGGTGCTCGTCCTTGTCCAGGGCGTCGACCGCCAGGTCCAGCAGCCAGGAGCGGATCACCGTGCCCTCCTTCCAGGAGCGGAAGATCTCCCGGACATCGGTCACGCTGTCCACGGCCTCCAGCAGCTCCCAGCCCTCGGCGTAGGCCTGCATCATGGCGTACTCGATGCCGTTGTGGACCATCTTGGCGAAGTGGCCGGCGCCCGCCTTGCCGGCGTGCACCGCGCCGTACTCGCCCTCGGGCTTGAGCGCGTCGAAGATCGGCTGCACCCGGGCGATGTCCTCGGCCTCGCCGCCGTACATCAGCGCGTAGCCGTTCTGCAGGCCCCAGACGCCGCCGGAAACGCCGCAGTCGACGAAGCCGATGCCCTTCTCGGCCAGCAGCGCGGCGTGCTTCTCGTCATCGGTCCAGCGCGAGTTGCCGCCGTCCACCACGATGTCGCCCGGCGAGAGCAGCTCCGAAAGCTCCTCGATGGTCTGCTGGGTCGGCACACCGGCCGGCACCATCACCCAGACCACACGCGGGCCCTGGAGCTTGGTGACCAGCTCCGGGAGGCTGGCGACATCGGCGAGGTCGGGGTTGCGGTCGTAGCCGATGACGGTGTGGCCGGCGCGGCGGATGCGCTCGCGCATGTTGCCGCCCATCTTGCCGAGACCGATGAGGCCGAGCTCCATGACTTGTCCTTACCTGAAGTTCGTGCAATCCGGCGGCGCCGTTGCCGCGTCTCAGAGCCTACGCCGCGCCGATGTCCACAGGAGTTCGGGCCGATTGTGGACATCGGCGCTTCGTCACATCGGACGGACGGATCAGCCCGACAGCCGGACCGGCATGATCAGGTACTGGTAGGCCTCATCGGCCTCCGCGTCCACCGCGGGCTTGCCGGAGAGCAGGGCCGGCTTGGTGGAGGTGGTGAAGGAGAGCTGGGCGTAGGCCGCATCGACCGCCTTGAGGCCCTCTTCCAGGTAGCCCGGGTTGAAGGCGATCGAGATGTCGTCGCCCTCCAGGTCCGCCTCGATCCGCTCGGTGGCCTGGGCGTCGTCACCGGAGCCGGCCTCCAGGGTCAGCACGCCCTGCTCGAAGTTGAGGCGCACCGGCGTGTTGCGCTCGGCGACCAGCGAGACACGCTTGAGCGCCTCCAGGAACGGCTGGGTCTGCACCGCGGCGATCGCGTTGAACTCGGTCGGGAAGAGGCTGCGGAACTTGGGGAACTCACCCTCCAGCAGCCGGGTGGTGGTCCGGCGCCCGGCGCCCTCGAAGCCGATCAGGCCCTCGCCGGCGCCGCCCGAGGAGAGCGCGATCGAGACACTGTCGCCGCTGCCCAGCGACTTGGCGATGTCCTGCAGGGTGCGGGCCGGCACCAGGGCCACCGCGGAGATGTCCGGCTGCTCGGGCTTCCACAGCAGCTCGCGGACGGCGAACCGGTAGCGGTCGGTGGCGGCCAAGGTGATCTTGTCGCCCTCGATCTCGACCCGGACACCGGTGAGCACCGGCAGGGTGTCGTCCCGGCCGGCGGCGACGGCGGCCTGGCTGACGGCGGTGGCGAACACGTCGCCGGAGACCGTGCCGGTCGCGGTGGGCATCTGGGGCAGCGCCGGGTACTCGTCGACCGGCAGGGTCGGCAGGGTGAAGCGCGAGCTGCCGCAGACCACGCTGACCCGCATGCCGTCGGTGGAGATCTCCACCGGCCGGTTGGGCAGGTTGCGGGAGATGTCGTTGAGCAGCCGGCCGGAGACCAGCACGGTGCCGGACTCCTCGACGTCGGCCTCCAGCTCGACCCGGGCCGAGACCTCGTAGTCGAAGCCCGACAGTGCCAGGGTGCCGTCCTGCGCGGTCAGCAGCAGGCCGGCCAGCACCGGCACCGGCGGCCGTGCCGGGAGGCTGCGGGCCGCCCAGGCCACTGCCTCCGCGAGGACGTCACGCTCCACCCGGAACTTCACCGGTAACCGCCTCCTGGATCCTGCTGTCGCTTGCTGATCTTGGTCCTGCTCTGTTGTTGCCGAAGACAGTCTGACGTACTCGGCGGACAGTCGATGCCGACCGGCGCAAGTCGGGCGAACACCCGTCCGGGCGGCTTGTCCACAGATTTCGGCCCACCCCGCTGTTTCGCGATTCTGGGGCTCTCTAGGTGTAGCCGTAGTAGTAGGGCCTGTGGATACCGTGGATAACCCCGTTTCCGCAGGTCAGCACCACTTTTTTGTCCACAGTGGCTGTGGAGGGCGCCGGTGGATAACCAGGCGCCGCTGTGGACGGCGGAGCGTTACCCACAGGGCACGCTGAGTATCCACAGCTTTTCCCCAGCTCCTTCCCCAGGTTTGGCCGGGGTTATCCACGGCCACCGGGTCAACATCGCGTGACGGCTTTCACACCGGCCGATGAACCGGGCCCAACAGCTGTCGAACAGTGGACATTGCTGTGGAGAAGCTGGGGATAACCGCCCTGGGCCTGTGGATTGACGGTGGACAACTTTCCGGCGCTCTGATGGGCCGCCAAGTGTCCACAGGCTGTGGATAACTGTTGTGCACAAGTCCACAGGCAGTTGACCTGCGGCGACGAGCGTAGCGGCGGGCGCCCTGTGGAGGAATTCTGGATAACTCCGGGTTCCCCACCCTGTGGACCGGGGAAAACCCCGGCTCCTGTGGAGAACGGCTCGACGGGCTGGCACTGTTCGAATTGGTGCTCAGTTGTGCGAAGCGGCCCGGAGCTTGGTGGAGCGTCAGCTCGATCCCTTCCCCAGGATGGGGGCGGATACACCCGGGTCTTCGGCGGACACCGAAAAGGGCCGGTGGACGGCCGAAAACGGCTGTCCACCGGCCCTGGAGACCGGCTGGCGGGGTCGCTAACTCTTGATGCGGTTGGTGAGTTCGGTGACCTGGTTGTAGAGCGAGCGGCGCTCGGCCATCAGCGAGCGGATCTTGCGGTCCGCGTGCATCACGGTGGTGTGGTCGCGGCCGCCGAACTGCGCGCCGATCTTCGGCAGCGACAGGTCGGTGAGCTCCCGACAGAGGTACATGGCGATCTGACGGGCCGTCGCCAGCACCCGGCTGCGCGAGGAGCCGCACAGGTCCTCCACGGTGAGCCCGAAGTAGGCCGCCGTCTGCTGCATGATCACCTGGGCGGTGATCTCCGGCCCGGCGTCCTCGTCGCCGCCCGGGATCAGGTCCTTGAGGACGATCCCGGCCAACTCCAGGTCGACCGGCGAGCGGTTCAGGTTGGCGAACGCGGTCACCCGGATCAGCGCGCCCTCCAACTCGCGGATGTTGCGGGTGATCCGGGAGGCGATGAACTCCAGCACGTCCGCAGGGGCGTTGAGCCGCTCCTGGATCGCCTTCTTGCGAAGGATCGCGATCCGGGTCTCCAGCTCCGGCGGGGTCACATCGGTGATCAGACCCCACTCGAAGCGGTTGCGCAGCCGGTCCTCCAGGGTGGTCAGCAGCTTGGGCGGCCGGTCCGAGGAGAGCACGATCTGCTTGTTGGCGTTGTGGAGCGTGTTGAAGGTGTGGAAGAACTCCTCCTGGGTCGACTCCTTCTGCGCGAGGAACTGGATGTCGTCGACCAGCAGGATGTCCATGTCCCGGTAGCGCTTGCGGAACGCGTCCGCCTTGCCGTCCCGGATGGAGTTGATGAACTCGTTGGTGAACTCCTCCGAGCTCACGTACCGCACCCGGGTGCCGGGGAAGAGGCTGCGTGAGTAGTGCCCGATCGCGTGCAGCAGATGGGTCTTGCCGAGGCCGGACTCGCCGTAGATGAACAGCGGGTTGTAGGCCTTGGCCGGAGCCTCGGCGACCGCCACCGCGGCCGCGTGCGCGAACCGGTTGCTGGCGCCGATCACGAAGGTGTCGAAGAGGTACTTGGGGTTCAGCCGGGCCGCCGGCTCGTCCTTGCGCCCGAGCTCGCCGGAGGAACCGCCGGGCGGCGCGGGGACGCCGCGGTCGCCGACCCGCTCGGGCAGGCCGGCGGGACCCGGTCGGTCGGCGGGCTCCGCCCGCTCCGGCTCTGGGCGCTCGGTGCCGCCGGCCGCGGTCGGCTCCTCGCCGGGCCGGCCAAGCGGCTGGCGCAGCGAGGCCGGCGGCAGGTCGCGGCGGATCGGCGGCAGCCCGCGGCCAGGGCCGCGGCCGCCGCGGCCCTGGTGCTCGGTGGAGTCGTAGGCACCGCCGAACAGGTCGCCCTGGGCCGGCCCTCCGGGCTGGGCGCCGGGAGCGCCATGGGGGTTCTCGGCCTCCCAGTCGCGGTACTGGTACGGCTGCTGCTCCTGGTAGCCGGGGGGCTGCTGGTAGGCCGGCCCGCCGTAGGGCTGCTCCTGGTACGGCGGGTAGTCGCCGTAGGGCTGCTGCTGGGGGTAGCCGGGAGTGCGGCGCTCCTCGTAGGAGTAGTCCTGGTACGGCTGCGGCTCGCGGTAGCCCGGCTCGGGCTCGGCCGGGCGCGGCGGCGCGGGGGCCGGCGTGGGCGGGGCGGCGTTGGCGTCGACCATCACGGCGATCCGCACCGGGCGCCCGAACAGCCGGCTGAGCTCCTCGGTCAGCTGCGGCAGCAGCCGGCCCTCGAGCACCTGCTTCGCCCACTCGTTGGGGGCGGCCAGCAGGGCGGTGTCGTGCATCATCCACATCGGCTGGGTGCGCTGCACCCAGACCTTGTCCTTGTCGCCCACCGAGGTGTCGTTGACCAGCCGCTCGACGACCTCCGCCCAGGCGGGGACGAGGTCGCTGTTGACATCAGCCACTGGTGCACGCTTTCTCGTTCCCCCATCGGGGGGATGAACAAAACCAGACAAGTCCTGCAACGGTAGTCAGCGGACAGAGCTGATTCAAGTTGTTGTCCACAGGCTGTGGGTGAGTGCGGGACGAGTGGCCGGTTTGACCCTCGGGCGTCCCGCCGCGTACCGTAACGAGGTCGAGTTGTCGATGGCCGCTGCCGCATGCCCGCGGGTCCACCCCGCTTCCAGAAGGCGCGCAGCACGGGCGCCGTGGATTGTCCGAAACCCAGCGGACCTGGGGATTAGGGCCGGATTTCCCAGAAGTGAGGGGAGATCGCGCGGACGCACGGTGACGGCCATACCGCAGTTCGTCACCCTACGATTCACCCCAGGAGCCCCCGAGTGAGCAAGCGCACCTTCCAGCCGAACAACCGTCGTCGCGCCAAGACCCACGGCTTCCGGCTGCGGATGCGTACCCGCGCCGGCCGCGCCATCCTGGCGTCCCGCCGTTCCAAGGGCCGCGCCAGCCTCTCCGCCTGATCCGCGCCCAGAGTCTTCAGTGCTGCCCTCCGAGAATCGGCTGCGGCGGCGCCAGGACTTCTCGACCGCGGTGAAACGCGGCCGCCGGGCCGGTCGGCCCCTGCTGGTGGTCCATCTCAGACGAGAGGACGGACCGGCGGGGGACGGGTACAGCGACTCCCACCCGCACGCCGCCGAGGGACATCCCTCGGTGCGTGCGGGTTTCGTCGTGAGCAAGGCGGTCGGTCCCGCGGTCGTGCGGAACCTGGTGAAGCGTCGTCTACGTCACCTGGTACGGGAACGTCTGGGTGCTCTGCCCGCAGGTAGCCTGATAGTGGTACGGGCGTTGCCTCCGGCGGGGTCAGCGTCCTACACGGATCTAGCACACGACCTGGATGCCGCTCTCAAGCGGTTGCTCCGGACGGATCCGGCCACAGCGACCGGATCAGGGCCGACAGGATCAGGGCGATGAAGTACCTGCTGATGGGGCTGATCAGGGTCTATCAGTGGACGATCAGTCCGCTGCTCGGTCAGGTCTGCCGCTACTACCCCTCGTGCTCGCACTACGGCTATGAGGCCGTGCGGGTGCACGGGGCGGTGAAGGGCAGTGTGCTCACCGCATGGCGCATTCTGCGCTGCAACCCATGGTCCCCGGGTGGAGTGGACCACGTACCGCCGCGCAAGCGTCCCGTCTGGCACCAGCGATTGCGAAACCTGGTGCACCCCAGGACGACCGGTAGCGCCGCGCTCCCGGAGCCGACGACCAAGCCCAATGCTCAAGGAGTCTGACCGGTGACCTGGTCCTTCCTGAATCCTCTCTACACCGCGGTGTCCTGGATCATCGTCCAGTTCCACTCGCTGTACAGCCACGTCTTCCCGGCCGACAGCGGTTGGGCCTGGGGGCTGGCGATCGCCTCGATGGTGGTCGTGATCCGGATCTGCCTGATCCCGCTCTTCGTGAAGCAGATCAAGTCGACCCGGGCCATGCAGGCGATCCAGCCGAAGATGAAGGCCATCCAGGAGCGCTACAAGAACGACCGGCAGCGCCAGTCGGAAGAAATGATGAAGCTCTACAAGGAGGCGGGTACCAACCCCTTCTCGAGCTGCCTTCCGATCCTGGTCCAGATGCCGTTCTTCACCGCTCTCTACGGAGTGCTGAGCTCGATCGCGCACCACAAGCCCATCGGCGTCATCAACGGCGCGCTGCTGGACAGCGCCGGACGGGCGCACATCTTCGGTGCCCCGCTGTCGGCGACCTTCGTGAGCAGCCACTCGACCAACGTCAAGATCGTCACCGCGATCATGATCGTGCTGATGTCGCTGTCGCAGTTCGTCACCCAGCGCCAGCTGATGACCAAGAACGTGGACCTCTCGGTCAAGACGCCGTTCATGCAGCAGCAGAAGATGCTGATGTACGTCTTCCCGGTGATGTTCGCCGTGATGGGCATCAACTTCCCGGTCGGTGTGCTCGTGTACTGGCTCACCACCAACGTCTGGTCGATGGCCCAGCAGCTGGTCGTCATCCGCAACAACCCGACGCCGGGCTCCAAGGCCTGGGACGAGCGGCAGGCGCGGCTGAAGGCGGCCGGCCGGCTGAACCCGGACGGCACCGTGATCAAGGGCAGCGGTCCGCTCGGCAAGCTGTTCGGCGGCAAGGGCGCCGCTCCGGCCCCGCAGGAGGCCGCCGCGCTGGTGCAGGAGTCGGTGCAGGTGCGCCGCCAGCAGCCGCGCAAGCAGACCAAGGCGCAGCGTCAGCACCACGGCGGTGCCGCCGGTGCTGCCAAGCCGGACGCGGCTGCTGCCAAGTCGGAGACGGCCACGGAGCCCGAGGAGTCGGCCGCGCCGGTCGAGGACGCGGTTCCCAGCGGCCAGGGCGCCGGCCGGACGCAGGGCGGCGGCGGCAAGCGCCCGGCCGCCAAGCAGGGTGGTGGGGCCAAGCGCGGTCCGCAGCAGGGCGGCGGCCAGCGGCCCAAGAAGAAGTCCTGAGCCGCACCGGTCGGCCCACGCTCGCATCCGAACGTCGTTCCCGGCCCGCTCCGGGCCCGTATCACTAAGGAGCCCATCCCGTGACGGAAGGCACCACCTCCGCTGCCCTCAACGGCTCGGACGCCGCGGCCGACGCGGACACCCTGGTCACTCGCCTGGAGCAGGAGGGTGAGATCGCGGCCGACTACCTCGAAGGCCTGCTGGATATCGCCGACCTGGACGGCGACATCGACATGGACGTCGAGGGCGACCGGGCCCTGGTCTCCATCGTGAGTGAGGGCAACGACCGCACCCTGCAGCGGCTGGTGGGCCAGGACGGCGAGGTGCTGGAGGCGCTCCAGGAGCTGACCCGGTTGGCCGTGCACCGGGAGACCGGCGAGCGCAGCCGCCTGATGCTGGACATCGCGGGCTTCCGGGCCCGCAAGCGGGCCGAGCTGGCGGAGCTGGGTGCCAAGGCGGCGGAGCAGGCCAAGCAGACCGGCGAGCCGGTGAAGCTGCGGCCGATGACGCCGTTCGAGCGCAAGGTGGTGCACGACGCGGTGGCGGCAGCCGGGCTGCGCAGCGAGTCGGAGGGCGAGGAGCCGCAGCGCTGCGTCGTGGTGCTGGCGAGCTGATCGCTCGGGACGACCGGCCAAGGACCCCGCTCGCACGTCGGTGCGGGCGGGGTCTTCGTACGTAGCGCGTGCGGGGGTCCGGAGAATGGCGTGGGATTGTTTCACGTGAAACGGCAGGGGCAGTGAGCGGAGAGACTGAGATGGCGACGGAAAGTGCGGCGGGCGAGGGCGGTGCCCCGGGCCTGCCCGAGGCACCGCCGGCGGCGCGGGAGATCTTCGGTGAGAACTTTCCGGCGGCGCAGCGCTACACGGAGCTGCTGGCTTCGTCAGGGGTGCAGCGCGGGCTGATCGGTCCTCGGGAGGTGCCGCGGCTGTGGGACCGGCATGTGCTCAACTGCGCGGTGCTGGCCGAGCTGCTGCCGAGCGGGGCGTCGCTGTGCGACGTGGGGTCGGGCGCCGGGCTGCCGGGGATCCCGGTGGCGCTGGCCCGGCCGGACCTTTCGGTGACGCTGCTGGAGCCGCTGCTGCGCCGCACCACCTTCCTGGAGGAGGTGGTGCGTGAGCTCGGCCTGCAGAACGTCACGGTGCTGCGCGGGCGGGCCGAGGAGATGGTCGGCAAGATCTCGGTGGAGATCGTCACGGCGCGGGCGGTGGCGCCGCTGGACCGGCTGGCCGGCTGGGGCATGCCACTGCTGCGGCCGTACGGTCAGATGCTGGCGCTCAAGGGGGACACCGCCGAGCAGGAGCTGGCGGACTCGCGGTCGGCGCTGGTCAGGCTGGGCGCGGTGGAGTGGGCGGTGCTGCCGGTCGGGGAGCGGGTGCTCGGCGCCTCGACCCGGGTGGTCCAGGTGAAGGCCGGCGAAAGCCCGGGCGGCGTGAAGGCGGCGACGCGGCGCGCCAAGGCGGCTCGGGCCGGGCGGGTGAGCGGTCGGCCGGCCGAGCCGCGTGGCGGTGGCCGCCGCCGGCGCTGACCGCCCTGCGGAGAAAGCCCCTGGTCGCCGAGGTGCGACCGGGGGCTCTTTGCTGCCCCTGGTGCGTCGCCCTTGCTGCTCCCGGAGTGTCGTGCTGTCAGAATTCCGACATAGCGGGCATGGTGTTTCACGTGAAACGTCGTTCTCTGCTCTTCGGCATCCTCGGGCGCGGCCGGGCGGCGACTGTCGCCGCTCCGGTTTCACGTGAAACACTGACCCCCATGCAGGAGTCGGAGACCATCGATCAGATCGATGACACCCCCATCGCGCGGGCGGCGCAGGCCGCCGTGCAGGCGTTGGGGCGCGCGGGCGAGGGCCTGCCGCGACCGCCGGCGACCCGGGTGATCGTGGTGGCCAACCAGAAGGGCGGGGTGGGGAAGACCACCAGCACCGTCAACATGGCCGCCGGGCTGGCCATGCACGGGCTTCGGGTACTGGTGATCGACCTGGACCCGCAGGGCAATGCCTCCACCGCGCTGGGCATCGACCACCACGCGGAGGTGCCGTCGATCTACGACGTGCTGGTGGAGGGCAAGCCGCTGGCCGATGTGGTGCAGCCGGTCCTTGAGGTGGAGGGGCTGTTCTGCGTGCCCGCCACCATCGACCTGGCGGGCGCGGAGATCGAGCTGGTGTCGCTGGTGGCTCGGGAGAGCCGGCTGGCCCGGGCGATCGCGGCCTATGAGCAGCCGCTGGACTACATCCTGATCGACTGTCCGCCCTCACTGGGGTTGCTGACGGTCAATGCCCTGGTGGCGGGTCAGGAAGTGATGATCCCGATCCAGTGCGAGTACTACGCGCTGGAGGGGCTGGGACAGCTGCTGCGCAACGTGGACCTGGTGCGCGCGCACCTCAACCCGGCGCTGCACGTTTCCACCATCCTGCTCACCATGTACGACGCGCGGACCAGGCTGGCCGCGCAGGTGGCGGAGGAAGTGCGCAACCACTTCGCCACCGAGGTGCTGCGCACCGCGATCCCCCGCTCGGTGCGGATCTCCGAGGCCCCGAGCTACGGGCAGACGGTGCTCACCTATGACCCGGGGTCCACCGGAGCGCTCTCCTACCTGGAGGCGGCGCGGGAGTTGGCGCTGCGGGCGGTGGCGCCGGAGACGGGAGCGCCGACGGCGGTGGAGCAGGCGGCGGCCGAGGCGCTCGGCGCGGTGGGGCGGCACACGATCGGGGCGCAGGCGGTGCCGATGACGGAGCAGAGCACGATGGAGGGTAATCGGTGAGTGGTCGCAGGGGTCTGGGTAAGGGGCTGGGCGCGCTGATTCCGGCGGCGGCCTCACCGGCGCCCGCGGGTGCGGCTGCCGCGCCGGCGCGTCCGGCGGTGGGTCGGCCGGCGGGGTCGGCCCCCGGGGCCGCTGCGGTCTCGCCGAGCGCGGTGCCGCTGCTGCCCCCGCCCGGGCGGGGCACGGTGGCGGAGAAGGCGGCCGAGCAGGCGCTGACCGAGCTGGCGCCGGTGGCCGGTGCGCGGTTCGCGGAGCTGCCGCTGGACGCGATCACCCCGAACCCGCGGCAGCCGCGTGAGGTCTTCGACGAGCAGAAGCTCGAGGAGCTGGTCACCTCCATCAAGGAGGTGGGGCTGCTGCAGCCGGTGGTGGTCCGTCAGACCGGGCCGGACCGCTATGAGTTGGTCATGGGTGAGCGGCGCTGGCGGGCCTCGCGGGAGGCCGGTCTGGAGCGGATCCCGGCGATCGTGCGGGCCACCGAGGACGACAAGCTGCTGTTGGACGCGCTGCTGGAGAACCTGCACCGGGCGGAGTTGAATCCGCTGGAGGAGGCGGCCGCCTATGACCAGTTGCTGAAGGACTTCGGCTGCACCCATGACGGGCTGGCCGACCGGATCGGCCGCTCCCGTTCGCATGTCTCCAACACCCTGCGACTGCTGAAGCTGCCGTCCGCGGTGCAGTTGCGGGTGGCGGCCGGGGTGCTGACGGCCGGGCATGCCCGTGCGCTGCTGGGGGTGCCGGATGGTGAGCGGCAGGAGGCGCTGGCCACCCGGATCATCGCGGAGGGCCTCTCGGTGCGCACCGTCGAGGAGATCGTCGCGCTGATGGACGGGGAGGCCGAGGAGCCCAAGCGGGCCGCCGGGCCGAAGGCGGGCAAGCTGCTGTCGCCGGCCTTCAATGATCTGGCGGGTCGGCTTTCGGACCGGTTCGACACCCGGGTCAAGGTCGAGGTGTCGCAGCGCAACGGGAAGCTGGGCAAGGGCAAGGTGGTGCTGGAGTTCGCCTCGGTGGAGGACCTCAACCGGATCCTGGACAGCTTGGCTCCGGGGGAGGACGGGCTGCGGCTCTCGGGGAGCTGAGCACGGCCGGCGGAACCACCTGTGGGTGCATGTTTCACGTGAAACATGCACCCACAGGCGTTGTAGGTGCTGGCGGCCCGATCGGGTTGACTGCTCGATTCGTGTTGGACGGGGTCGCCAGGGGGAGGAACCGAAAGAGGAGGTGTGCTGCATGGGTCGCAGGATCGTCCCGTTGACGTTGGACAATCTGGCGGACCTGCCCGGACCCTGCCGCTCCTGTGTCTTCTGGGAGCTCGATCCGGTGCGGGGGCGCGAGGCGGTGGAAGCGGGCAAGGCGGAGGCGGAGAAGGAGGGATGGATCTCCGCGGTGCTGCTGGAGTGGGGGTCCTGCGGGCGGATCGCCTATGTGGACCAGCGGCCGGCCGGCTTCGCCTTGTACGCCCCGCCGGCCTATGTGCCGGGCTCGCAGTCGTTTCCGACCAGTCCGGTGTCGCCGGATGCCGTTCAGCTGATGATCAGTCGGGTGCTGCCGCCGTTCCAGGGGCAGGGGCTCGGCCGGGCGCTGGTGCAGACGGTGGCCAAGGATCTGGTGCGGCGCAACATCAGGGCGATCGAGGCGATCGGGGTGATCGGCAAGGAGCGGCCCAGCTGCCTGCTGCCGGCCGACCATCTGCTGGCGGTGGGCTTCAAGACGGTGCGGCCGCACCACCGCTACCCGCGGCTGCGGCTGGAGGCCAGGACGACGCTCTCCTGGCGTCGGCCGGCCGCGCTGGAGCGGCTGCTCGGCGGCGCCGCCCCCAAGGAGCCGGCGCTGCGGCCGTTCTGACGGCTGATCCGACGAACGGCGAAGGGGCGGACCGTCTGGTCCGCCCCTTCGCCGCGCAGTCGCGGAGGATCAGATGATGCCCGCCAGGTCGCGCAGCAGCGCGGCCTTCGGCTTGGCGCCGACGATGCTCTTGACCAGCTCGCCCTTGACGTACACGTTCAGGGTCGGGATGGAGACCACGCCGTACCGGGCGGCGATGGCCGGGTTGTTGTCCACGTCGACCTTGGCGACAGTCAGCTTCTCGCCGTGCTCCTCGGCGATGGCCTCCAGCACCGGGGCCACCTGGCGGCACGGGCCGCACCAAGTCGCCCAGAAGTCCACCAGAACGGGCTTCTCGCTCTTGAGGACCTCGTCGTCGAAGGTCGCGTCAGTCACGTTGATGGTGGAGCCGGCCACGGGATCTCCTAGGGTCTGTTCGGGGTGTTCTGTGGGGGTCAACAATGGCGGGCGCCGATCTGTTTCGGCGCCCGCCCGGTGGGGCTCAGACGGCGACGGCGGCCGCGGCCTTCTCCTGCTCGGCGGCGTGCGCCAGGTGGGCGAGGTACCGCTCGGCGTCCAGTGCGGCGGAGCAGCCGGTGCCGGCGGCGGTGATCGCCTGGCGGTAGGTGTGGTCGACGACATCGCCCGCGGCGAAGACACCGGTCAGGTTGGTGAGCGTCGACGGGGCGGCGACCTTGAGGTAGCCCTCGGCATCCAGGTCCAGCTGGCCCTTGAAGAGCTCGGTGCGCGGGTCGTGGCCGATCGCGATGAACAGGCCGGTGACCGGCAGCTCGCGCAGCTCGCCGGTGGTGGTGTCGCGCAGGGTGAGGCCGGTGAGCTTGGGGTCGCCGTGGATCGCCTCGACGGCGCTGTCCCAGGCGAAGCTGATCTTCGGGTCCGCGAAGGCGCGCTCCTGCATCGCCTTGGAGGCGCGGAGCTCGTTGCGGCGGTGGATTACGGTGACGCTCTTGGCGAACCGGGAGAGGAAGGTGGCCTCCTCCAGGGCGGTGTCGCCGCCGCCGACCACGGCGATGTCCTGGTCCTTGAAGAAGAAGCCGTCGCAGGTGGCGCACCAGGAGACCCCGCGCCCGGAGAGCGCGTCCTCGCGGGGGAGGCCGAGCTTGCGGTGCTGCGAGCCGGTGGTGACGATCACGGCGCGGGCCTGGTGGACGGTGCCCTCGGAGTCGGTGACGGTCTTGATGTCACCGGTGAGGTCGACGGCCACGACGTCGTCCGGGATCAGCTCGGCGCCGAACCGCTCGGCCTGGGCCCGCATGTTGTCCATCAGCTCGGGGCCCATGATGCCGTCGCGGAAGCCGGGGAAGTTCTCCACCTCGGTGGTGTTCATCAGGGCACCGCCCGCCGTCACCGCACCCTCGAAGACGAGGGGCTTGAGGGACGCCCGAGCGGTGTAGAGAGCTGCCGTGTAGCCGGCGGGGCCGGAACCGATGATGATCACATTACGGACGTCGCTCACTGCATCTCCTGGTTGGCATCGCGACCCGCGCCAGCGGGGGGAGGACGGCGGTCGTGCTCCGCCGCCCCTGGTCAACGACTGACCAGTCTCCCGCATTCCCGGCGCCCGGCACACCAGGTGGCCCCGGTCAGCGTGCCGGGATCTGCTGTTCCAGCTGGACGGCGGCCGGGGCGGTGGTGCAGCCGGGGGTGAGCAGGAAGACGTCCAGCCGGCCGGGGTCGTCGGCGAGCCGGAACACGTAGACGTCCACCGGGGCGCCCCGGTAGCCGCCATGGGTGATCAGCAGCGGCGTCTCGCCCTGGTGGCCGGTGACGGACTGCTGCACGCAGTCGGGCAGGCCGCCGCCGCTCTGCTGGGCGCTGGCGTGCGGCTGGCCGCCGCTGCCGGACGGCAGCAGGCGGTCGATCTGCTCGGGCAGTCCGGCGGCGGTGAACTCCGGGCCGGCAACGGACAGTGGGTGCTGCTGCTCGGGGTTGGGGGCGATGGCGCTGGCGGCGGTGGGCTGTGAGCCGCCCTGCTGGCTCAGCACCAGCCCGGTGGCGCCCAGGCCGAGCGCGGCCAGGCAGCCGGCCACGGCCAGCACCAGTCGACGCCGCCGGGAGCGGGCCCCGCCGGGGCGGCTGCTGCGGTCGCTGCGGGCGGGCGGCCCGGCGGTGCCACGACCCGGTGCGGCCGCCGCCGGCGGGGCACTGGGGGTGCTCGGCGGCTGGGCGGCGGCCAGCGCGGCGTCGATCCGCAGGGCGACCTCGGCGGGCATCGGCTCCACCGGGTCGGCCGCCAGCAGCGCGGCGACCTCGGTCAGGGCGGCCAGGGTGTCCGCGCACTCCGGGCAGCCCGCCAGATGGGTGCGCAGCGCCGCGGCCTCGGCCGGCGCGAGCAGGTCCTCCGACAGGTCCGCCAGGGTCTCGACGTCGGGGTGGGAGGCGTCGGCGGCCGGCTCGACTGGGTCGGGAGTCTGGTTCGTCATCGGCTCGTCGCATCTCCTCTCAGCGTCGGCTCTTGGGCGGGGACGGCCGGGCCCGCAGATGGGACGGAGCCGCGGGGCATCGGGTTCCCCGGTGGCGACGTTTCACGTGAAACGGCCGGTGCTCTGCCGCGCGTCGCCGGTGTTTCACGTGAAACACCGTCCTCGGCGCCGATGCGCAGATGGCGGACCAGCGGCAGCAGCTTGGCCCGGCCGCGGGCGCAACGGCTCTTCACGGTGCCGACCGGCACCCTCAGCAGCTCGGCGGCCTCCGCCACCGGATAGCCCTGCATGTCGACCAGAACCAGCGCGGCCCGCTGATCGGCCGGCAGCTCGGCCAGCGCGGCGCCCAGTTCGCGGCGCAGCTCGTGACGGAGCACCAGGGACTCGGTGGCCTCGGCCGCCGGCACCAGCGAGTCCAGCGGCGGCCGGTCGTCGGGTGCCTCCAGGGCGTCCAGCGAGTTGGTGCGGCGGGCGGCGGCGCGGCGGGCCCGGTCCAGGCAGGCGTTCACCACGATCCGGTGCAGCCAGGTGGTGACGGCGGCACGGCCCTGGAAGGTGTGCGCCGAGCGGAGTGCGGAGACCAGGGCGTCCTGCAGGGCGTCGGCGGCCTCCTCGCGGTCGCCCAGGGTGCGCAGCGCGATCGCCCACAGCCGGTCCCGGTGCCGGGTCACCAGCACGCCGAAGGCCGCCTGGTCCCCCGCGACGTGCCGGGCCAGCAGCTCGGCGTCACCAAGCTCGGCGGACGGCGGGAGGTCAGCCTCCTCGCGCTCGGGTCGCGCCGGTCCTGCCATCCGCCCCACACCTTCCCGGGCCGATCCGGCCTGTCTCAGCCGGCCACCTTGATCTCGGCCACCTGGCCGCGGTAACTGCCGTCCCCATCCTTGGGGAGGCTGGTGAGCCAGATCAAGAGGTAGCGGGTGTGGACCGGGCCGGCGAGCGGAAACTTGGCGTCGGTGGCGGTGGTCGCCGCCAGCGGTGCGGCGAAATCCTCGTGCCGGGTAGGCGCGGTGCTCGGGGTGCCGGTCGGCACCTGCAGCTGGACACCAGTGGCACCGCCGAGGAACTGCACCTCGACCGAGCTGACCGACTTCACGGCGCCCAGGTCGACCAGCAGCCCGACGCCGTGGCGCAGGGTCGGCAGGTCGTCCAGGTAGCCCTCGGTCGTCCAGGCGGTGGTGGGGTCGCCGTCATGGGTCTCCGGCAGCTGGCTGGGGTGGATCTGGGTGGTCGGGTCGGTGCCGTCGGGGTTGAACGAGGTGACGTTGCTGATCGTCAGCGGGGCGACCGGCGGGGCGCTGGTGGGTCCGTTGCTGGGCGGCTGGCCGGTCACGGTGCTGCCGAGCGTGGTGGGGCCGCTGCCGGTCGCACCGAGGGTGCCGGCCAGCTGCCAGGAGCCGTAGCCGATCGCCCCCAGCGCCACCAGGGAGACGGCCCACTTGAGCACCCTCTTGCCGCGCCGGGCGGCCGGGCGGGGCGCCGGGTGGCTGGGGGCGGCGGTCGGCCCGGGGCGGGCCGGAGCACCGGGGGCGGGGCGCAGCTGCTGGGTGCGGGCCGCGCCGGCGGGCGCTGCCGGGGTCCGGCCGACGGTCTGGCCGGGCGGGTAGCGGTGCGCAGAGCGGTCGCCGGCGTTCGAGCCGCTCTCCGGCTGGTGGATCTTCGGCAGCGCGGTGATCGCCTTGGCCAGGGCGGCCGGTGTGGTGATCGGGGCCTGCGGACCCGTGCCGGGGGTGCAGAGGATCCGGGCGGCCAAGGCGCAGAGGGTGGGCGGCGCGTCGGGGCGCAGCACCTCGGGCGCGGGCACGCCCCCGGTCAGGCCGCGCAGCTGGTAGCGGTCCTCAGGGTGCGGCCAGCGGTGGGTGAGGGCCGCGTAGAGCAGGGTGCCGATGGCCTTGGTGTCGGCCAACTCGGCGGCGGCCTGGTCCTCGGGCGCGGGCAGGCCGCGCAGTGCGGCGTCCACCGCGACGCCGTTGATCCGGAACTGGCCGGTGTCGGTGCGCAGCACGGCACGCGGGGTGAGCCGCAGGTGCGAGCGGCCGCCGCGGTGGGCGGCGGCGATCGCGTCGGTGACCTGACGGGCCATCTGGTAGGCCTCGTGCGGCGCCAGCGGACCGGCGGCCAGCAGGGTGGCGAGGTCGGTGGCGCCCGGGAGCCACTCCCGGATCACGTAGACCAGTTCGCCTTCCTGGACCGCGTCGAGCACCTGGACGAAGCGCGGGTCGCCGAGCAGGGCGGCCGAGCGGGCAGCGGCCAGCACGGCGTCGGCCCGGCGGCTGCCGGCGGCGAGCAGGTGCACCCCGACGGCGCGGCGCAGCATCTCGTCGACGGCACGCCAACTGCTGAAGGACGCCGACTGGGTGATGCACTCCTCCAGCCGGTACCGCCCGGCGATCCGGTCGCCGCTCTGCCGGACCGGTGCCGGCAGTTGCTCGGGCAGGGCCTCGTCCGCGGCTGACGGCGTGTCCGAGGCGACCGGCGACTCGTCGGACGCTGACGGCTCGTCGGTGCCCTTGCGCGGCCCGGCCGCAGGCTCGGTGGGGCCGGGGGCCGCGGCGGGATTGGCGGGCTTGGGGGCGGTCTTGGGGGCGGGATTGGCGGGCTTGGTGGCCTTGGGGGCGGGTTTGGCGGGCTCGGCGGTCTTGGGGGCGGTCTTGGCGGCCGTCCGCTCGGCGACCGCGGGGTGGGCGAGCTCGGCGGCGATCTCGGTGGCCGAGAGCGGCGCGGTGATCTCACCGGTGGCCTCGACGGCCCGCTCGACCGACCGCTCCGCGGCCCGCTCGGCGGCGGACGTGGCAGCGGTGCGGTTCTGCGGCCGCGCCGGAGCCTTGGACGAGGCCCCGGCCGGCCCGGCCGCCCTGGGCTTGCTCGCCGCCTGGCCACCGGCCGCCGCTGTCTTCGCAGGTGCCTTGCCCGTGCCCCGGGCCGCCGCGGGGTGACCCGGCGTCCTGGCGGAGCCCCTGGCACCGGCCCTGGACCGCGCCTTGGCGGTGCCGACGCCGGGCAGCGGCATGGTGAGCTCCGCTGTGGCCTCCGCGGTCGGCAGCGGCATGGTGAGCTCCGCTGTGGCCTCCGCGGTCGGCAGCGGCATGGTGCGGTCGGTGGAGGAACCCGCGGTCGGCAGCGGCATGGTCAGTTCGGCCGTGCCTTCGGCGATCGGCAGTGGTGCCGTGATCTCACCGGTGGCCTCGGCAGCTGACATGTCGACGGCCGCCTCGGTGCGATCCGTGGTGCGATCAGCCACCGTCGTCCTGCCTCCCCTTGTAGCGCCCGGTACGGCGCCCTCGCCATGCGGCCTCGGGAGGAGGACAGGCGAGGACCCGGGGCCGCGGCGACCGCGGTCCCAGTCGTTCGAAGACAATTGTGCCCACTCTTCCCACCGGAGTACGACCGCTGGTGCGGCCATCCGGTTCCGTCCGCCCCCACATTGGTCGGTCGGTGGGCGAACTGAAGGACGGTCAGCGGCCCAGTCGGTTACGGACCATGCCGATCATCGCGTTCAGCTCCTCGATCCGCATCCGGCGGGCCAGTACGACGAAGAGCGCCAGCTGTGCGGCGCCGGCCACCAGCACCGCGACCACGTTGCCCAGCCATCCGGAGAGCACGCTACCGAGGGCCAGCGCGAGCAGGAAACCGGCCGCACCGGCCGGCAGGCAGGCGATCGCCAACCGGACGTAGGTCTTGGTGATCCGCGCGGTGTCCAGCCCGCCGATCCGCCGCTTCAGCTTGGGCGCCGCCACCGCCACGCCGACCACATAGGCGGTGCCGTAGCCGAGCGCCATCCCGGTGACCGCCCACTGGGCCGGCAGCACCAGGTAGCAGAGCAGCGCGGCGCCGGCCTGGGTGGCGGCCACCCAGACGGTGTTGGAGAACGGCGTGCGGGTGTCCTCGTAGGCGTAGAAGCCGCGCAGCAGCACGTACTGCACCGAGTACGGGATCAGACCGAGCGCGAACGCGGAGAGCATGTAGCCGACCGCCGTGGTGCCGTGCGCGGCGCTGCCGCCGTTGCCCAGGCCGTAGATGGCGCCGCCGATCTGCGGGCCGAGCGCCAGGAAGAGGAAGGCGGCCGGCACGATCGCCACCGCCGAGGTGCGCAGTCCGTGGGAGAGGTCGTCGCGGACCGCGCCGTCGTCGCCGTCGGCGGCCGCGCGGGAGAGCCGGGGCAGTACGGCGCTCATCACCGAGACGGTGATCACCGCCATCGGCAACTGCCAGATCAGCAGCGCGTTGGAGTAGGCGGCCAGGCCGACGCCGAGGTAGCCGTGGTCGGCCGCGCGGCTGCCGGCGGCGGTGGCCAGCTGAGTGACCACCAGGTAGCCGGCCTGGTTGGCGAGCACGAAGAAGAAGGTCCACTTGGCGAGCCTCGCCGCCTTGCCGAGGCCGTGCCCGCGCCAGTCGAACCGCGGCCGGAACCGGAAGCCGGCCGAGCGCAGGTACGGCACCATGGCCAGCGCCTGGACGGCCAGTCCGAGCAGGGTGCCGATGCCGAGCAGCCGCAGCCCCTCGGGGCTGACCGATTCGGGGGCGACCCGGCTGTTCTGGAAGGTGCCGAAGACCCACAGGTACATCGCGAAGGTGAAGATCACCACGACGTTGTTGAGTACCGGGGTCCACATCATGGCGCCGAACCGGCCGCGGGCGTTGAGGATCTGACCCATCACCACGTGGACGCCCATGAAGAAGATGGTCGGCAGGCAGTAGCGGGCCAGGGCGACCGTGCTGTCGGCGCCGGCCGTGCTGGACATCAGCGAGTGCGAGATCAGCTGCACCAGCAGCGGAGCGGCCAGCACGGCCACGAAGACCACCCCGGCCAGACCCGCCATCACCAGGGTGAGCAGGCGGTTGGCGTAGGCGGTGCCGCCGTCCTCGTCCTGCTTCATGCTGCGCACCAGCTGCGGCACGAAGACCGCGTTGAGGGCGCCGCCGCCGATCAGGATGTAGAGCAGGGTGGGCAGGGTGTTGGCGGCCGAGTAGGAGTCGCCCATGGTGCCGACGCCGATCGCGGCCGCGATCACCATGGTGCGCAGGAAGCCGGTGGCGCGGGAGGCCAGGGTGCCGGCCGCCATGATCGCGCTGGAGGCCCGCAAGGTGGCGACCCGGCCGGGGGACGCCGGGTGATCGGCTTCGACGGGCTCCTCGGGGAGCCCGTCGGACAGCTCATCGGGCAACTCGTCGGGCGCCGTCGGCATCGCCGGTGGCAGCGGCGGCTTCGGGGGCACGGCGGGCACGGCGGGTGCGGCGGGTGCGGCGGGTGCCGGAGTCTGGGGCGGCCGGTGGACGGCGGCCGCGGTCTCCGCCGGGCTGAGCGGCGGGTCGAACTCGATCACCGGGACGAACGGCTCACCGGACTCGGTGGCCACCGCCGCGGCGACCGGGTCGAGCAGGGCGTCCGCGCCGAGGAGCGCGTCCGTCCCGTCCGTCTCGTCCGGCTCTGCCGGTTCCGCGGCGGCTTCCGGTTCTTCCTCAAGATCGGCCGAAAGGTCGGCCGAAAGGTCGGCCGAAAGGTCGGCCGAGGCGGCCTCGGCCGCTGCCACCCGGGCCCGGGCGGCAGCGGCCAGCCGTGCCCAGCGGGAGACGGGCGCCGCCGGCTCGGGGCCGTCAGCCGGCCGGTCGGGTCCGGTGGCCGGTTCCCGTACCGGCGCGGCCCGCTCGACCGCCTCGGCGCCGTCCCCCGCCGGCACCAGCGCGGGTTCGCGCACCGGCGCCACGGCTGCCAGCGGGTCGCCCTCGGCGGCTTCCCCGGTAGCCTCCTCGGCCTCCTCGGCCGCTTCGGCTGCCGCCTCGGCCGGCTGCTGGTACGGGCCCGGCCCGGTGGCGGTCGCGTACGGGTCGGCGGCGAACGGGTCCTTCGCGTAGGTCTCGCTGAGGTACCAGTCCGGCTCCTCGGTCAGCCGATCGTTGCCGCCGCGCTCGCTCATGCCACCCTCATCGCTGTCCGGGATCCGGCCCTGAGCACCTACTGTCTCATCACCGCTGGTCCCAACCCGGATTTCGACGCAGTCGGCCGGGGGAACTCCCGTCGGCGGCGCTAGGGATGCGCGACCGCGGGGTCGGACGCCCGGTCCGGGTCGCCGTCGGCCGGGGCCTCAGGGGCCTGCTGGTCGGCCGCCGCGCCCTCCCCCAGCCTTCGGCCGGGGGTACCCCCATGGCCGTCGGGGTCGGCCAGCGGGGCGTCCGGGTCCTCCGGGGGCTCCTCGCCGCGCTTGCGGCGCTTCAGGAAGATCCGCAGCCCGGCGGCCAGCACCAGCACCGTGCCGGCGCCGACCACCCACCAGACGCCGCTGGTCACCTGGGTGACGTTGACGGTGAAGTACACCTTCGGGCCGTACGGCTGGGCATCTGGCCCGGTCGTAAACAGCTGCGCGGTCATCTGCACCGCGCCGTTGCCCAGGGCCTGCGCCTGGAACCGGGCCGAGGTGCTCTGCGCCGGGTCAAGCGTGATCGGGTGCAGGTTGGTCACCTTGAGCCGGTTGGGCTGGCCCGAGCTGAGCCGCAGCTCCAGGTTGGTCACGCCCTGCTGGAGCTCGTTGCGGACGCTCACCTGCAGCACCCCGGAGTCGCCCGCGAGCGTGATGGTCTTGCTCTTGACCGGGATCGACACCGCGTTATGCAGACGCTCCAGGTAGTTCTGGGCGTTGTCCAGGTAGTCCGACGCCGCCGATTGGTTGCCGCGCCACTGGGTGGAGGTCACGCTCTCCAGCGCCGCGGCGAACGGCGCGCTCACCCGCTCCCGATTGGTCAGGATCTGCAGCAGCTGCTGCTCCTGCTGCTGGGTCTGCCCGATCTGGCCGAACGTGTCGGCGGGCAGCTCGCCGCCCCGCAGATCGGCCGGGTAGGCGTCCGGGCCGGCCACGCTGGTGCCGGCGTCGGGGTCCGGCGCGGCGGTGGCCACCGTGGTGTACGGGACCTGGCTGATCCAGTGGCCGTCGGAGGCGGCCTTCAGCGAGGCCTTCAGCACGTCGGCCGCGCTGGCGGACAGGTCGCGCGGCGGCATCACCAGCAGGGTCCGCTGGGAAAGCCGCTGCTGCTGGATCGCCAGGGTCTCGGTCAGGAACCGCTGCTGGGCCTGGGCCTTGGCGTCGGGGGTCTTCAGGTCGTACCGGAACAGGGAGGCGATGGTGTCGTCGGCGACCACCGCGGTCTGGTTCTGGCCGATCGGCCGGGCCGCGTTCGGGCTGTAGTTGAGGTGGTCCGGCAGGCTGGCGCTGTTCACCAGCACCTGGGTGGCACCGAGTTGCTGGGTGGTCTGGACGATCTGCGGGTCCAGGTAGCCCTGGTCGGGCCAGGCCACGGTGTCCAGCGAGTCCACCGGCAGCGGGCCGTCGATCTTCAGCTTGCCGGCGGTGCGGGCGGTGCTCAGGAAGGTGCCCGCGTCGGGCAGCGAGCCGCCGTTGTGCGCGATCGAGGCCAGGTCCGGGTCGCCGTAGGGCAGCGCGATCACCTGATCGTTCGGCTTGACGACCGCGGCGCGCAGCTTGTTCAGCCAGTCGGTGGCCACGGCGGTGCCGGTGCCTGGCACGGTGTTGCTCTCGGTCGCCGACTCCCCGGAGTGCCCGGGCTGCTGCACCCGGTACGGCTTGGTCATCGCCTGCACCGCGTCCAGCAGGTCCGGGTCGATCACCCAGGTGAGGCTGGGGATGTCCTGCCCGTCGGCGAGCAGCTTGCCAAGCCGGCCGTTCGGGCCCAGGTCGGCGGCCAGGCTGTCGTCGCGCAGCACCGGCTGGTCGGTGTCCTGGACGGTCTGCGGGACCAGCTCGGGCGCGTGGGTGAGCGGCCACAGGGTGGCCACCTGCAGCGGCTTCTGGTCGCCCGGGTTCGGGTAGTACGCCAGCGTGGTGCGGCCGATGCCCACCTGGTGCGAGCTGCCGTCGTCGGCGGTGCCGGCCTCGACGTCCACCGCCAGCTCGTAGTAGCCGTTCCCGGCGAGCTTCAGATCGCCCAGCGTGGTGGGCAGGTGGAACGGCACGCTGCCGCCGGGGGCCAGGTCGGTCAGCTGCTGCACCGGGGCGGGCAGCAGGGTGCCGTCCTGGTAGACCGGGTCGGTCCGGGAGAGCATCGCGGCGATCTCGCTGCGGGTGCCCAGCTGCTGCTGGCCGCGCCCCAGGGTCAGGCCGACCTTGGGGGCCTTCAGCGCGGTCGGGCCGGGGTTGCTGACCGTGCCGTAGACGTCCAGCTTGCCGTCGGGGGTCTGCTGCACGTCGGTGATCGTCACGGCGGCCGGGAAGTCGGGGGAGACGGCGACGGCCGGCGGGGTGGCGGCGACGCCGACCAGCGTCAGCGCCCCGCCCAGCAGGGCGGCCGTCCGGCCGGCCCGCAGCCGGCGTCGGCGGCCCCGGCGCGCGCCGCGGGAACCCTCGGTGTGCCGTGCTGGCTCGCCCACGCGCTTCGTCCTCGCCGTTCTGGATCGCCGTCGTCTTCGTTGCTGATCGCCGTGCCGTCGTGCTGCTCGGTGTACGTACACCCGGAGCGACGCGTCGCGCCACTTCACGGGTTCCCCGGCATGGTAACGACGCTGCCCGGGTCCCAGTGTTGCGGGCCGGGCGAAGCGGGCGCCGCCCGGAACTCACGGGCGCCCGGAAAAGCCGCGAGCGACCGGTGGGCCCGGCCACGTACCCTTGTGTGCCGTGTCCAACGCTGATGAGCCCACCGAGATCCGAACCGCCCCGCCTGCCGTCACGGCCCTGCCAGGACTGAGCGAGGCCCAGACGCTGGGCCTGCAGGAACTGCTGCGGGTCTCCCCGGTGGCGGACGAGATCGCCCAGCGGTTCCAGGATGCCGGATACCGACTGGCCCTGGTCGGCGGCTCGGTGCGGGACGCGCTGCTCGGCCGGCTCGGCAACGACCTGGACTTCACCACCGACGCCCGCCCCAAGCAGGTGCTCAAGCTGGTGCGCGGCTGGGCGGACGCGGTCTGGGACGTCGGCATCGCCTTCGGCACCGTCGGCGCCCGCAAGGACACTGCCGACGGCAGCTTCCAGATCGAGATCACCACCTACCGCTCCGAGGCCTACGACCGCACCTCCCGCAAGCCCGAGGTGACCTACGGCGACACCATCGGGCAGGACCTGGTCCGCCGCGACTTCACGGTCAACGCGATGGCCGTGGACCTGCCCGGGCGCGGCTTCGTCGACCCGCACCACGGCCTGGATGACCTGGAGGCCCGGGTGCTGCGCACGCCGGCCACCCCCGAGGAGTCCTTCTCCGACGACCCGCTGCGGATGATGCGGGCCGCCCGGTTCGCCGCCCAGCTGGACTTCGACCCGGCGCCCGAGGTGGTGGCCGCGATGACCGCGATGGCCGAGCGGATCACCATCGTGTCGGCCGAGCGGATCCAGGCCGAGCTGAACAAGCTGCTGCTCGCCAAGCACCCGGTCAAGGGCCTGCGGCTGCTGGTGGACACCGGGCTGGCCGACTTCGTGGTGCCCGAGCTGCCGGCGCTGCGCCTGGAGAAGGACGAGCACCACCGGCACAAGGACGTCTACGAGCACTCGCTGACCGTGCTGGAGCAGGCGATCGCGCTGGAGTCGGACGGGCCGGACCTGACGCTGCGGCTGGCCGCACTGCTGCACGACATCGGCAAGCCGCGCACCCGCCGGTTCGAGTCGGACGGCCGGGTGTCGTTCCACCACCACGAGATCGTCGGCGCCAAGATGACCCGCAAGCGGATGCGGGAGCTGAAGTACTCCAAGGAGCTGATCGACGACGTCTCGCGGCTGGTCGAGCTGCACCTGCGGTTCCACGGCTACGGCGGCGGCGAGTGGACCGACTCAGCGGTGCGCCGCTACGTCACCGACGCGGGACCGCTGCTGGAGCGGCTGCACCGGCTGACCCGGTCGGACTGCACCACCCGCAACAAGAAGAAGGCCGCCACGCTGTCGCGCACCTATGACGGCCTGGAGGAGCGGATCGCCCAGCTGCGGGCCCAGGAGGAGCTGGACGCGATCCGGCCCGCCCTGAACGGCAACGAGATCATGGAGCTGCTCGGCCTGAAGCCCGGGCCGGCGGTCGGCCGGGCCTACAAGCACCTGCTGGAGATGCGCCTGGAGCACGGCCCGATGACGGAGGACGAGGCCGTGGCCGAGCTCAAGGCCTGGTGGGCGGCCCAGCCGCAGGACTGACGCGCCGACCGGTCGACGGTGCGTCAGTCCTGACGCACCGTCAGGTGGCTTCGGAGCCCGACCCGGAGCCGCTGCCCCCGGTGCTGCCGCTGCCGCTGCCCGAGGACTGCGGCGAGGCCAGGCAGAGCACGAAGCTCTGCGGGGGGTCACGGTGGACGAACCAGTGGGTGGCGTTGGAGTACGGCTGGCAGACCGAGGAGGGGTCGTCGCCCAGGCTGGCGACCCGGGCCACCACCTTGTAGTCGGCCAGCGAGCTGGAACAGGAGACCACCGTGACCGAGGCGTCGCTGTCGTCCGAACCGCCGCTGGTGTTGGCGTCGTGGATGCAGTCGCCGGCCCGCACGGTCGCCACGTCGGCAGTGGCGTCGGTGGACCCGCCGGTCGCGGAGGCCGCCAGCGCGATCGGCAGCACCACGGCCAGCAGCACCGCGACGACCGGCAGCAGCAGCATCCAGATCGCGGCCCGCTTGGTGAGCGGGCGGCCCGGGTCGAGCTGCGGACCGTGGCTGCCGGGCTGCGGCGCCGGCAGCCGGCGCAGTTGCTGGTAGGCGGACCGGTTGCGGAGCAGCGCGATCAGCGTGAAGAGGCTGGACACGTAGCTCCACCAGCCGCGCCACAGGGTCCGCTCGGACATGTCGCGGACCAGCGCGGTGCCGCAGACCTGGCAGAACGGGCCGCGGTTGCTCAGGAACCGCATCAGCACGATCAGGCCCTGGTGGCCGCGCACCGTGACGTCGGCCGCCGGTATGCCGCCGCAGATCCGGCAGGCCAGCACCTGCGGGTAGCCGTATCCCGGGGCGGCCGGCGGGTAGGCGCCGTAGCCGTAGCCGTAGTCGGGTTGCGGAGCCCCGAACTGCGGGGCGGCGGTGGGCTGGCCGGGGTACGCCTGCGGGACGGCGTCCTGCGGCGCTGCCGGATAGGGCGTGGCGGGTGCCGGCGCCGCCCAGGGGTTCGGCTGGGCGGGCACCGATGCGGGTACGGCCGGCGGCACCGTCGGTGGTGGCGGAATGTACGGGTTCGGCGGCTGTTGAGGCTGGGTCACCACGGGTCTCCGGTGGTCGGCTGACGGGGCGTCGGTGCGCCCAGGTACCTTAGCGCCGCCGGGTGCCGGCCCGGGAGTAAAGGGCGGCGCTGGCTGCGTATGCCAACGACACCGCGGCCAGGACCGGCACGGATCGTCCGCTGAGCGGCAGCACCAGGGCGGAGACGGCCGCCGCCGCGACGAAGGCGACGTTGAAGAGCACGTCGTAGATGGCGAAGACCCGGCCCCGGTAGTCGTCCGCCACCGAGTTCTGCACGATGGTGTCCGCGCAGATCTTGGTGCCCTGGGTGATGACCCCCAGCAGCAGCGCGGCCACCATCACCGGCCCGACGGCGAAGAACAGCCCGAGCGCGGGCACGAAGACCGCGGCGGAGGCCAGGCAGGCGGTCATCCAGCCGTCCAGCCCGAGCCGCCGGGAGAACCAGGGGCTGACCACGGCGGCCAGGAAGAAGCCGACCGCGGAGAAGGCCAGCGCGGTGCCGAGGGTGGCCAGCCCGCCACGGGAGTCGCCGGGGGTGTTGAAGGTGTACCGGGAGAGCATCAGCACGGTGACGATCAGCACCCCGTAGCAGAACCTGGCCGCGGTCACCGCGGCCAGCGCGCGCACCGCGGGCCGGCTCTCCCGCACCAGGTGGCGCAGGCCCTCGACCAGCGCCCGCCCGGCCTGGCCGAGCGCCTGGCGCAGATCGGGCCGGTCGGGGTGGTGCTCGGGGCCGAGCAGCTCCACGTCCATCCGGCGGGCCGCCAGCCCGGCCGCCAGATAGAGCACGGCGCCCACCGTGACCAGCGCGGCGTCGGCGTGGGGGCCGGGCGGCAGCACCTGGTGCACCACGAATCCGGTGCCGCCGCCGACCACCGCGGCGACCGTGCCGGCGGTCGGGCAGAGTGCGTTGGCGGTGACCAGGCGGTCGGCTTCGACCACCCGGGGGAGGGCGGCGGACAGGCCGGCCAGGATGAACCGGTTGACTGCGGTGACCATCAGGGCGGCCGCGAAGAAGAGCCACTCCGGGGCGCGGACCAGGAGCAGGGCGGCGGTGCCCAGACCCAGGCCGAACCGGACCAGGTTGCCCAGGTAGAGCACCTGGCGGCGGCGCCAGCGGTCGAGCAGCACGCCGGCGAACGGGCCGATCACCGAGAACGGCAGCAGGAGCACCGCCATCATCGAGGCGATGTCCGCCGGGGTGGACTGGCGCTCCGGGGAGAAGATCACATAGGAGGCGAGGGACGCCTGGAAGACGCCGTCGGAGAGCTGGGAGAGCAGCCGTACGCCCAGCAGTCGGCGGAAGTCCCGGGCCAGCAGCAGGGCGCGCAGGCTCGCGCGGCCGGTGTCCGAGGCGCGGGGGGCCTGCGCCGGTCGTCGAGTGATCGCCACCCGCCCAGAGTGACACGACGAGGGCCGATGTTTCACGTGAAACATCGGCCCTCGTGGGTGCTGACGAGCTATCAGCGGTACTCAGTGACGAGTACTCAGCGCTCGACCTCGCCGCGGATGAACTTCTCGACGTTCTCCTTGGCCTCGTCGTCGAAGTACTGAACCGGCGGCGACTTCATGAAGTAGGAGGACGCGGAGAGGATCGGGCCACCGATGCCGCGGTCCTTGGCGATCTTCGCGGCGCGCACGGCGTCGATGATCACACCGGCCGAGTTCGGGGAGTCCCAGACCTCGAGCTTGTACTCCAGGTTCAGCGGGACGTCGCCGAACGCGCGGCCCTCAAGGCGGACGTACGCCCACTTGCGGTCGTCCAGCCAGGCGACGTAGTCCGACGGACCGATGTGGACGTTCTTGGCGCCCAGGTCACGGTCGCGGATCTGCGAGGTGACGGCCTGGGTCTTGGAGATCTTCTTGGACTCCAGGCGCTCGCGCTCGAGCATGTTCTTGAAGTCCATGTTGCCGCCGACGTTCAGCTGCATGGTGCGCTCGAGGATGACACCGCGGTCCTCGAACAGCTTGGCCATCACGCGGTGCGTGATGGTGGCGCCGACCTGCGACTTGATGTCGTCACCGACGATCGGCACGCCGGCCTCGGTGAACTTGTCGGCCCACTCCTTGGTGCCGGCGATGAACACCGGGAGGGCGTTCACGAAGGCGACCTTGGCGTCGATGGCGCACTGGGCGTAGAACTTGGCGGCGGCCTCGGAGCCCACCGGCAGGTAGCAGACCAGGACGTCGACCTGGGCGTCCTTGAGGACCTGGGCGACGTCGACCGGAGCCTCGTCCGACTCCTCGATGGTCTCCAGGTAGTACTTGCCGAGACCGTCGAGGGTGTGACCGCGCTGCACGGTGATACCGGTCGGCGGCACCTCGCAGATCTTGATGGTGTTGTTCTCGCTGGCGGTGATGGCGTGCGCCAGGTCCTGGCCGACCTTCTTGGCGTCGACGTCGAACGCGGCGACGAACTCCACGTCACTGACGTGGTACTCGCCGAACTGCACGTGCATCAGGCCCGGGACCTTGCCGGCCGGGTCGGCGTCCTTGTAGTACTCGACACCCTGCACCAGCGACGCGGCGCAGTTGCCCACGCCCACGATGGCTACGCGAACCGAACCCATTCCGGTTGCTCCCTGTGTACTCGTGAGGCTTCGCCGCGGAACGACGATCCTCGTGCTGCATCTCATCTGACTATCTGACGGGCGCGCACGGCGCCCAGGTCCACCGCGCGACGCGCGTAGCGAGCACGCGGACGCGGTGGCGGCCCTCCTATACGGAGCGCCCCGGGCGGTCGTACGGTGACCGGAGCGGATCGGGGGATCCGTTCACGTGGTCACGGCCGTCCGAAGTCTGTGGTGTGGCGGAACCACCCGGTGGTGCGGCGGCCCGGCCGGTCCGATTGGCCCGCTCGGTCTCGATCAGCTCGTTGAGCCAGCGGACCTCGCGCTCCACCGACTCCAGACCGTGCCGCTGCAGTTCGAGGGTGTAGTCGTCGAACCGCTCGCGGGTGCGGGCGATCGAGGAGCGCATGCGCTCCAGGCGCTCCTCCAGCCGGCTGCGCCGGCCCTCCAGCACGCGCATCCGCACCGCTCGGTCGGTTTGACCGAAGAACGCGAAGTGCACACCGAAGTGCTCGTCCTCCCAGGCGTCCGGGCCGGAGTCGGCGAGCAGCTCCTCGAAGCGCTGCTTGCCCTCGGCGGAGAGCCGGTAGACGATCTTCGATCGCTTGCCGTTCAGCGCCGTGGCCGGGACGTACTGGGTGTCCGGGTTGTCCTCCACCAGGAATCCCTGGGCGACCAGGCTCTTCAGGCACGGGTAGAGCGTGCCGTAGGAGAAGGCACGGAACGAACCGAGCAGCACATTGAGGCGCTTGCGCAGCTCGTAGCCGTGCATCGGGGCGTCGTGCAACAGGCCGAGAACGGCGAACTCCAGCACTCCTGAGCGCCTGCTCACGCGGTCCGGCCTCCTTCCGACAGGTCCCGATTCGCCGCATCGCCGCGGTTATGCCGCCGCGATGTATCGACTCGATATATCGAGAACGATAGGCCGGGGTCACGATTGGGGCAAGGGGGGCACGGGTGAATGTGATCACAGGAGTTCACAGCGTCACCTCCGGGGTGCGTTTCCGCTGCTGAAGTGGGTCCCGGGCGCCCGGGTCAAGGGCGACTCGGGGTGACTGGGCAACGGGCTCGTAATGATCTGACGGTGATTCATGGCTCTTGTGTCGATATGCCCGATTTGCCTCTCATTCGGCATGCGTACGCTGTCGCGTGTGCACGAGGACCACCTCCGGGGAAGCGGGCCGGTACCAGGGCCTAGGGCGGTTGCGGGCATCGGAAGCAATCCTGCCGACGGGCGCTGGCGCCTGGCCTAGGAGTTACTGGACATGAGCGAACACCGGCGACGGACGCCCGGTCAGGGCGGCGGCGAGCAGCCGCCGAACGGACCGGGCGGCGCGCGACCGCATGGCTACGGCACCCCGCCGGAAGGGGCGCCGTCCTATGACATGCCCGGCCGCGCGGCCCCCAGGAACCGGGCAGCCGGCCCGCAAGGCATGCGGGAGACGGCCCAGCAGCCCCGGATGACCAGGGCCGAGATGCGCAAGGCCGCCCAGAAGGGCGGGCGCAGGGGCCCGGACGGCCCCGGCGGCCGCGGTCCGGGCGGCGGCGGCCGACGCGGCGGTGGCGGCGACAAGCCGCCGGGCAAGAAGAGATTCATCGACTACCCGCGCTGGGGCAAGCGCGGCGTCCGGCGCTGGCTGCCGTCCTGGAAGCTGGTGCTCTCGCTCTTCCTGATCTTCTTCGGCGGCGGGGTGGCGGCCGTCGGCACCGCCTACTCGATGACCACCGTGCCCCAGCTGAAGGACATCAACCCGCCCCAGAACAACATCTACTACTGGGCCGACGGTACGGAGATGACCCGGACCGGCCAGACCAACCGTCAGCTGGTGGACATCAGCGACATCAACAAGTCGATGCAGGACGCGGTGATCGCGGCCGAGAACGAGTCCTTCCGCACCGACAGCGGCATCGACCCCCAGGGCATCGCCCGAGCCATCTACAACATGGCTTCCGGCCAGTCCACCCAGGGCGGCTCGACGATCACCCAGCAGTACGTGAAGAACGCCTACCTGAGCCAGGAGCAGACGGTCACCCGAAAGCTCAAGGAGATCTTCATCACCCTGAAGCTCAGTCAGACCAAGTCCAAGGACGACATCCTGGACGGCTACCTCAACACGAGCTGGTTCGGCCGCAACTCCATCGGCATCCAGGCCGCCGCGCACTCCTACTACGGCGTCGAGGCCAAGGACCTGACCCCCTGCCAGAGCGCCATGCTGGCCGGCCTGCTGAAGGGCGCCGGCTACTACGACCCGTCGCTCAGCACGGCCAACCACGAGCGGATGTTCGGCACCACGGCCCACCCGGAGCAGGGCCGCTGGGAGTGGATCCTCGGCAAGATGGTGCAGACCAAGGCCATCACCCAGGCCCAGATGGACCAGTGCACCAAGGCCGGGCTGCCGGAGCCGATAAAGCAGGCGCCGTCCGCCAACCTGAACGGCCAGGTCGGCTACATCGTCGACACCGTCAACAACTACATCGAGGCCAAGGACCCGTCGATCACCGACGCCAAGCTCGGCCACGGCGGCTACAACATCTACACCACCCTGCAGAAGGACAAGGTGGACCTGCTCTCCAAGGCCGTCGACGACATGGCGAAGGCGAACCTGGACCCCGCCAAGCGCCCCTCGACCGACACCTTCGTGCAGGTCGGTGCCGCCTCGGTGGTCCCGGGTGACGGCGCGCTGGTCGCCATCTACGGCGGCCCGGGCCAGGAGAAGGGCCAGTACGCCAACAACGCCGAAAGCACCGGTGTGCCGGTCGGTTCGACCTTCAAACCGTTCGTGCTGGCCACCGCGATGCAGGACGGCGTGCAGACCCAGACCGGTCCGGACGGCAAGCCGATGCGGATCAACGAGGACAGCCGCTACAACGCCGACAACCTGAGCACCATCCGCAGGCCGGACGGCTCGCTGGTGACCAACCCGGACGGCTCGGTCTTCCACCAGCGCAACGACGAGGACGGCAAGCAGGGCTATGTGACGCTGCGCGATGCGATGATCAACTCGTTCAACGTCCCCTACGTCCAGCTCGGTGAGGACGTCGGCGGCCCGAACGTGGCAAAGCTGGCCGCCCAGATGGGCATCGACCCGAAGCTGATGCCGAACCAGGGCAGTGCCTCATTCGCGATCGGTACCTCCACACCGAGCGCGATGCAGATGGCCTCCGCCTACTCGGTCTTCGCGGCCAGCGGCCAGCAGACCGACATGTACGCGGTGACCAAGGTCCAGTTCCAGGGCAGCACGCTGCCGAACTTCACCAAGCCGCCCCGCAAGACGGTGCTCGACACGGCGGTGGCCGACAACATCACCAGCGTGCTGCAGGACGTGGTGCAGAAGGGCACCGGTACCAAGGCGCAGAACGTCGGCCGCCCGGTGGCCGGCAAGACCGGTACCACCGACAAGGGCACCTCGGCCTGGTTCGACGGCTACACCCCGCAGCTGGCCACCGCCGTCACCATGTACCGCGAGGACCCGAACCACCCCGGGCTGCAGTCACTGGACGGCACCGGCGGCAAGAGCTCCTTCTACGGTGGTGACCTGCCGACCGAGATCTGGGCCGACTACATGAAGTCCGCGCTGGCCAACACCCAGGTGATGGACTTCCCGACGCCGGGCCCGGTCAACACCGAGGTCGACTCCTCGGGCGCGCCGAGCACCGCCTCGCCGTCGCCGACGGCCTCGTCCTCCCCCACGGCCACGGCCAGCGCGTCGTCCTCCCCCACCCTCACGCCCAGCGCGTCGGCGACCTCCAAGGCGCCGACGCCGACCGGCTCGCCGGAGACCTGCCTGCCCGGCGTGGACTGTCCCGGCAGCTCGCCGACCGGCAAGAACCCGGGCGGCGGCAACGGTGGCGGCAACGGCGGCGGCTGCGTGTGGGGCCCGCTCTGCCCGACCACCGGTCCGACGGACACCACCTCGCCGGCCACGCCGCCTCACCACGGTGGCGGTTCCGGTGGCGGCACCGGGGGCCCGGGTGGCGGCACTGGCGGTACCGGTGGCACCAGCAGCCCGCCCACCGCGGGCGGCCAGCCAGCCGGCGGCTGATCGCACCACCCACTGCGGCCCCGCTCCTCGGAGCGGGGCCGCAGGCATTTTCGGGCACCGGCACCGACCGGTCCTCGTCGGATCGGCACGCGTGCGGCAGTATGTCGGCCATGACGTCCAGCACGCGCGACCAGACCGCCGCCGAGGCCGTCCCGGTCCAGCCGCAAGGCCCGCTGCCCAACACCGTGGTCGTCCCCGCGGACGAGGACCCGGTCTCGGCGGCCGGCAGCGAGCTGATCGGCGGCCCGCCCGGGCGCCGGGCGCTGCTCGGGGTCTCGTGGTGGGTCCCGGTCCGCTTCCTGGCACTGGCCACCGTGCTCACCTACTGCCTCGGCCTGGTCCAGAAGCTGCCCTGCTACACCAGCGGCTGGTTCTACGGCGTCACCAGTCAGTACACCCACGCCTGCTACAGCGACATCCCGCACCTCTACTCGGCCCGCGGCCTGGCCTACGGCCTGCACCCGTACCTCGACCAGATCCCGCTGCCCACTCCGGACATGAAGTTCCTGGAGTACCCCGTGCTGACCGGTCTGTTCATGCAGATCGCCGGCTGGCTGACCCCCACCACCGGGGCGATCCAGGGCCGCGAGCAGTGGTTCTGGATGGTCAACGCCGCCATGCTGCTGATCTGCGCGGTGGTCACGGTGGTCGCGCTCTCCCGCACCCACCGCCGTCGCCCCTGGGACGCGCTGCTGTTCGCGCTGGCCCCGGTGCTGGCGCTGAACGCCACCATCAACTGGGACCTGCTCGCGGTGGCGCTGACCGCCGTCGCGATGGCCTACTGGGCGCGCAGCCGCCCCATCTGGGCCGGCGTCTTCATCGGCCTGGCCACCGCCGCCAAGTTCTACCCGCTGCTGCTGCTCGGGCCGCTGCTGGTGCTCTGCCTGCGGGCCGGCCGCTGGCGGGCCTTCGGCCAGGCCGCCGGCGCCGCGGTCGGTGCCTGGCTGGTGGTCAACCTGCCGATCATGATCGCCAGCTGGGACGGCTGGAAGACCTTCTACACCTTCAGCCAGAGCCGCAAGGAGGACTTCGGCTCCTTCTGGATGATCCTGATGCAGGACCGCAACCAGGCGCTGGGCACCCTCAACGCCTGGATCGCGGGGCTGCTGATCGGGCTCTGCCTGGCGATCGGCTGGCTGGCGCTGACCGCTCCGCGGCGGCCCCGCTACGCCCAGCTGGTCTTCCTGGTGGTGGCCGCCTTCGTGCTCACCAACAAGGTCTACTCGCCGCAGTACGTGCTCTGGCTGCTGCCGCTGGCGGTGCTGGCCCGGCCGCGCTGGCGCGACTTCCTGATCTGGCAGGCCTGCGAGGTGCTCTACTACCTCGGCATCTGGTCCTACCTGGCCTACACCGGGGACGCCAAGCAGCACGGCATCGGCCAGGACTGGTACCACTTCGCGATCATCCTGCACCTGGCCGGCACGCTCTACCTGTGCTGCATGGTGGTCCGCGACGTCCTGCGCCCGGAGCGCGACCCGGTGCGCTGGGACGGCAGCGACGACCCGTCGGGCGGGGTGCTGGACTTCGCGCCGGACGCCTTCGTGCTGGGCGCCGCCCGCCGGCGGCGCGACGAGGCGCCCTTGGCCGAGTACCTGCCGCCGGCCCCGGCCGACGAGGTGGACTGGGCGGCGCCCCGGGACACCCCCGAGGACGTCCCCCGGGACGTGCTGGAGGCGTAGCCGGTGGCGGCCACCGAGGACGCGGGGCGCGCCGGGCCGGACGGCGCCGCTCAGACCTGACGGTCCAGGCAGCCGTGATGGTCAAGAACCTGGTCGAAGTGGGTGGTGGTGTGCCGCACCGTCACCGCCAGCTCGTCGCCCACCGCCGGGGGCTTGGCGCCGCCGGGCAGGAAGAGGATGCTCACCTGCATGTGCGGCGGCTCGGCGAACCAGAGCTGGCGGCCGCCCCACTGGTACGGCGACAGGGTCCGGTTGACGGTGGCCAGCCCGGCCCGGGCGATCCCCTTCACCCGGGGCAGCATCCCGTGCAGGTACTTGGGGGCCTCCATGCCGATGCCGTGCGCGGTGCCGCCGGAGACCACCAGCAGGTGGCCCTCGGACGGCGCCTTGTGCTGCCGGTAGCCGTACCGCTCGCCGCGGCGCACCGGGGTCACGTCCAGCACGGTGGCCCGCGCCTCCAGCGCCGCCACGTCGCCCAGCCAGAGCCGGGTGCCGATCCGGGAGCGGAACACCGTCTCCGGGTGGTGGCGGGCCAGCTCGGCCACCCCGGCGGCGCTCAGATGGCTGAGGTAGACGGTCCGGGCCGGCATCCCGGCCGCGGTGATCGCGGCCACCCAGCCGGCCACCTCGGCGATCGGGCTGCTGCGGTCCGGCCGGTCCAGCGGCAGGTGCAGCGCGAAGCCCTCGACCTGGCCTGCCCCGGCCTGCGCGCAGTGCGCCAGGTCGGCCCGGGTGATCCCGTGCCGGCGCATGCTGGTCATGCACTCCACCACCACCCGGGCCCCGGCCAGCGCCCGCAGCGCCTCCAGGCTGGCCACGGTGCGCAGCACCCGGGCCGGGGCGTCGGGCCCGGGCAGCGCCACGGCCGGCTCGCCGACCCGGTACGGGGTGAGCACCAGCACCTCGCCGGGGTGGCCGGCGGCGAGCACCTCGCCCGCCTCCGTCGCGGTGCCGACCGCCAGCAGGCCGGTGCCCAGCAGCTCCGCCTCCCGCGCCAGCCGCAGGTTGCCCAGCCCGTAGCCGTTGCCCTTCGCCACCGGCACCAGCCCGGGGAACTCGGCCAGTACGGCGTGTTGGTGGTCCCGCCAGCGGTCGGTGTCCACGTACAGCGAAAGGGTCATTGGTGCGCTCCGTGCTGGAGGGGGCGGTGCGGCGGTGCGGTCGGACGTGGTCAGCGGCGCGACATGTAGAGGTCCAGCGCCTTGTGGAGCAGCTTGTTGACCGGGAAGTCCCATTCGCCCAGGTACTCGGCGGCCTGACCACCCGTGCCCAGTTTGAACTGGATCAGGCCGTAGAGCGGGTCGTCCTCGTCCAGCGTGTCGCTGATCCCGCGCATGTCGTAGACGCCCGCGCCGAGCGCGTAGGCGTCCCGGATCATCCGCCACTGGACCGCGTTGGACGGCTTGACCTCGCGCTTGTGGTTGGCCGAGGCGCCGTAGGAGTACCAGACGTGCTGGCCGACCGTCAGCATGGTGGTCGCGGCCAGCGGTTCGCCCTGGTGGTAGGCCAGGTAGAGCCGCATCCGGTTGGGGTCTTCGGCGGTCAGCACCTGCCACTGGCGCTGGAAGTAGGCCAGTGGGCGCGGGGTGAACTTGTCCCGCTCGGCGGTCAGCGCATAGAGCTGGTGGAAGACCGGCAGGTCGTCGTAGCCGCCCTGGACCACCTCCACGCCGCTCTTCTCGGCCTTCTTGATGTTGCGCCGCCACAGCTGGTTGAAGTTGCGCTGGATGTCGTCCAGCGAGCGGTTGGCCAGCGGCACCTGGAAGACGTAGCGCGGCTGGACGTCACCGAAGCCGGCGCCGCCGTCCTCGCCCTGCCGCCAGCCGGCCTTGCGCAGCCGTTCGGCCACCGCGAAGGCCCGCGGCTCGTACCAGTCCGGATCCACGTCGCGCAGCCGCTTGGCCTGCCCGCCGGCCGCCGCCTCCTTGACGGTCGCGGCGCCCCAGCGGCGGATCACCACCGGCGGCCCGATCTTCACCGAGAAGGCGCCCTGCTCCTTCAGGTGGCCCAGCATCGGGCGGAGCCAGCGGTCCAGGTCCTGGTCGAACCAGTCGATCACCGGGCCCTCGGGCAGGTAGGCCAGGTAGCGCTTGAGCTTGGGCAGCTGCCGGTAGAGCACCAGGCCGGCACCGACCAGGGTGTTGGAGGCGTCGAACCAGCCGATCGACTCATGGCGCCACTCGGACTTGACCTCACCCCAGGAGGGCACCTGCATATGGCTGACGGAGGGCCGACTGCGCACGAAGGCGAGGTGCTCCTCACGGGTGATCGTCCTCAGACGCAGGCTCATGCTCCGGGTGCTCCCTTGGAAGATTTTGTTGACTCTTGACCCTAACGCCCGAAAGGTCCGCTTTGGGCGGGTCCGGCACGGCGCGTTCGATCGAACCCTAGAGCGGGGGCGGCGCCGGGGCCCGGGGTAGCGAGACGGCGCCCCCGCAGCGGGAGCGCCGTCTCATGCGCCGTGCTCGCGCCGGGGCTCGCACGGCCGTCGCAACCGGTCGGCGACTAGCCCGCGGCACCGCCGAACAGCCCGCCGTGGGCCAGGGCGATGCCGAGGCCGAAGGCGGACATCGCGATGCCGATCACCAGGACGAACCGCTCGGCGGTGGTGGCCGAGATGAACTGCCCCCACAGGCCGGTGATCACGCCGATCAGGCCGCTCCAGGAGCTCAACAGGTGCAGGTTGTGGAAGAACGACGAGGTGAACGCCAGCACACCGAGCACGGCGGTCAGCGCGACCAGGGTGTTCTCCCTGGGGTGCGAGTGGCCGTCGGTGTTGAGGGTGAACGCGGGGACTCGGCGGATGGTCTGTGCCATGGAAACCCACCTCCAGCGGGGGCCGGGCGATGCTGATGAACCCGTTCTGCCCAGATTGCGCCGCTTGAGACCGGGCGGCAATCGATGGGCGTTTTGTTCGGCCGGATGGGTGCGGGTAGGCTGTGCGATCTGCACTGGTGTATCTGTGCCCCCGCATGCCTTCAAGCAGGCCACCGGGGGCCGGTTGTCAGACCCGGCCGCTACGGTGGCTGTGGGTCGGTGCACCACCAGTGCCGACGCCGTACAACCCTCCTGCCACGGAGAGACCGTGGCCGTTGAGTCCAAAGGAGGTGGGTTTACCCATGCGTCACTACGAGGTGATGGTCATCCTCGACCCGTCGGTCGAGGAGCGCGCTGTCTCCCCCCTGATCGAGAGCTTCCTCAACGTCGTCCGCACTGGCGGCGGCACCGTTGAGAAGATCGACACCTGGGGGCGTCGTCGCCTGGCGTACGAGATCAAGAAGCAGCCCGAGGGCATCTACTCGGTCATCGACCTCAAGGCCACGCCTGAGGTCGTCAAGGAGCTTGACCGCCAGCTGTCGCTGAGCGAGCAGGTTCTGCGGACCAAGGTCCTGCGCCCGGACACCCACTGAGCCACCTGCGGGACCGTTGACGGTCCCGAGGGCTCGCGTCCGATGTTTCACGTGAAACATCGCTGAACGGAACTCCTCCTCCCGAGAGGTCAGCACACCATGGCAGGCGAGACCGTCATCACCCTCGTCGGCAATCTCGTCGACGACCCCGAGCTGCGTTTCACCCCCTCGGGTGCGGCGGTCGCGAAGTTCCGCATCGCGTCCACTCCCCGCACCTTCGACCGCCAGACCAACGAGTGGAAGGACGGCGAAAGCCTCTTCCTCACGTGCAACGTCTGGCGTCAGCCGGCGGAGAACGTGGCCGAGTCGCTGCAGCGCGGCATGCGCGTGATCGTGCAGGGCCGACTGCGCCAGCGGTCTTACGAGACCAAGGAAGGCGAGAAGCGGACGGTCTTCGAGGTCGAGGTCGACGAGGTCGGCCCGAGCCTGCGTTCGGCGACCGCCAAGGTGACGCGGGCCAACCGCGGTCCCGGCGGCGGTGGCGGTGGTGGCTTTGGCGGCGGCCCGCAGCAGGGCGGCGGCCAGGGCGGCTGGGGTGGCCAGGGCGGCAACCAGGGTGGCGGCAGCTGGGGTGGCAACTCCGGCGGCGGCCAGTCCGGCCCGTCCGACGACCCGTGGGCGTCCAGTGCGCCGTCCGGCGGCAACGCCGGTGGCGGTGGCTGGGGTGCGCCGTCGGGTGGCGGCTTCTCGGAAGAGCCTCCGTTCTAGAGCTGACAGATTTCGTGCGAACCGGGGCCCGTCCTTGCGACGGACCCGGATCGTGATCCTCATTTGGAGCACACCATGGCGAAGCCGCCTGCTCGCAAGCCGAAGAAGAAGGTTTGCGTCTTCTGCAAGGACAAGGTCAACTACGTTGACTACAAGGACACGAACCTGCTGCGGAAGTTCATCTCCGACCGCGGCAAGATCCGTGCCCGCCGGGTCACCGGCAACTGCACCCAGCACCAGCGTGACGTCGCCACGGCCGTGAAGAACAGCCGTGAGATGGCGCTGCTGCCCTACACCAGCACCGCGCGCTAAGAGAGGGTGACCGAAGAATGAAGATCATCCTCACCCACGAGGTCGCCGGCCTCGGCAGCGCCGGCGAGGTCGTCGAGGTCAAGGACGGCTACGCCCGCAACTTCCTGGTCCCGCGTGGCTTCGCCATCCGCTGGACCAAGGGCGGCCAGAAGGACGTCGACGCGATCCGTCGCGCTCGCAAGATCCACGAGATCCAGACCATCGAGGCGGCCAACGAGGTCAAGGCCACCCTCGAGGGCCTGCAGCTGAAGCTGAAGGTGCGCTCCGGTGACGCCGGCCGCCTGTTCGGCTCGGTCACCCAGGCCGACGTCGTCGAGGCCGTCAAGGCCGCCGGCGGCCCGGCGGTGGACAAGCGTGCCGTCACGATCGCCTCGCCGATCAAGACCGTGGGCACCCACAAGGTCGCCGTCAAGCTCCACGCTGACGTTCAGGCCAACCTCGACCTGGTCGTCGCCTGAGTCCAGGCGCACCACTGGTCGTGACCCCGAGGGCCGGAGCCTCCCGCATGGGAGGCCCCGGCCCTCGGGCGTTTCCGGGCCGTTCGAAGGCCCGCACCGCTCAGGCCCGCACCACTCAGGCGGCGCAGCTCAGGCCGGTCCTGCTGCTCAGGCCCGGACCGCCCCGGTGACCAGCCAGCGGCCGGTGCGCATCCGGCCGACCAGGAAGGCCGCGCGGACCAGCATCATCAGGTTCATCGCCCACCAGAGGCCGGCCAGTCCGCCGCCCAGGGCCGGCAGGGCCAGTGCCACCGGCGCGAAGACCGCCAGGGTGGCGAGCATCGCCCAGGCCAGGTACCGGCCGTCGCCGGCGCCCATCAGCACCCCGTCCAGCACGAAGGCCAGCCCGCAGGCCGGCTCGGTCAGCGCGAGCAGCAGCAGCACCCCGGTGAGCTGGTGGCGCACCCCGGGGTCGGCGGTGAACAGCGGCGTGTAGAGCGGTCCCGCGACGACCGTCAGCAGCCCGAGCACCACCCCTGAGCCGATCCCCCACTGGGTCATCCGCCGGGTCGCCGCCCGCGCGCCCACCGGGTCGCCGGCCCCCAGGCAGCGTCCGATGATCGCCTGCCCGGCGATCGCGATGGCGTCCAGCGCGAATGCCAGGAAGCTCCACAGCGTCATCGCGATCTGATGGGCCGCGACCTGCTGGTCTCCCAGCCGGGCGGCCACCGCGGTGGCGAGCACCAGGATCGCCCGCAGTGAGAGGGTGCGGACCAGCAGCGGCCCGCCGGCCCGGGCACAGGCCCGGATCCCGGCCGGGTGCGGCCGCAGCCCGGCCCGCTCCCGCCGGGCGCCGCGCACCACCACGGCCAGATAGACCGCCGCCATCCCGGTCTGCGCCAGCACCGTGCCCCAGGCCGAGCCGGCCACCCCGAGCCCCGCGCCGTAGACCAGCCCCACGTTGAGCAGCAGATTGGCGGAGAACGACCCGATGGCCACCAGCAGCGGGGTCCGGGTGTCCTGCAGGCCGCGCAGCACCCCGGTGGCCGCCAGCACCAGCAGCATCGCCGGGATCCCGAGCGCGCTGATCCGCAGGTAGGTCACCGCGTACGGTGCGGCGGTGCTCGACGCGCCCAGTGCGTCGGCCACGCCGGGCGCCAGCAGACAGCACAGCAGGGCCAGCGGCAGCCCCAGCAACAGGGCCAGCCAGAGGCCGTCCAGGCCCTGCTGGACGGCCGCCCGGCGGTCCCCGGCACCGATCCGCCGGGCGACCGCCGCGGTGGTGGCGTAGGCGAGGAAGACGAACACCCCGGTCAGCGTGGTGAGCGCGGTGCCCGCCACCCCGAGGCCGGCCAGCTGGGCGGTGCCCAGGTGCCCGACGATCGCCGAGTCGCCGATCAGGAAGAGCGGTTCCGCGACCAGGGCGCCGAAGGCCGGGATCGCCAGGGCGAGGATCTCCCGGTCGTACCGGCGGTGGGGGCCTCTCCCGGTCGAAGGCGGGGGGAGGTCGAATGTGCGAGCGGGCATGGTGGCACGGTAGCCATCCACAGGGGTCCGCAGGGGTGGTACGGGCGTGTGAAGTTTTTCTCATGCACAGCCGGTGGACAGAGTTCCTGCAGGTCAGCGAGTTGACACCGAAGAGATCGTCTGGTTATCCACAGGACTGTCCCCATGCTTGTGCACAGGTTTCGGGCTGTTGTCCACAGACTTGGGAGAACCATCCACACCCCCTGTGGATAACTCGGGTGATCCGGCTTGGCCCTGGCCCGGCCGTCCCCGTAGCGTGGTCGTTCACCCTTCGCACCACTCGCACGCTCGCTGAACGGGGATCACGCGTGACCGGCACCCAGTACGACGACAACGACGTGCCGCCGCCCCCGGAGGACGACTGGCTCGGCCCCGAGGACTTCCCCACCGACACCCCCAGCGACCGCCTCCCGGCGGCCCGCCGCCAGGGCAACGGCGAGTTCCGCAAGGGCGGCGAGTTCCGCAAGGGTGACTTCCGCAAGCGGGACGGTGACGGCGACCGGGAGCGCCAGGGCGGCGCCGAGGGCTTCGAGCGGGTCCCGCCGCAGGACATCCCCGCCGAGCAGTCCGTGCTCGGCGGCATGATGCTCTCCAAGGACGCCATCGCCGACGTGGTCGAGGTCCTCAAGCCGATCGACTACTACCGCCCGGCCCACGAGCTGATCCACAGCGCGATCCTCGACCTCTACGCCCGCGGCGAGCCGGCCGACCCGATCACCGTCGCCAGCGAACTCACCAAGCGCGGCGAGCTCAGCCGGGTCGGCGGCCCCACCTACCTGCACACCCTGGTCAACTCCGTCCCCACCGCCGCCAACGCCGAGTACTACGCGGAGATCGTCCACGAGCGCGCCGTGCTGCGCCGCCTGGTCGAGGCCGGCACCCGGATCGCCGGGATGGGCTACGCCGCCGAGGGCGACGTGGACGAGATCGTCAACGCCGCCCAGGCCGAGATCTACGCCGTCACCGAGCAGCGCACCAACGAGGACTACGCCCCGCTGGCCGACATCATGGAGGGCGCCCTCGACGAGATCGAGGCCATCGGCTCCCGACAGGGCCAGATGTCCGGCGTCCCCACCGGCTTCGCCGACCTGGACGCCCTGACCAACGGCCTGCACCCGGGTCAGATGATCGTCATCGCGGCCCGACCCGCGATGGGTAAGTCGACCCTCGCCCTGGACTTCGCGCGGGCCTGTTCGATCCACAACGCGCTGCCCAGCGTGATCTTCTCCCTCGAAATGGGGCGCAACGAGATCGCGATGCGTCTGCTGTCGGCCGAGGCGCGGGTCGCGCTGCACCACATGCGGTCGGGCAACATGACGGATGACGACTGGACCAGAGTGGCGCGGCGGATGCCGGACGTGACGGCGGCGCCGCTGTACATCGACGACTCGCCGAACCTGTCGATGATGGAGATCCGGGCCAAGTGCCGCCGCCTCAAGCAGCGCAACGACCTCAAGCTGGTGGTCATCGACTACCTGCAGCTGATGCAGTCCGGTGGTTCGCGCCGGGCCGAGAGCCGTCAGCAGGAGGTCTCGGACATGTCCCGTAACCTCAAGCTGCTGGCCAAGGAGCTGGAGGTCCCGGTGATCGCGCTCTCCCAGCTGAACCGTGGCCCTGAGCAGCGCACCGACAAGAAGCCGATGGTCTCGGACCTGCGTGAGTCGGGCTCCATCGAGCAGGACGCCGACATGGTCATCCTGCTGCACCGCGAGGACGCCTACGAGAAGGAGTCGCCGCGCGCCGGTGAGGCCGACCTGATCGTCGCCAAGCACCGTAACGGTCCGACGGCCACCATCACCGTGGCGTTCCAGGGCCACTACTCGCGCTTCGTGGACATGACCCGGGACTGACGGTGGCTCAGCTCGGCGCGGGATGATCACCGCATGACCGAGATCATCTTGATGGCCGACCCGAGGGTCGCGGCGATACCCGTTCGGGAGTGCGGCGAACGGCTGGTGGACGTGCGGCAGGACGGCCGGCTGCTGGTGGACCAGCGCAAGTGGCATGACTCCGCAGGGGCGTTCGGCTGGCTGCGGGACGGGGTGCTCGCCCGGCTGGGCGAGGCCCAGGCCCAACTGCCGGACGGGATGCGGCTGCTGTTCGTCGAGGGGTACCGCCCGCCGGCCCTGCAGCGGCGCTACTTCGACGAGTACGCGGCGCGGTTGCGGGCCGAGCGGCCGGGGTGGTCCGCCGAGCGGGTGCGGGAGGCGGCCAGCCGGTACGTGTCGCCGCCCGAGATCGCACCGCACAGCGCCGGTGCGGCCGTCGACCTGACACTGGCGGACGCCGATGGCCGTGAACTCGACCTGGGCACCCGGATGAACGCCACTCCCGAGGAGAGCGCCGGCGCCTGCTACACGGCGGCGGAGAACATCGGCGAGGAGGCTCGCGCCCTTCGGGAGACTCTGGGGAGCGCGCTCACCGCCGCCGGTCTGGTCAACTACCCGACGGAGTGGTGGCACTGGTCGTACGGGGACCGCTACTGGGCCCTGCAGACCGGCGCGGCGGCCGCCCTCTACGGGCCCAAGGAGCTTGATCCGGCTACGAGTTGAGCAGCGGCAGGAGCCCCGCCACCAGGTCGGCGGCGGCGCCGGCCGGGAAGTCGCCGTCCTGGTGGAAGTAGCGCAGGAAGCCCTGCTGGAAGCAGGCGCCCAACAGCAGGGCCGCGGCGGCCTCGGCGTCGGCGGCGGCGCGGACCCGGCCGAGCCGCTGTTCGGCCCGCAGGTAGTCGGCGAGTTGGGCGATCGGGAGCTGCGGGCCCGCGCCGTACTTGGCCAGCGATTCGCGGGCGGCGGTCATCAGGGTGGGCTGCGCCAACAGGGAGGCGAACATCGGGAAGGCGTCCCGGTAGAAGCGCAGTGCCTGGTGGGCGGTGGCGGTCAGGTTCTCCGTCACGGTGCCCTCGCCCGGGACGGCGGTGGTCGGGAAGGCCGGCATCCGCTCCCGCAGCACATGCAGGAGGATCTCCTCCTTGTCGTGGAAGTGCTTGTAGAGCAGCGCCTCGGAGCAGCCGGCGACGCGCGCGATCTGCTTGGTCGTCGTCTGGGCGACGCCCTGTGCGCGCAGGACCTCGGCGGCGGCGTCCAGGATCCGCTCTCGGGTGCTCAAGCGCCCTCCTCCTGACGGGTGAGTGAATGCTTGCCACTATAGGGAGGCGGTGGAAAAGCACTCGCTGCCGCGGCGGCCCGCTCCGTATCGTCGCCGACATGGTGAACGGAACGAGGAGTGCGCTGCGCGAGCGGCTGCGGGCCGGGCTGACCGAGGCGATGCGCGGGCGGGACCGGGCGACGGTCGGCGTACTGCGGGTGGCCCTGGGCCTGTTGGAGAACGCCGAGGCGGTGGAGCGGGACGCGGACGCCGATCGCAACCTGGCGATCGGCCAGATCCCGATCGGCGCCGGCGCGGCGGAGGCGGAGCGCCGTGAGCTGACCGAAGCCCAGGAGGTCGAGCTGCTGGCCGCCGAGGTGGCCGAGCGGGAGGCCGCCGCCGAGCAGTACGAACAGGCCGGGCAGCCTACCCGGGCCGAGCAACTGCGCGCCGAGGCCCGGGTGTTGGCTGCCTACCTGGCCTGAGGGGGTCGGGTCAGACCCAGTCCAGCTCCGGGGTGGCCGCGCGCAGCAGGTCGGCGGCCCCGCTGGTGAACGGGGTGCCGTGCGGCGGGCAGAGGACCTTCGGGGTGAGCGCTGCCAGCCGGTGGAACGAGGCGATGGCCTGCGCCCGGTCGACGTTGAACGGTCCGAGGTGGGCCGCATCGGGGCCGGTGCCGATGAGATCGCCGGGGAACAGCACGCCGCTCTCGGGCAGGTGCAGGGCGATGGCGCCGAAGGTGTGCCCCGGTACGTGGAGCACCTGGACCGGCTCGCCCCAGCCGGCCAGCTCCTCGCCGTCCGCCAGCGTGCGGTCCACCGGCAGGTGGCGCAGCGAGGCCTCGGTGTAGCCCGCCGTGACCTTCTTGTAGAGCTCGGCCTCGGTGGGGGTGAGCTGCGCCGCCGGCTCGGGCTCGGTGCCGCTGATCACGGGGGCGTCGACGGCGCCGGCCAGCACCTCGGCGCCGGTGGCCGCCACCAGGTCGGCGGCGGAGCCCATGTGGTCGAAGTGCGAGTGGGTGAGGACGATCTGGCGCAGCTCCGCGGGCCGGGCACCGAGTTCGTGCAGGGCGGCCAGGATGGCGGGGGCGGTACCGGGGACGCCGGTGTCGACGACCGCGAAGCCGTCCTCCCGGCGCACCAGGTGGACGTGGCCGATCGGGAGCGGGAGCTGCCAGACGGTGGGCGTGAGCTCGATGAGGTCCATGGGATGGACGGTAGAGGTGAACTGACGTGCGGTCAGTACGTTTGGGCCGACAGCTGACCGTCGTTCCCGCTGGGCGAACGGGGAGTCGGGCGGCCAGCGGTCAGTGCTTCAACGAGTCGGCGCCCCGGTAGCCCTCCGGCATGCCGCCGACCAGCAGGGTGTCGCTGACCGAGTTCTCGGTGCGCAGCGGCAGGATCTCCTGGTACTGCGGGGAGTCGTACCAGGCCCGGGCCCGCTCCAGGTCGGGGAACTCGATGATGATCAGGTTGCCGTCCCAGCTGCCTTCGACCAGCTCGATCGGGTTGCCGTGGACGATGAACCGGCCGCCGAAGTCGTCCAGGGTGGCGTCGATCCTCTCCAGGTACTCGATGATCTGCGGACCGAAGTCGACCGAGTGCATGTGGGCGAGGGCGTAGGCGGCCATGGTGTCCTCCGTGTGATGTTCGCGGTTCGCTGTGGTGATGACAGTAGGCAGTTGGGGCCGGACCCGAATCAGTCGTGCATAGGTAGCTGGCTAGCCTGGCCCGATGACGGATATCGAGTTGGTGGTCTTCGACTGCGACGGCGTGCTGGTGGACACCGAGCCGATCGCGGTGCGTGCCACCGTGGCGGTGGGGGCGGAGCTGGGGTGGCCGCTGAGTGCGGACGAGGTGGTGGAGCGGTTCGTCGGCCGGTCGACCGCGTCGATCGGCGAGCAGGTCGCCGAGCGGCTGGGCGCGCAGGCGGTGGTGCCGTTCCAGCGCCGCTTCGAGGAGCTGCACCGCGAGGCGGTGGAACGGGAGTTGACCGTGGTGCCCGGGATCCGGGAGGCGCTGGAAGAGCTGCGGCTGCCGAGCTGCGTCGCCTCCAGTGGCAGCCACGACAAGATGCGGCACACCCTGGGCCGGACCGGGTTGTACGACTGGTTCGACGGCCGGATCTTCAGCGCGACCGAGGTGCGGCACGGCAAGCCGGCTCCGGACCTTTTCCTGCACACGGCGCAGCGGATGGGCGTGCGGCCCGAGGCCTGCGTGGTGGTGGAGGACAGCCAGTACGGGGTGCGGGGGGCGCGCGCGGCCGGGATGCGGGTGCTGGGGTACGCGGGCGGGGTGACGCCCGCCGAGTGGCTGGAGGCGGAGGGCGCGCTGGTCTTCACGGACATGCGGGAGCTGCCGGCGCTGTTGGAGAAGCTGGGCGGCGCGGGCCAGGCGGGGACGGCGGGCACCGCGGGCTACGCGGCGCAGGCCGAGGCGCTGCTGGAGCAGTACGAGGGCGTCGGCTTCGAGGAGGTGCACCAGCGGGTGCTGCCGCTGCTGCCGCCGGCCCCGGCGCAGGTGCTCGACCTGGGCGCCGGGACCGGGCGGGACGCCGCCGCGCTGGCCGGGCGCGGCTACCGGGTGACCGCCGCGGAGCCGGTGGCCGAGCTGCGGGAGCTGGGACGGCGGCGGCACGCGGGCGTCGACATCGAGTGGGTGGCCGGGGCGCTGCCGCAGCTGCCGGGGATCACCGGCCCGTTCGACCTGATCATGGGGACCGCGGTGTGGATGCACCTGTCCCCGGCGGAGCGGGCCCGGGCGTTCGAGCGGGTGCTGGAGCTCCTGGCGCCCGGCGGCACGCTGGTGCTGACGGTGCGGCACGGTCCGGTGCCGGCCGGGCGGCGGATGTTCGAGGTGCCGGACGCCGAGCTGCTCGGCCAGGCCCGGGCTGCCGGGCTGCGCCTGGTGCACCGGGACGAGCGCAGCGACCTGCACGGGCGGGCGGATGTGCGGTGGAGCGAGCTCGGGTTCGTCCGGGACTGACGGGCGATCAAGCGGCTGGCGCGTGGTCGGCCCGGGGGGCTGGTGGTGGGGGATCTCACACCGCGTCGGCTCACCCGGCCGGGCGCGTCTGCCGGGCGTGGGCGGGGCGGGCCTTCCATGCTGGGGGCGACCTGCCCGCCGCCGATCAGGGAGCGCCCGTGCCGCCGACGCCATCGTCCGAGCCGTCGTCCGAGCCGTCGTCCGGGCCGTCGTCCGGGCCCGCCTCGGCGCCGCAGCCGTCGGCCGAACCGGAGCCGGAGCCATCGTCCGGGGCGGGGCCCGAGCCATCGTCCGGGGCGGGGCCTGCTGCCGCCGAGGCGGCCGAGGCGTCGTTCGAGCTCGCGCGCAGGCCGGCGTCCGAGCCGGCGTCCGCGCGGAACCTGGGGCCGGTCCCGGCGCACGGCCGAGCGGGCGGACCGAACGGCTCGACCGCCGCCCAGCCGCCGGCACCGCCGCTGGAGATCGCCGTCTTCAGCGGCCCCGAGTCGGCCTTCTTCACCACCTCCACCCTGATCATGGGCGCCCGCGACGCCGTCCTGGTGGACGCGCAGCCCACCCGGAGCGCCGGGCGCGAGCTCGCCGAGTGGATCGCCGGCAAGGGCCGCAACCTGGTGGCCGTGCTGATCACCCACCCGCACCCCGACCACTACTTCGGCGTCGAGGAGGTGCTGCGGCTCTTCCCGCAGGCCCATGTGCTCGCCGCTCCGCCGGTGGTCGGGGAGATCGCCAGCAACGGCGTACGCCACCGCGCCGAGCTGCGGCCGATCTTCGGCGACGGCGTTCCGGAGCACCCGCTGGTGCCGCGTCCGCTGCGCCCGTTGCCGCTGATGATCGACCACCAGCTGATCCGGGTGCTGCTGCTGGGGCAGGCCGACTGCGCGCACTCCACCGTGGTGCACGTGCCGGGCTCGCGCACCGTGATCGCCGGCGACTTCGCCTTCAACGGCACCCACCTGCGGACCGCCGAGACCACCACCGAGCAGCGGGCCGCCTGGCAGGCCAACCTGGACCGGATCGCCGGCCTCGGCGCCGAGTGGGTGGTGGCCGGCCACCGGGCCCCGGAGCAGGACGACGACGCGGACCGGGTGCTCGACTTCACCCGCGGCTACCTGCGGGACTTCGACCGGCTGCTGGCCCACCACCCCGACGACCCGGAGGCGCTGATCACCGCGATGGGCGAGCGCTACGGGCGGCTCACCCTGCCGCTGTTCCTGACGGAGGGGGCGCAGGCCAACACCGTGACGCCCGGCTGAGCGCCACCGGGCCGCCGTCCGTGGGGGCGGGATGGCCTGCGGCTCTCACCGTGCGCGGACCCGCCGCGTGAGCGAAACGACCCATGCCGCTCACACCCGGAGCATCGCGCCGTCGTCCGGATCGGGCAGCATGGTGCCCCATGGGACGCACGCTGGACGACTGGATGGCCGAGGCCGCCGCTGAGCTGGGCATTGAGCTGACGGCCGACATCAGGGAACTGCTCGACATGACCCGGGTGGTCGCGCACGGGGTGGAGCGCCCCGCCGCCCCGCTCACCGCCTTCCTGGTCGGCTACGCCGCGGCGGCGCGCGGGGGCGGCGCCGAAGCCGTCAGCGCGGCGGCGCGGCGGATGACCGCACTCGCCGAGCGGTGGGCGCAGGACGCCGCCTCCGACGGGTCCGCGGAGCAGCCGTGACCGCGACGGCGGCCCGCGGGCTCGCCATCGTCCCCTGGCCGCAGGCCCGCGACACCGCCCGGCAGGCCGGTGCCCGCCGGCTGCTGCCCGGTGCCGACACCGAGCCGGCCGATGCCCTCGGCCAGGTGCTGGCCGAGCCGCTGACCGCGCTCACCGATCTGCCGGCCTTCGACACCTCCGCGATGGACGGCTGGGCGGTGGCCGGGCCGGGGCCGTGGCGGCTGGCCGGGCAGGTGCTGGCCGGCCGGACCCCGCCGCCGCTGGCCGACGGCTGGGCGACCGAGATCGCCACCGGCGCCCAGCTGCCGCCGGGCGCCACCGCGGTGCTGCGGCGTGAGGACGGCCGGGTGTCGGGCGGCCCCGCCCCGGTGGCCCGCACGCTGCGGGCCACCGGCGAGCCCGGTCCCGGCAAGGACGTCCGGCCGCGCGGCCAGGAGTGCCGCTTGGACGAGCAGCTGCTGCCGGCGGGCACCCTGGTGACCGCGGCGGTCCTCGGCCTGGCGGCCGCCTGCGGCCACGACCGGCTGATGGTCCGCCGGCGCCCCACGGTCGAGCTGCTGGTGCTCGGCGACGAGCTGTTGACGGCGGGGCTGCCCGGGCCCGGCCTGGTCCGCGACGCACTGGGCCCGATGCTCCAGCCCTGGCTGGCCGCCGCCGGCGCCGAACTGCTCGGCCGCCGCGCGGTGCGGGACGACTTCGGCCTGCTGCGGGACGCGCTGCGCCACTCGGCCGCCGAGGTGGTGATCACCACCGGCGGGACGGCCGCCGGGCCGGTGGACTTCCTGCACGCCGCGCTGGCCGAGTGCGGCGCCCGGCTGCTGGTGGACGGGGTCGCGGTCCGCCCCGGCCATCCGATGCTGCTCGCGGAGCTGCCGCCGGTCCGGCCCGGCGGCCCGGTCCGCCACCTGGTCGGGCTGCCCGGCAATCCGCTGGCCGCGGTGGCCGGCACGGTCACCCTGGCGCTGCCGCTGCTGCACGCGCTGGTCGGCCGGTCTGCCGGTGGCCGGTTCACCCGGACGTCCCAGGGGCTGCGCGGGCTGCCGGCCGACACCCGGCTGCTCCCCGTGCGGCTGACCGAGGACGGCCCGGTGCCGCTCGCCTTCGACGGCCCCGCGATGCTGCGCGGGCTGGCGCTGGCGGACGCGCTGGCCGTGCTGCCGCCCGGCGGGGTGCCGGCCAGGGGCAGGGTGGAGCTGCTGCCGGTGCCGAACTGACGGGCGCCTAGGCCCTGACTACCGGTCAGCTCGGGCGGCCGCGCGGTTCGCCCACCGGACCCGCGCGCTGCTGGGGTGGGCGCACGATCCGCCCACCGGCCCCGCATGCTGGAGGCCTGACCAAGGTGGAGCCGGACCCGGGGGTCGTGCTGCCGGCTCGCGGGAGTCGGCCACCGCTGCGCCAGGTTGGCCTGTGGGTGGCGGTGGCGCTGTCGGTGCTGGTGGTCACCCGGGCCGTGTCCGGCGGTAGCCCGCGCAAGTGCGACGACCTGGTGGTCGCGGTGGTGCGGGGCCGGCGGATCCTGGACTTCGCCGACCCAGAGGCCGCGGTGCTGCAAGCCACCGACCGGGTGATCACCATTCAGCGCGTCGCGGCGGCCGAGTGACGGCCGGTCGGTTCCCGGGCTCGCTCACTTCGCCAGCTCGGCGCGGACCGCGGCCGTGACCTGCTCGGCCCGGGCGGCGATCTCGTCCACCCGGGCCGTGTCCGCGAGCAGCGCGCCGCGGGTCCGCTCGTCCCGGATCCCGGTGAGATTGACCTCGACGTTCACCCGCGCGGTGGTCGCGGCGGCGCGGGCCGCCTCCGCGGCGGCGGCCACATCGGTGATCACATTGGGGTTGCCGATCGGCAGCAGCGCCTCGGCCAGCTCCACCGCGTCCAGCGCCACCGTGATCACCTCGGCCGGCGGCCGGGCGGCCCCGACCAGCGCCCGGGCGATCGCCGCCGACCGGGCCGTCCTGGCCTGCTCGGAGTCCTTGGGCAGCCGGTAGGCGTCGGCCACCGCGGTGAACGCGGCGGCGTCCTGCTCGGCCAGCGTCAGCGCCCGCCCGCGCAGCGCGTCGGCCTCCCGGGTGATCCGGTCCACCACGACCTGGTGGGCGGCGTACTTCTCCCCGGTGCTGTAGCGGGCCACCATGGCGAGCAGCGCCCCGGCCTGGGCGGCGTGCAGGGCGGCCGACGCGCCGCCGCCGGGGGCGGGCACCCGGGCGGCCAGTCGGTCCAGGAAGTCACTGATCGTCTCGTCGCGCACGGCGGCTCTTCCGGTCGAAAGGATCGGTAGTCGCATCCTGCCACAGCTGACACATCGTCAGTTCACTGACCGGGGGCGAGCGTCCGGCGTCCCTCTGCCGTCTGTCCGGCGTTCGTTCGACGTCGGTCCGGTATCGCTTCGACGTCCGTCCGGCATCGCTTAGGCGTCGTCCGGCGTCGGTTCGGCGATCGCGGGACCGGTGTCGCGACACGTGTGCGGTCGTGTGTGGTCGACCACAGGGTGGCGCAGGCCCGATCGGCTGCACCGGCGAGTAACTTCGAGCCATGTATGCAATCACGATTCCTGAGCCCGGTGGTCCCGACGCCCTCGTCTGGGCCGAGGTCGAGGACCCGGTCCCCGGTGAGGGCGAAGTCCTGGTCGAGGTCGCCGCCACCGCCGTCAACCGCGCCGACCTGATGCAGCGCCAGGGCTTCTACCCCCCGCCGCCCGGTGCCGCCGAGTACCCCGGCCTGGAGTGCTCGGGTCGGATCGCGGCGCTGGGCCCCGGTGTCTCGGGCTGGGCGGTCGGCGACGAGGTCTGCGCACTGCTGGCCGGCGGCGGTTACGCGCAGCAGGTCGTCGTCCCGGTCGGGCAACTGCTGCCGATCCCGCGCGGCCTGGGCCTGGTCGCCGCCGCCGCCCTGCCGGAGGTCGCCGCCACGGTGTGGTCGAACCTGTTCATGGTGGCGCACCTGCGTCCGAGCGAGACGGTGCTGCTGCATGGTGGTGCGAGTGGCATCGGGACGATGGCGACGCAGTTGGCGAAGGCGGTGGGCGCCAAGGTGATCGTGACGGCGGGGAGTGCGAAGAAGCTGGCGCGCTGCAAGGAGTTGGGCGCGGATGTGCTGGTGAACTACCGGGAGCAGGACTTCGTGGCGGCGGTGGGGGAGGCCACCGGTGGGCACGGGGTGGACGTGATCCTGGACATCATGGGGGCCAAGTACCTGCAGCGGAACGTGGATGCGCTGGCGATGGCGGGCCGGTTGGTGATCATCGGTCTGCAGGGCGGGCGGACCGGGGAGTTGGACCTGGGGAAGCTGCTGGCGAAGCGGGCGGCGGTGGTGGCGACGTCGCTGCGGCCGCGTCCGCTGGTGGAGAAGGCGGCGATCGTGGCGGCGGTGCGGGAGCACGTGTGGCCGCTGGTGGAGTCGGGTGTGGTGAAGCCGGTCATCGACCGGGTGCTGCCGTTGCAGGATGCGGCCGAGGCGCACCGGGCGCTGGAGGCGGGGGAGCAGGTGGGGAAGATCGTGCTCCAGGCCTGAGGAGACGAAGTTGACGGCAGCTCAGTGCGTGATCGTCGCTGAGCTGCCGCTGCCCGCTCGTCTTCCCCGCGGTGACGTCACTGGTCAGAGCTTGTTGAGGTGTGGCGGGCGAGTGAGAGAAGTACAGTTATCACAACTGTGCTTCTCGGGAATGGTGCCCACCGGATGATGCTCAAGCCGACGGACATGTTCGACCGGGACCGGGAGTGGTCCCAGCTGGCCGATTTCGTGGAGAACGAGCGGGCCGGCGCCACCTTGGGTGTGGTCTCTGGGCGGCGACGGCAGGGGAAGAGCTTTCTGCTGGAGGCGGTATGCCAGCAGGCGGGAGGCTTCTATTTCTCCGCACAGGAGGCGACGGAGGCGGAGTCGCTGGCCCTGGTGGGGACAGCGCTGACGCGGCATCTGGACCCGGTCGCCCCCATCGCTCCGACGGACTGGCCTACAGTGATCGACATCCTCTTGCGGCTCGGGCGGGAGCGCCCTGTGCCTGTGGTGATCGACGAGTTCCCCTATCTGGCACGTGTCTCCCCGGCACTGCCCTCGATGATCCAGGCCGCCTACGCCCCCCGCCGAGCCGAGCGGACCGAATCGCGTACGCGGCTGCTCCTGTGCGGCTCGGCGATGTCGTTCATGGGCAAGCTGCTGTCTGGCAACGCACCACTGCGTGGCCGCGCTTCGCTCGACCTGACCGTTCACACCCTTGACTACCGTGCTGCTGCGCGGTTCTGGGGCTTCGAGGACCCTCGGCTGGCAGCGCGCGTGCACGCTGTGGTCGGTGGTACGCCTGCATACCGCACGGACATGATCAGGCATGACGTGCCGAGGAGTCTGGACGACTTCGACGACTGGGTTGTTCGAGCCGTCCTCTCTCCGGGTAGCCCGATGTTCCTGGAGGCGCGCTACTTGCTGGCCGAGGAGCCGGACCTGCGTGACGGAGCGCTGTATCACTCCGTGCTGGCCGCCATCGCCGAGGGCAACACCGGACGGGGTGGCATCGCCGAACATGTTGGGCGGAAGACCAATGAACTCTCCCACCCGCTCACTGTGTTGGAGGACGCAGGGCTTGTCGTCCGCGAGAACGACGCGTTCCGCGCGAATCGCACCGATTTCCGAATCAACGAGCCCTTGCTCGCTTTCTACCACGCCATCATGCGGCCGTTCTGGTCCCAACTCCTGCATGGCTCCGGCACGGCCCGGATCTGGGAGCGCAGCCGAGGACGCTTCGCAGCCAACATCCTCGGTACCCATTTCGAGCGACTCTGCCGGGAGTGGGCACTCCACTTCGCGGGTGACCGCTTCGGCGACTGGCCCACGCAGGTGACTGCCGGAACGATCAACGACCCTGCGAACCGGACCACATGTGAGGTCGACGTGGCGGTGATCGGGCATGCCAACGGCGCACGACCGCCACTGCTGGCCATCGGCGAAGCCAAGTGGAACGAAGTGATGGGCCTGGGTCACCTGGAGCGCCTGCGCCGTATCCGTGAACTGATCAGGAACAACGACAAGTTCGATTCCACACACACCCGGCTGGTCTGCTTCTCCGGCGGCGGGTTCACCTCGGACTTGCGAGAGCGTGCCGCGGAAGGCGAGGTCGACCTCGTCGGGCTTGCCGACCTGTATGCCGGCTCACAGTAGCCCGCCGCAATCGCCAGGTCCTCGTGGGGGTTTCTTGACACGGTCGAACCTGTTCATGGTGGCGCACTTGCGTCCGAGCGAGACGGTGCTGCTGCACGGTGGTGCGAGTGGGATCGGGACGATGGCGACGCAGTTGGCGAAGGCCGTCGGCGCCAAGGTGATCGTGACGGCGGGGAGTGCGAAGAAGCTGGCGCGCTGCAAGGAGTTGGGCGCGGATGTGCTGGTGAACTACCGGGAGCAGGACTTCGTGGCGGCGGTGGGGGAGGCCACCGGTGGGCACGGGGTGGACGTGATCCTGGACATCATGGGGGCCAAGTACCTGCAGCGGAACGTGGATGCGCTGGCGATGGCGGGCCGGTTGGTGATCATCGGTCTGCAGGGCGGGCCGGTGCTCAGAGGCTGCCGACGACCTTGCGGGGAGTGATGCGGACGACCACCCGCTGGGGGTCGTCGGCCGAGGCCGGGTTGAACTCGGCGTAGTCCTTGCCGGTGTACTTGCGGGAGAGCTCATCGATCAGCCCTGGACCGCCCTCGGTGGTCATGGTGGCCTCGCCACGGATCTCGGCGTAGGTGTAGGGCGCGTTTGGGGGGTTGATCATGACGGTCACGCGCGGATCGCGACTCAGGTTCCGCTCCTTGCGCCGCCCGACGACCGTGGAGAACAGCAGGTCGTCGCCGTCGCGCTTGATCCATACGACCGACAGCTGGGGGCTGCCGTCGGGTTGGATGGTGGCCAGGGTCGCGAAGACCGGGTTGTCGTCGAGGTAGTGCTTGAGGTCGTCTGACAGCACGGTGTGCCCCTTCCATCGGTCCCAACTGTCGGATCCGGCCTGCTCACCCTAGGTGCTGCCGTTGGAGAGGCGGCGAAGGCGCACTGGGCGCTGCGGGCGGGGGGAGCAGATGGGGAAGATCGTGCGCCAGGTCCTGGATGCCTGTGCGAATTGAGAACAGTTGTGCGGTGGAGTGATGGACACCGAATTCGCCATTCCGCCACGATCTTGCTTAATTCCCCTTTAAGCTCGCCGTACGGCGGTTCTCCGCCATCGCTGTGAACTCCCCCCATGAGGTTGGGCAATTGGCCCTCCTGAGCGATGAGAGCAGGGGATGACATCTACACATGACCAATCGGACGGCGGCGCGCGCGAGCCGCGTCGGCGGGCCGGGACAGTCGGACGCCGCACGGTGGGCGGCGTCGCGGCGATCCTGGTAGGGATCGGCAGTTGCTCGTTGGCGGGGGCGCCGACGGCGTACTCGCAGGCGGGGGACGGCTCGGTGACGGTCCGGGTGATCCGGGCCGTGGACACCAGCGGCGTCTGGACGCCCGCGCTGGAACCGGGCATCGGGGGCGTCACGGTGACCCTCACCGATGACGCCGGGACCAGCATCAACGCAGTCACGGCTGCCGACGGCACGGTGACGCTGGCGCCGGCCGCGAGCAAGGCCACCGGCGGCAAGTACCGGGTGCAGGTGGTGAATCCGCAGCCCGGTGTGCTGTTCCCGGCCTTCGCCTCGCGGCAGGGGCTGGACGGCGCGCCCACCCAGCTGAGCAGCAACGAGGAGTTCGTCGACCTCTCCGGCGGGAAGAAGGTGGCGTACACCACCGGGCTGTGGAGCCCGGGTGACTACTGCCAGAAGAACGCCACGCTGGTGACCACCTGTCAGCCCACCACGAACGACGGCGGATCCCAGCGCACGCTGGTCTCCTTCCCGTACAACGCGCGCGGCCAGGACGGCGTCGACGTCAACGTCACCGACATCGCCACCAAGGCCCAGACCGGGACCCTGTTCGGCATCGCGTGGAACAAGGCCGACAAGCGGATCTTCTCCTCGGCGATGGCCAAGCGCGGCACCGACTACGGTCCGGGCGGCGCCGGCGGGATCTACGTGACCGACCCCGCGCGGAACACGACCACGCTGTTCACCACCGTTCCGGACGCGGGGACGACGGTGCACGGACCGGGGACGGATGACGCCTTCCTCGATGTGCCGGGCAAGGAGAGCCTGGGCGGCATCAAGATCACCGACGACGGCACGAGCCTGTTCGTCGTCAACCTCAACAATCGCAAGCTCTACCGCTACGACGCCACCGCGGCGACAGCGACCGCGCCGAAGGCCGCCTACCCGATCCCGGATCCGGGCTGCCCGGCCGACGGGGACTGGCGACCGTTCGGCCTGGGCATGCAGGACAACGTCGGTTACGTCGGCGGTGTGTGCTCCGGCCAGTCCACCGGCAAGGCCTCCGACCTGCGCGCGGTGGTCATGCCCTTCGACCTCGCCACCGGGGCGTTCGGCAAACCGGTGCTGGACCAGCCGCTGGACTACCCGCGGCAGTCGACCGTCGGTTCGGGCCCGTGCGGCGGCGCGGGCTGGTTCCCGTGGACCAGCACCTACCCGACCACGCAGAACGGGAAGGCCTGCGGCAACTACACCATCGCCAACCCCGAACCGGAGTTGGGTGAGGTCGGTTTCGAGACCGACGGCTCGATGCTGCTGGCCTTCCGCGACCGCTTCGCCGACCGCGGGCCGGGCGCCCCCGCGCCGGGCTCGGTCTCCAACGTCATGTCCGGCGGCGACCTGGACAAGGCCTGCCTGTCGAACGGCACGTACGTGATGGACACCAACAACGGCTGCGGGCTGTCCCCCCGGGGCACCCGCTTCTTCGACACCGCCTGGGCCGAGGTGGGCCACCACAACACGGCGTTCGCCGGGATGGCGCTCTCCAAGGTCGAGAACACCATCGCGGTCTCCGGCTTCGACCCCGACCACACGCCGGTCGGCTACGGCACGTCGTTCCTCCAGCGGGCGGACGGCCGGCACGACCCGAAGTTCGGTCTGCGGCTGACCCCGAAGGGGACGGTCGCGCCGTTCGGCAAGGGCGCCTCGATGGGCGACCTGGAGGTGCTGTGCGACCAGGCCCCGCTGCAGATCGGCAACCGGGTCTGGTACGACCCCGAGCGCAAGGGCATCCAGAACCCGGGCCAGCGTCCGGTGGTGGGCGCGACCGTCCACCTGTACGACGGGTCGGGCAAGCTGGTCGGAACGACCAAGACGACGGCGCGCGGTGAGTACTACTTCGACGACTCCGACGTCACCGGCGGGCTGAAGCCGAAGACCAACTACACCATCCGCCTCGACAATCCGGCCGACTACGCCAAGGGCGGCCCGCTCTACGAGTGGGTGCCGACCGACGCGGACGTCGGGACCAACCACTTCATCGACTCCAAGGGCATCGTTCCGCCCGGTGCGACCTACCCGGAACGGGCGCTGACCACCGGCGGGCCCGGCGAGAACAACCACACCTACGACTTCGGCTTCCGGCAGCAGGAGGGCGTGCTGCGGCTGGTCAAGCACGACCAGGACGGCAAGCCGCTGGCCGGGGCCGAGTTCCAGCTGTGGAAGGAGACGAACGGCACCGACGGTCTGCAGACCAGCGGGTCCAAACCCGACACCCGGGTCGGTGGCCCGTGCACGACCGGGGCCGACGGCGTCTGCCAGGGCAGCGGGACGGTGGGGACGTACTACTGGCAGGAGGTCAGCCCGCCTGCCGGGTACGCCGCACCGGCTGTGACGGTGTTCGGGCCGCTGGTGCTGGATGCCGACAACCTCGGCACCGGAGTCTCGGTGACGGCGGTCAACCAGAAGCTCGTCACCCCCTCTCCCAGCCCGACCCCCACGCCGACGCCGACGCCAAGTCCGTCCCCGACACCGACACCGACGCCGGCCGCGCCGGGCCCGACGCCGCCCGCGCCTGGCCCCGGCTCCCCGCCCGGCTCGCACCTCGCGTTCACCGGCATGGGCGAGGTGGTTCCGCTGGCCCTGGTCGGCGGCGCCGCGTTCACCGCCGGCGGCGCGGCGCTGCTGGTGCTGATGCGCAGGCGCAGGGCACAGCACAACTAGCCCCCGAAAGGGGTGGCCGGCACCGGTGACCGGGGCCGGATCGGGCGGGTTCGCCGACCTGTGGTCGGCGGACCCGCCCGACTGCGTGACCGCCCGACTGCGTGACCGCCCGACTGCGTGACCGCCCGACTGCGTGACCGACAAGGCAGACCGAGGAGAGAAGGCGCCCGCATGGCTCGGAAGACCAAGACCGATGGCCGCACGCCTCGCCGGACCCGCTGGCTCAGAGCCCTGGTCGCGCTCGCGGTGTGCGGCGCCGCGGTGGGCGGCGTGGCCGCCTACCGGAGCCTGACCGGCAGTGGCGGCGAGCGGCCGGTGACGATGGACGAGGCGTCGAGGCTGGCGCTGACCCGGCTGAACCTGTATCAAGCCAGTCCCGTGGCGGTGACCTTGACGGCCACCGAGGGTGGTGGAGTGGTGCTGCGGGTCAGCGGCGTGGTGGACTACCGGACCCACCACGGTGTGGGGAGCTACCAGACCACCGGGACGGCCGGATCGTCCGGGACGGCCGGATCGTCCGCGTCGCCCGCCGCACAGCTGGACCACGGCCTGATCGTCTGGGACAGCGACGGCCTCGGCCTGGCCCCCGCACTGGACGGCAGCCCGCCCTGGCAGCAGGCCGAGCACATCCCGCGCTCGGGCTGGTCCCCGCGCGCGTACACGACCGATCCCCTGGACGCCGGGCTCCAGTTGCTGATGGAGCTCGGCGCGGACCGGCCCGACAACCCGCTGCTGCTCGCCCAGTCCGGAGCCCGCTGGCTGGGCCGCGACCGGATCGACGGCCGCGACTACGACCGGATGGCCGGGCCGCGCGCCGAGGGCACCACGCCCGGCACGGGAGCCGATGGCGGGCGGTCGCCGCTGACCTACTGGGTCGACGGCAGCGGCGGACTGCGGCGGGTGACGATGCGGATGCCGGGCCTGGGAACGCCGACCACCCTGGAGTTCGCCGGGCACGACGGCAACGCAAAGCTCCCCGATGCGCCGTGGGCCACCGACTGACCGCCACCCGCCGGTTGATCAGTGCGGCTGCGGCAGCGGCACGGTGTCGGCGTTCGTCGGGAGCGGGTACGCGTTCGGGTCGACGGCCCCCGGCAGGCCGGTCGCCGGGCCGGCCGGGGCCGTCGGGTCCGGCATGGACGGCTGGGCGGGCGGGGCCGGCACCTGGCTGAACGGGACACCGGGCGGCGCCTGCACTGACGAGGTCTGGCCGGCGGGCAGGGTGCCCCGGCCACCTGTGCTGCAGCCCGCGAGCCCTTCCAGGTTGTCGGGGCTCTGGGTGGTGGGCTGGTTGCCGCCGAAGCAGTTGCCGGGGTCGGCCGCGGCCAGCACCAGGTCGACGCCGTTGCCGGTGACCCGGTTGCCCTCGACGCGGTTGTCGCTCGCCGGGTGCCCCGGCGGGTCGGTGACGACCACCCCGGCCGCCTGGTTGCCCCGGACCAGGTTGCGCTGGACGCGGTTGCCGGTGCCGCCGCCGATCCCGATGCCGATCCCGAAGCCCCCGTCCGCCTGCTCGGGCGTGTCGGCGGCGTTGTTGTCGGCGACCACGTTGCCCGCGATCACCGCGCCGTGCTGCGGGGCGAGGGCTTCCTGGTCGTTGGAGTTGACCGTGACGCCGACCCGGTTGGCCGCGACGCGGTTGCCCAGCACGGACAACCCGTCCGAGGCGTTGGTCAGTTCGATGCCGACCGCGTTGTGCTCCATGGTGTTGCCGCGCACGACGGTGTCGCAGGGCTTGCACTGGCCGACGTAGATGCCCGAGTCGGCCTGCCCGGAGGCGTAGGAGTCCTCGATCACGCCGCCGCGCGCGTCGAAGGCGTAGATGCCGTACAGGCCGTTGTCGTACGCCGTCACCCGGGTCGCCCGGAAGCCCTGGACGGCCGGGAAGCGGGCGGTGTCCAGCGGGTTGTAGGCGGAGCCGCCGGCGCCGCGCTGCTGCAGCCGCTCGTCGGTGACGCCGGTGAACAGCACGCCGTTGGCGAGGTAGCCGTGCACGGTGAGGTTCTCGACCACCGAGCCGGCGCCGGTCACGGTGATGCCGTTGACCATGCGCACGCCGCCGTCGAAGACCACCGCGTTGCGGTCGGTGCCGCGGAGCACCACGCGGGGCTTGGCGAGGTGCACGCTCTCCCGGTAGGTGCCCGGGCCGATCAGCACCGTGTCGCCCTCGCGAGCGGTGTCCACCGCCTGCTGCACCGTGCGGAAGTCCTGCGGTACGCGCAGCACGGTCCCGGCCGGATGCCGCGCGTCGGCGGACGTCGAACCCGACGAGGAGCATCCGCAGGCTGCCATCGCCACCGAGGCGGCCAGCACCGCGAGGCGCGCCGCCGTCCCCCGGAACGCCGTCGGTCGAACTGCTGATCGGCTCAACTGGCGATAAGGAGACAGCATTTGCATGACAGGAGTTCTATCGTCTCCAATGGCAGCATGCCCACCGAACCGGGAAATCCGCAGGATCCGGCCCGACCCGCCGCCACCCGCTTCGGTCGGCGAGGAGCCCTGTTCGCCGCCGGAGCGGTGCTCGCCGCGGGGGTCGGCGCGGCGGCCGACGAGTTGGCGAGGGGCGGCCGGACCCCCGGCCGCGCCGCCGCCACCGGCGCCCCGCCGCCCGAGGCAGCGATCCCCTTCCACGGCTCCCGGCAGGCCGGTGTGACGACGCCTCAGCAGCCGGCCACGCACCTGCTCGCCTTCGACCTCCCGCAGACCTCCGCGGCGGCCGACCGGCAGACCCTGCGCGGCGTCCTCGGCGCGCTGACCCGCACCCTCGCCACCGCGGCCTCCGACGGTCCGCCGGACCCGCGGCTGCAGGGCGGCGGCACGACCCGGCTCAGCTCGCTGGTCGGCGTCGGCCCCGCCCTCGCCACCCGGCTCGGTCTCGACGTCCCCGCCGAACTGGCCGAGTTGCCGCCCTTCCCCGGCGACCGCCTCGACCCGGCGCGCGGTGGCGGCGACCTCCTGGTCCAGTTGTGCGCGGCCGACCGCTGGACCCTCACCGTCGTCGCCGAACTCGCCGGCACGGCCGCGCACGCCGCCGGCGCCGCAGCCCGCTGGAGTCAGTCCGGCTTCCTGCCCCGCACCGCCCCTGGCACCACCCCGCGCAACCTGTTCGGCTTCAAGGACGGCACCGCCAACCCGGACGACGCGGCGGCCGAGCAGTGGGTCTGGGGCCCGCCCGGGGCCCACCAGAACGGTACGGTCCTGGTCTACCGCAGGATCCGGATGGACGTCGCCGGCTTCGCGGCCCTCCCCGAGGACCAGCGCGACCGGGTGATCGGCCGCCGCGCCGGCGACGGTGTCCCGCTCACCGGCACTGCCGAGCACGACGACCCGGACATCTACGCCAAGAACCCCGATGGCTCCTACGTCATCCCCGCCACCGCCCACGTCCGTCTCACCAGCCCCCGCCTCGACGGCGGTGCCCGCATGCTCCGCCGCAGCTACAGCTACGACGACGGCCCGACCGACCGCGGCCTGCTCTTCTGCGCCTTCATGCGCGACCCGGCCCAGTTCACCCGCGTCCAGAACCGCCTGGCCGGCCGGGACGCCCTCATGCCGTACCTCGGACACCAGGCCTCGGCCGTGGCCTACGTCCTGCCGGGCGCCGCACCCGGCGGGACGCTCGGCGACCGGCTCTGGACGTGACGGCGGCCCAACTCGGTTCAGCCCGGCTCAGTCGCGCATCAGGTGGTTGAGCTCGTCGTAGCCGAGGGCGCCGGCCATGCTCGTGTAGGTGCCGGTGGTGGCCAGTTCGGTCGCCGCTCGGCGCACGACCGCGTAGGCCGCCTCGGCGACCCAGGAGCCGAGGCTGACCCTGGCCACGCCCAGCTTCGACAACTCGGCCACGGACGGCGCACCGGGGCCGACCAGGATGTTCACCGGGGCGGGGATGCCCTCGGTCAGGTCGGCGATCACGGCCGCGTCGACGGCGCCGGGCACGAAGATTCCGGTGGCCCCGGCGTCGAGGTAGGCGCGGGCGCGGTCCAGGGTCTCCTGGAGGCGGGTCTCCTCGGAGCCGACGGCGCGCAGGTAGGTGTCCACCCGGGCGTTGATGTAGAGCGGGACGCCCGCCTGGTCGGCCGCCGAGCGCGCGGCGGCGATGCGCTCGCACTGCTCGGCGACGGGACGCAGCGGGGAGCTGCCGCCCGTGTGGGCGTCCTCGATGTTGATCCCGACGGCACCGGCCGCGATGACCTGGGCGACGGTTTCCGCGACCTCGCTCGCGGTGGCGCCGAAGCCGCTTTCGATGTCGGCGGTGACCGGAACGGAGACGGCGTTCACCACCCGGCGGATCAGCGCGATCGCCTCGTCGCGGTCGAGCCGGTTGCCGTCTGCGGCCCCCAGGCCCCAGGCGACCCCCGCGCTGGTGGTGGCGATGGCCCGCGCGCCGGTGGCTTCGACGAGGCGGGCGCTGGCGGCGTCCCAGGCATTCGCCAACGCGAGCGGGGCGGCGGGGTCGTGGAGGGCGTGGAACAGCTGGGCGCTGTCGTGCTGTGCGGTCATGATCGCCATTAGAGCAGCGCGAATCGGCCGGGCGCTGGCAGTTTTGCGACACGGACGGCGAGTGCCACCGCTCCAGAACCGAGGTCGGACGCAACCAGGCCGCCAGGGTGAGCAGTTGCGGCCAGGGCCGCGTCGGCGACGCCCAGGCCCTGCTGGACCTCGCGGTCGAGGTCGGGGTCGGCCACGACGGCGGGCTGGACGCTGAAGACGCCGTGCGCGCCCTGGGCCGCCGCGCGCAGCGACCCCGGGTCGTCGAGGTTGCCGGTGACCAACTCGGCGCCGAGTGCCCCGAGTTCCCTGGCCCGCGGGCTGTCCGGGTCGCGGACCGGGGCGCGCACCGCCCAGCTGGTGTCCAGCAGCCGGCGGGCGCCGGCGCCGCCCTGGCCGCCGGTGGCGCCGGTGACCAGGACGACCGGCTTCTTGTCCGACATTGCGAGGTCCTTTCAGCGACGGTTGAACAGCTTTGCGGGTGCGGGGAGTTGGCCCGCGACGATGGCGGCGAGCGAGATCACGAACCCCACCAGCTGGATCGCGCCGAGGGTCTGGCCGAGCACCACGGCGCCCAGGATCGCGGCGACCAGCGGCGAGATCAGCACCAGCACGGCCACCGAGCTGACCGGCAGGGTGGTGATGCCGCGGAACCACAGCACATAGGCGAGCAGGCCGCCGCCCAGGCTCAGCCAGAGGAAGCCCAGGGCGGCCCGCAGGGTGATCCCCGGCATCGCCCCCTCCACCAGGAAGGTGAGCGGCAGCAGGAACAGGCCACCGGCGGTGAGCTGCCAGCCGGCGAAGGCGGTGGGGCCGGCCCCGGCAGGGCGCCCCCAGCGCTTGGTGAGCGTCACCCCGAGGGCCATCGAGGCCGCGTTGCCCAGGCCCGCCGCGATCCCCACGGGGTCGAGCGCCGCCTTCGGCCCGATCACCACCAGGCCGACGCCCAGCACGCCCGCCAGCCCCCAGGCGACCCGCCAGCCGGACAGCCGCTCGCGCAGGGCCGGCACCGCGAGGAGGGCGACGACGAGCGGCTGGACCGCCCCCAGCGTGGCGGCCACCCCGCCCGGCAGGCGCTCGGCGGCGACGAAGAGCAGCGGGAACGCCAGGCCGATGTTGAGCATGCCCAGCACCGCGGCCTTCCCCCACCAGGCGCCGCGCGGCAGCGTCCGGGTGACCAGCAGCGCGATCAGGCCGGCCGGCAGCGCCCGCATGAGTCCCGCGAGGAGTGGGTGCCCAGCCGGGAGGAGCTCGGTGGTGACGATGTAGGTGGTACCGAAGATCACGGGGGTGATGGCGGTCAGGGCGGTGCGCCGCAGATTGCTGCGGGGAGCGTCGGGAACGCCGGCGCCGCCAAGGGCTCGCTGTGCGGTTGGACTGGTCACGCCTTCCATCTGACGCGAGATCAATCCATGAGTCCAAGACAGGCTTTTCACTTCATCGATCTCGGATCACGATGGATCCATGGAGCTCCAGCAGATGCGCTATGTGATCGCCGTGGCCGAGACCAACAGCTTCACCCGGGCCGCCGAGCGGTGCCTGGTCGTCCAGTCCGCGCTCAGCCATCAAATCGCCCGACTGGAACGGGAGTTGGGTGCCAGGCTATTCGAGCGCACCAGTCGCCGGGTGCGGCTGACGCCGGCCGGCGCGGCGTTCCTCCCCGCCGCCCGCCAGTGCCTGGACGCCGCCGAGCGGGCGGCTGCCGAGGTCGCGGCGGCGGTGGGCGAGGTGCGCGGCCGGCTCGCGGTGGGCCTGATCCCCACCGTCGCCGCCGTCGACATCCCGGGCGCGCTGCGGGACTTCCGCCGACGGTACCCGCAGGTGCGGGTCGGGCTGCGGGTGGGCGCCAGCGACGACCTGGTCGAGCAGGTCAAGGAGGGTGCCCTCGATGTGGCGTTCCTCGGGCTGCCCACCACGGCGCGGCTGACGGGCGTCGCCGCTCGTGAACTCGCCCGGGACCGGCTGGTCGCCGTGGTCGCCCCGGACCATCCGCTGGCCGGGGAGCCCTCGGTCAGCCTCGGCCGGCTCGCCACCGAGGACTTCGTCGACCTGCCGGCCGGGACCGCCGGACGGATCCAGACCGACCAGGCCTTCGCGGCCGCCGGCCTGACCCGCGAGGTCGCCTTCGAGGTGACCACCGCGGACTTCATGGACCGGCTGGTCGGTCAGGGGCTCGGCATCGCCATGTTCCCCTCCGCCTCCGTGCACCGGCTCACCGGCGTCGCCGCCGTCGAGGTCACGGACGCACCGGCCCGGGTCGAGTACGTCATCTGGAGCCCCGTCGGCCGCACCCCCGCGGCGGCCGCCTTCCTGGACCTCCTCGACCTCCCCGGGCCGGGTGGCAGCGCCGCTCACGCGGCCCGAGCGGCGCTCGGCAGGCGGTAGTCGGGGAGGGCGATGTTGCCGGCCTTGGCGAACTGGGCGGCCAGGATGGTGCGCATCGGCCAGCGGGTCATGGAGCGCATCGAGGCGGCGCGCAGCCGGATGGCCAGGGCGCTGGACGGGGCGTAGCCCTTGGCGCCGCCGGGCGGGAGCTCCTGGGCCTGGTCGACGTAGGGGCGCATGATGCGGTCGTAGGCGCGGAAGGCGGCGTGGTGGTCGCCGGCGGCCGCGGCCAGCTCGCCGGCCAGCACATAGGCGCCGACCAGGGCCAGGCTGGTGCCCAGCCCGGTGAGCGGGGTGGCGCAGTAGCCTGCGTCGCCGAGCAGCACGGTGCGGCCGCGCGACCAGGAGTCCAGGTGCACCTGGCCCATCGGGTCGAAGGTGAAGTCGGGCGCGGTGCGCATGGCGCGCAGCAGCGCCGGGACCTCCCAGCCGCCGACCCCGGCGAAGCGCCGGGCGAGCAGCTCGCGCTGGGCGGCGGTGTCCCTGCGGTCGTACCCGAGCGGCTCGGCGGTGCGGAAGCTGAGCGAGGCCTTGACCTCGCCCGGGAGCCGCCCGGGGCGGGCGGCGGCGACCAGGCCGCCGGGGGCGTTGAACATCTTGTACCAGCCGTCGAGTTGGAGCGGCTCGGTGGTGGTGAACCAGGCGTTGTAGAGACCCAGCGGGCGGACCAGCTGCTGCTCCGGGCCGAAGGCCAGGCGGCGGACCACCGAGTGCAGGCCGTCGGCGCCGACCACCAGGGCGAAGCGGCGCGGGGCGGCCTTCTCGAAGGCGACGGTGACGCCGTGCTCGTCCTGCCGGAGGTCGGTGACGCTGTCGTCGAAGAGGTACTCCACGTCGTGGCGGGTGGCCTGGTGCAGCACGTCGGCCAGGTCGCCGCGCAGGATCTCGATCTCGGAGATGATGCCCTCGCCGCCGAAGGCGTCCTCCGGCACGGTGGCGGTGGTCCGGCCGGCGGTGTTGACCAGGGCGAGGCCGCGCTGCTCGACGGTCCGGGCCCTGACCTGCTCCATCAGGCCCATGCGGGTGACCACGGTGCGCCCCGCACCGCGCAGGTCCACGGTCTGCCCGCCGGGGCGCGGGGCCGGTGCGCGCTCGACCAGGGTCACGCTGAACCCGGCGCGGTGTAGCCAGTACGCAAGGGCGGGGCCGGCGATGCCGCCGCCGGAGATGAGGATCTCGGTGTTCGTCATGGCAGTGAATGTACGCCGTATGCCAGGGGTAGTGCAATCCGTAGAATCCCGGTGAATAAGCGAAGTTGACGTCTGGTGCACTAGGGCGGAAGGGGTGCGGCAGAGGGCTTGCGCACTCCTTCGGCCTGGTGGATTAGGGTGGCAGTGCACTGCTGGGTGCACTAGTGCGGAGGAGAGAGCATGGACGAGCCGGAGGAGCCGCGCTACCGCCGGATCGCGGCCGAGCTGCGAGGGCGCATCGAGTCGGGCGAGCTGGCGGTGGGCGACCGGGTGCCGTCGACCCGGGAGATCACCCGGCAGTGGGGGGTGGCGATGGCGACCGCCACCCGGGTGCTGACCGAGCTGCGGCAGACCGGCCTGGTGCGCGCGGTGCCGGGGGTGGGCACGGTGGTCGCGGCCGCCGCCCCAGAGCAGCCGGCCCCGCAGGCACCCGCGGCGCCGCTGGCCCGCCCCGCGCGGCGGGCCGCCCCGGAGGGGCCCCTGACCCCCGAGCGGATCGTCGTCGCCGCGATCGCGATCGCGGACCAGGAGGGGCTCACCGCGGTCTCGATGCGCCGGGTGGCGGCCGAGCTGGGGGTGGCGACCATGTCGCTATACCGTCATGTCGCGGACAAGGACGGCCTGTTGGCGCAGATGATGGACCAGGTCTTCAGAGAGCGGCCGCTGCCCGCCGACCCGCCGCCGGGCTGGCGGGAGCGGCTCGAACTCCTCGCCCGGATGATGTGGGCGATGTTCCACCGCCACCCCTGGCTGGCGTCGGCCTTGTCGGTGACCCGGCCGCAGCCGGTCGCCGGTGCGATCCCCTACAGCGAGTGGGCGCTGGCCGCCCTGGCCGACCAGGGGCTCGACCTGGGCACGGCCTTCAGCGCCCACCTGATGCTCTTCAACCACATCCGGGGGACGGCGGTCAACGTCGAGGCGGAGCTGGAGGCACAGGCGCACAGCGGCATCGACAACGAGGAGTGGATGGACAGCCACGAGCCCGCGTTGCACGCGATCCTGGCCGGCGGGGACTTCCCGCTGATGACCCGACTCACCACCGAGGGCTATGACTTCCACCTGGACGCCCTCTTCGAGTTCGGCCTGCAGCGGCTCCTCGACGGCATCGCCGTGTTGATCGAAGGCTGACCGCCCGGAGCGCCGACCACCCGAAGTGCCGACCACCCGGAGCGCCGACCGCCCGGAGCGCCGACCACCCGGAGCGCCGACCGCCCGGAGCGCCGACCACCCGAAAAGCAGGTGCGCCCCCGGCGCCGCGGACGCGAGACTCTCCCCCCAGCCTTCGGCCGGGGGACCCCATGGGCTTGGAGAGGGAGGCGGGCCGATGCACGTGGTGCTGGCGGGTGTGGTCGGGTCGACGGCGTACGGGCTGGCGCGGCCGGGCTCGGACGTGGACCGGCTCGGGCTGTTCGCGGTGCCCACCGAAGAACTGCACGGGCTGCGACGGCCGGTGGAGTCGGTGGTGAGCTCGGCGCCGGAGCCGGACCGGACCATGCACGAGGCGGCCAAGTGGTGCCGGCTGGCGCTGTCCGCCAACCCGACGGCCAGCGAACTGGTGTGGCTGCCGGACGAGTTGTACGAGGTGCGGACCCCGCTCGGGGCGGAGCTGATCGCCCTGCGCGGGGCACTGCTGAGCGAGCGGGCGGTGCGCGGCTCGTATCTCGGCTACGCCGGGCAGCAGTTCCGCAAGCTGCTCACCCGGGGACCGGACGAACGGCCGCGGGCCGCCAAGCACGCCCGGCACCTGGTGCGGCTGCTGGAGCAGGGCGTCCGGCTGCACGAGACCGGGGAGTTGGTGGTGCGCCTCGCTGAGCCCGAGAAGGTTCGGGAGTCGGGCGAGCGGATCGCCGCCCGCCCGGAGCTGGCCGAGCCGCTGCTGGCCGAGGCCGAGCGGCGCCTCGACCGCCCCGGGGTGCTGCCGTCGGCGCCCGACGAGGCGCGGGTGGAGGCGTGGCTGCGCCGGGTGCGCCGGGCGTACTGGACGGCGTGACCGGCCGGCCGCGAGCCTGAGCACCGCCTGCACCCCGCCGGGACTGACTTTGCGCGCGGGCCGGCGGCCGTTCGGCATGCCCGGATCGCCCTCCCGTGTGACTCTGGAGCGGAGCTGTTCCGCCGCCGGGATCCCCGCGGATGCCGGCCGTTGGAAGGGACCGTCGTCCGTGGCCGCTTCGCCCCCGCCGTTCCACCGCTCCGCTCGCACCCCCCACCGCACCCCCCACCGCTCTCCCCGTCTCCGCCGGCTCGCCGCCGGGGTGACCCTCGCCGTCCCGCTGCTGCTCACCGCCGTGCTGCCGGTCGCCGCCCAGGCCGATCCCAGCGATGGCAGCCGGCCCACCGAAGCCGCGTCCGCGCCGTCGCACCCCCAGCTGCGGCCGATACCCAGACCCGGCGAGACGCCCACCGGCTCCGGTAGCACGGGGTCGGACGGCGGCTCGACCGGGACTCCCGCCGCACCGTCGAGCGGCGAGGCCGGGGCCGGCGGCCAGGTGGGTCCGTCCGGCTCCCCCGCGGCGGTGCCGTCCCGGACCCCCGCCGCCACCCCCGGCCACACCTCGGCCCAGCAGAGCGGCCGACCCGGCAGCGCGCCGAGCGGCGCGGCGGCCGTCCCGTCCGGCGTCGGGTCGAGCTCCCCGTCGGACCTGCCCACCGCAACGGCCGGCCACCCGATGTCCCCAGCACCGCCGGAGGCCGCCTCGCTCGACCCGGCCGATGAACAGACCGACTCGGCCGACTCGGTCGATGCGGTCGCCCCGGCCGATGACCAGACCCCAGGCCAGGGCGCCGACGCCCTGGCGCTCGGCGACCAGTCGGTGGCGCGGACGCCGCCCGGCCCCGCCCAGGACCAGGGCACCGGCGACACGCCGACGCCCGCCGGCGCCGCCACCGCCCCGCCGACCGCCGTCGGGCAGGCCGCCGCGGTGGCCCCGGCGGCCGCGGTCCGGTTCACCGGCCCGATGGTGCTGGTACTACCGATGGGCGCGGGGCTGGTGCTGATCGGTCTGGGGCTCGCCCTGGTGGGGCTGCGACTGCGCCGCGGCTGAGCCCCTGAGCTGCGTCCGAGCGGGTCGGTCGGTTGACCCTGCTCAGCGCGGAAGCATATGAAGGAGGTATGACGAAGCCGCTGAACGAACGGCCGGAGCACGAGCCGTATCAGGGATCGACCGGATCGAACGGGCGGTCCGAGGAGAACCCGCAGGTGCTGATCGTCGGACCGGACGGCATGGCGATCGGTGGTGCCACCGGTCGGCTGCACGACCGCTCCGGCGGTGAGGACGGCGAGCAGCGGGAGCTGCCGGTGACCGAGATGGTCGAGCAGCCGGCCAAGGTGATGCGGATCGGCAGCATGATCAAGCAGCTGCTCGAAGAGGTCCGGATGGCGCCGCTGGACGAGGCCAGCCGGGCCCGGCTGAAGGACATCCACGCCAGCTCGATCAAGGAGCTGGAGAAGGGCCTGGCCCCGGAGCTGGTCGAGGAGTTGGAGCGGCTGTCGCTGCCGTTCACCGAGGACAGCATCCCCACCGAGGCCGAGCTGCGGATCGCCCAGGCCCAGCTGGTCGGCTGGCTGGAGGGCCTGTTCCACGGCATCCAGACCGCGCTGTTCGCCCAGCAGATGGCGGCCCGCGCGCAGCTGGAGCAGATGCGCCGGGCGCTGCCGCCCGGTGTGCTGGGCGAGTCGGACGGCGACGACCAGGGTGAGGGGCGCGGCATTCGTTCGGGTCCGTACCTGTAGCACCGTCGGGCTGACCGGCCCTCAGCGCCGCGCCCCTGCGGGGTTCGCCGGGGCGCGGGGCCGATACCCTGGCGCCGGGTGTTCCCACACCCACGTCTCCAAGACCACCATTCACGGCGGTGGGCGACCGGTCGCGCCGCGGGGGAAGCAGAGGACCATGAGCGAGGACGGCATCGCCGGAGTGGACCAGCCGCAGCCGCAGCTTCACTCACTGGGCAACGGCCGGTACGTGCTGCAGCACCTGCTGGGGCAGGGCGGCATGGCCTCGGTCCATCTGGCCCACGACACCGTGCTCGGCCGTCCGGTGGCGATAAAGACGCTGCACACCGAGCTGGGCCGGGAGTCGTCGTTCCGCGAGCGGTTCCGCCGCGAGGCGCAGGCGGTGGCCCGGCTGCAGCACACCAACATCGTCACGGTCTACGACAGCGGCGAGGAGGTCACCCCGGACGGGGGGACCGTGCCGTACATCGTGATGGAGTACGTCGAGGGCCTGTCGCTGCGCGACGGGCTGAACCAGGCGATCGCCGAGCACGGCGCGATGCCCACCGAGCAGGCGCTGAAGATCACCGCCGCGGTGCTCGCCGCGCTGGACGTCTCGCACGACCAGGGGCTGGTGCACCGCGACATCAAGCCGGGCAACGTCATGGTGAACACCAAGGGCGTCGTCAAGGTGATGGACTTCGGCATCGCCCGGGCGATGCAGTCGGGCGTCACCTCGATGACCCAGACCGGCATGGTGGTCGGCACCCCGCAGTACCTGTCGCCCGAGCAGGCGCTGGGCAAGAGCGTGGACGCCCGCTCCGACCTGTACTCGGTGGGCTGCATGCTCTTCGAGCTGCTCACCGGCCAGCTGCCGTTCGACGGTGACTCGCCGTTCTCGATCGCCTACAAGCACGTGCAGGAGGAGCCGCCGGCGCCGTCCAGCCTGAACCGCGCGGTCACCCCGGCGGTGGACGCGCTGGTGGCCCGGGCGCTGCGCAAGGACCCGGCGCACCGGTTCCCGACCGCCGAGGCGATGCGCGAGGAGGTCGAGCGGGTCGCGGCCGGCGAGAAGGCGGGCGGCACCCCGCTGATGGCCACGCCGCTGGTGATCGGTGAGGGCCCGCGGGCCGCGCACTCTTCGGGGCTGAAGAACTTCGCGCCGGTGCCCGGGGACATCAACACCCCGACCCCGCAGGTGCAGCAGCCCTACCAGCCGCCGCAGGCCGGACCGTACGGGCCGCAGACCCCGCCGCCGGCGTTCCCTCCCCAGCAGCAGTTCCAGACCCCGCCCCCCGCCTTCGCTCCGCAGCCGTACCAGACGCCGCCGCCGGCCTTCTCGCAGCCGATGCCGCAGCCGATGCCGCAGCCGATGCCGGTGCCGGTGCAGGGCGGCGGCTTCGCGCCGGTGAAGGAGAACAGCGGCAACGGCTGCTCGACGGCGCTGGTGGTGGTCGGTGTGATCATCGGTGTGATCGTCCTGTTCATCATCATCATCGCCATCGTGGTCACCAAGACCGACAGTTCCAGCAGCAGCCTGCCGAGTCTGACCACGCACGTGGCGCAGTTGCTGCCGGACCGGGCGCAGCGGTAGTCGTCGCACGCCTCCGGCCGTCGCGCGCATTCGGGGTGCGGGGGCCGGAGGCGGTAGCGTTCTGGGAAGCGAATCGAAAGGGCGACCGCGACCAGAGCGTTCGACCCGGGGCGAGGAGTAATGGCACAGACGCAGCAGCCGGGCGACGGCGAAGGAGAGCCCGAGTCCTTCGCGGGTACCGGACCCGGCCGAGGCGATGACGCCGACGAGGCGGTCACCCGCGAGACTCCGATGCCAGGTGCCGCGGCGGAGGAGACCACAGCCGCCCGAGCAGCCGACCAGCCGGCCGGCGCGCCCTTCGGCGGCCCGGCCACCCCGGGGCGCGGCATGCCGACCATGGGCACGCTGGGTGACGGCCGCTACCGGCTGACCCACCGCCTGGGCCGCGGCGGCATGGCCGAGGTGCTGGCCGCCCAGGACATCCGGCTCGGCCGCACGGTGGCGGTCAAGCTGCTCCGCGCCGAGCTGGCCCAGGACGAGGTGGCCCGGCTGCGGTTCACCCGTGAGGCGCACTCGGTCGCTTCGCTCAACCACCACTCGATCGTCGCGGTTTACGACACCGGCGAGGAGCTGGTGGACGGCGAGTCGACGCCGTACATCGTGATGGAGCTCGTCGAGGGCCGCACGGTGCGCGAGCTGCTGGTGGCCGAGGAGGCGCCGCCGGTCGACCAGGCGCTGATCATCATCGCCGGGGTGCTGGAGGCGCTGGACTACAGCCACCGGCACGGCATCGTGCACCGTGACATCAAGCCGGCCAACGTGATCATCACGACCACCGGCGCCGTCAAGGTGATGGACTTCGGCATCGCCCGGGCGCTGGCCGGTGAGGCCACCACCATGACCCAGACCGGCATGGTGATGGGCACCCCGCAGTACCTGTCGCCGGAGCAGGCGCTCGGCAAGCAGGTGGACCACCGCTCCGACCTGTACGCGGCCGGCTGCATGCTCTACGAGCTGCTGGCGCTGCGCCCGCCGTTCACCGGCGACACCCCGCTCTCCGTGGTCTACCAGCACGTCCAGGACGCGCCGGTGCCGCCCTCCCAGACCAACTCCCGGGTCCCGTGGCAGCTGGACGAGCTGGTGCTGCGCTCGCTCGCCAAGAACCCGGACGACCGGTTCCAGAGCGCGGGCGAGTTCCGCGCCCACCTGCAGCACGCGCTGCGCGAGATGCACGCCGCGTCGGGCGGCTACCCGACCACCGTGATGGGTGCCGGCACCCCCGCCGACGGCACCGCGGTCACCCAGCTGCTCGGCGGCGTCGGCGACCGCACCACGATGCTGCCCTACGGCTCGGCGGCCGGCGGCTACCAGACCGGCCCCTACCAGGGCGGCGGTGGCCCGGGCGGCGGCGGGCAGGGCGGCGGCTACGGCGGTGGCGGCGAGGACGACGGCTACGGCGACGCCAGGCCGGGCGGCAACCGGCGCCGGCTGCTGGCCATCGCGGCCGGCGTGGTGCTGGTGCTGGCGGCCGCGATCGGCATCGTGGCGGCCTCCCAGAGCGGCGGCCCCAGCGGCGGCACGACCGGTGGGACGTCGTCGGTGTCGCCGAGCGCCTCGCCCTCGGATTCCCAGTCGCCGAGCGACGAGCCGACCAGCGACAGCCCGAGCCTGGCGCCCACCACGTCCGCGCCCACCCGCGGCCACACCCCGAGCACCCCGGCCACCGGCGGCGACGGGTACACCAACCAGCCGACCTCCCGGTCGAGCCACCCGAGCCAGTCGGCCTCGACGCCCACCGACACGGCCTCGGCCTCCGACTCGTCGAGCCCGACCGGCGGCGCCACGTCGAGCCCGACCGGCGGCTCCCCGTCGAGCCCGTCCTCGGGCGGTGGCACCAGCGCGCCGCCGAGCATTCCGGTGTCGCCGCCCCACACCGTCACCCCGCCCACCGGGCAGTCCTCGCCGCAGTGAGCTGAAGCGTGACCGTGGGCGCCGACCGGTATCAGCCGGTCGGCGCCCACTGCTTTGAGACGGCGTGTCAGTTCACGAACGCGTCCAGAACCTGCTCGTACTCCTGGGACCACCAGACGGTCTGGGCGGCGGCGGCGGGGAACAGCGGGTCGGCCCGTCGGTCGGCCCGCTGGTAGCGCCAGCGCAGCATCCAGAAGTCGTTGAGCCGCTCCCACCAGACCCGGTGCACCGCCGGCGCCAGCTCCGCGGCGTCCGCGCCGGCCGCCGCCCGGTAGCCGCGGGCGTAGCGGCGCACCCGGGCCAGGTCCAGCACACCGGTCACCGGGTGGTTGAAGATCAGGGTGGCCGCCCGGACCGCCTCCTCGGCCCGCGGCCGCACCCGCAACCGGTCCCAGTCCAGCACGGCGGTCACCCGGTCGCCCAGGTGCAGCAGGTTGAGCCCGTGGAAGTCCCCGTGCACCCAGCCGGACCGGCCGATCGCGGTGGGCGAGGGGCGCCGGTGCCGGTGGCCGACCAGCAGGTCGAGCCGCTCGGCGAGGCGGCGCTCGGCGAGCCGGTCGAAGGCGCCGTACGGCCGGTGCCGGGCGGCCAGGCCGCGCAGTTCGGCGATCAGCGCGGTGGTGGCGTCGGGGTCGGCGCTGGGCAGGGCGGCGGGTTGGGTGACCGGGGCGCAGACCTCGGCAAGTGCGCCGTGCAGCCGGCCGAGGAGCGCGCCGAGCGCGGTGCACCGCTCGGGATCGAGCTCGGCGCCGGTGCGGTGCCGGCCTGCCACCCAGGGGTAGAGGGCGAACCGGCGGCCGAGCACGGTGGTGATGGTGCGGCCGGTCCGGTCCGGCAGCGGGGGCGGCACCGGCAGGCCCAGGGCGGCCAGCCGGATGCTGGCGTGGTGCTGGGCGGTGATCGCGGCCTGGGTCGCGGTGGTCTGGTCGACGTAGCACTTGAGGAAGTAGCGGCCGGTACTGGTGGTGATCCGGTAGCAGCGGTTGAGCAGGCCCTCGGCGACCGGATCGACGGCCAGCATCCGGCCGGTCCGGTAGTGGCGTAGGACCCGTTCGATGGCCCAGCCCGGGATCGGCGGGCTGAGCGTGCCGACCGGTGGAGCGTCCGCGTCCGGCCCGTCGATCTCGGCGAAACCGGCTGCAAACGCCACAATCTGACTCTCTGTCACGCCAGGTGATCGTAGTGAAACGGGCTGATCACCGTCCGCTTGGCCGGATGTGCCCAAGCGGTGATCGAAAGCTGCCTCAGTGCTGCTGGTCCGTGCCCAGTCGTGCGACATAGGCGGCCGCCTGGGTGCGCCGCTCCATGCCGAGCTTGGCCAGCAGGCTGGAGACGTAGTTCTTCACCGTCTTCTCGGCGAGGTGCAGTTCGTTGCCGATCTGACGGTTCGTCATGCCTTCGCCGATCAGCTCCAGGATCCGCCGCTCCTGCTTGGTGAGTTGGGCCAGCTTCTCGTCCTCCGGCTCGCCGCCGGTGCGCAGCCGCTCCAGCACCCGCGCGGTGGCCGCCGGGTCGAGCAGCGACTTGCCGGCCGCCACGTCGCGCACCGCGGAGAGCAGGTCGGTGCCGCGGATCGCCTTGAGCACGTAACCGGAGGCGCCGGCCATGATCGAGTCGAAGAGCGCCTCGTCGTCGGAGAACGAGGTGAGCATCAGGCAGCGGACGTCGGGGTGGCGCGAGCGGACCTCGCGGCAGACCTCAACTCCGTTACCGTCCGGTAGCCTCACGTCCAGTACCGCGACGTCGGGCAGCACCGCGGGAATCCGGCTGAGCGCCTCGGCGGCGGTGCCGGCCTCGCCGACCACCTCGATGTCCGCTTCACCGGACAGGAGCTCACGCACTCCGCGTCGGACGACCTCATGATCATCCAGTAGGAAAACCCTGATTTGCCCGTTTTCGCTCATTGGCAAATGCTCCCATACCCCCACAGGGATGATCTATCGCCCGCACCGCCCGTCCGCACAATCTGTCCGATCAACCCCCTTACGCGAAACGCCGCGCCCGGATAGCGTGCGCAGGTGTCCTGACGTGCACCCCCGGGAGGCTGCCCGCTACCCGGTTCCAGCCCCACCTGGTCGGAAAAAGTAGGACGTCCTAGCGCAGGAGCGCCCAACGCGCTCGCTGGGTAACGTTCTCGTGGGAAAGCCGTCGGCAAAGGATCACCGCCTGCCACGTCATCGGCCGCTCACCCAGTGCGCCGAGCGCGGAGGTGACCGGACCGGCACCGGCGACCCCGGGCGGCCGGACAGACCGAGGAGTGAACGTGACCGTCAAAAGCACGTCGAGGGCGCGCAAGAAGGCCGCCCCCGGCGTCCCCGACAGTGCCCGTACCGGGCAGGACGCCCCCGCTGAGCTCGTCCAGCTGCTGACGCCCGAGGGCGACCGGGTGGAGAACCCCGAGTTCCCGCTCAGCGTCAGCCCGGAGGAGCTGCGCGGCCTGTACCGGGACCTGGTCCTGGTGCGCCGGTTCGACGGCGAGGCCACCGCGCTGCAGCGCCAGGGCGAACTGGGCCTGTGGGCCTCACTGCTCGGCCAGGAGGCGGCCCAGGTCGGCAGCGGCCGCGCGATGCGCGAGGGCGACTACGCCTTCCCCACCTACCGTGAGCACGGCGTCGCCTGGTGCCGCGGGGTGGACCCGCTCAACCTGCTCGGGATGTTCCGCGGCGTGAACCACGGTGGTTGGGACCCGAACGAGAAGAACTTCCACCTCTACACCATCGTGATCGGCTCCCAGACGCTGCACGCGACGGGCTACGCGATGGGCATCACCAAGGACGGCGCCGAGGACGCGGTGATCGCCTACTTCGGCGACGGCGCCTCCAGCCAGGGCGACGTCAACGAGGCCTTCACCTTCGCCTCGGTGTACAACGCGCCGGTGGTGTTCTTCTGCCAGAACAACCAGTGGGCGATCTCCGAGCCGACCATCAACCAGACCAAGATCCCGCTGTACCGCCGGGCCTCCGGCTTCGGCTTCCCGGGCGTGCGGGTGGACGGCAACGACGTGCTGGCCTGCCTCGCGGTCACCCGCTGGGCGCTGGACCGGGCCCGCAACGGCGGCGGCCCGGTGCTGATCGAGGCGTTCACCTACCGGATGGGCGCGCACACCACCTCGGACGACCCGACCCGCTACCGCTCCAGCGAGGAGACCGAGGCCTGGAAGGCCAAGGACCCGATCGCGCGCCTGCGGGCCCACCTGGAGAAGGAGGGCCTGGCGGACGAGGAGTTCTTCGCGGCGGTCGACGCCGAGAGCGAGGCGCTGGGCCTGCGGGTCCGCGAGGGCGTCCGCTCGATGCCGGACCCGGACCCGACCCTGATCTTCGACCACGTGTACGCCGAGCCGCACGCGCTGGTCGCCGAGGAACGGGCCGAATACGTGGCCTACGCGCAGTCTTTCGAGGGTGGGGAGTAAGTCCGAACATGTCCAAGCTCACCATGTCGAAGGCCATCAACGAGGGCCTGCGCAAGTGCCTGGAGACCGACCCCAAGACCGTGATCATGGGTGAGGACGTCGGCAAGCTGGGCGGTGTCTTCCGCGTCACCGACGGCCTGCAGAAGGACTTCGGCGAGGACCGGGTGATCGACACCCCGCTCGCCGAGTCCGGGATCATGGGCACCGCGATCGGTCTGGCCCTGCGCGGCTACCGGCCGATCGTGGAGATCCAGTTCGACGGCTTCGTCTACCCGGCCTTCGACCAGATCGTCACCCAGCTGGCCAAGATGCACGCCCGCGCGCTCGGGCACGTCAAGATGCCGGTCACCGTCCGGATCCCGTACGCGGGCGGCATCGGCGCCGTCGAGCACCACAGCGAGTCGCACGAGGCCTACTTCGCGCACACCGCCGGTCTGCGGGTGGTCACCCCGTCCAACCCGGACGACGCGTACTGGATGCTGCGGCAGTCGGTGGAGTCCGACGACCCGGTCATCTTCCTGGAGCCCAAGGCCCGCTACTGGGACAAGGCGGAGATCAGCGCGGCCCCCGCGCTCGACCTGCACGCCGCCAAGGTGGTCCGCCCCGGCACCGACCTGACGCTGCTGGCCTACGGCCCGATGGTGAAGACCTGCCTGGAGGTCGCCGCGGTCGCCGAGCAGGACGGGCACCGCATCGAGGTGGTCGACCTGCGCTCGCTCTCCCCGGTGGACTTCGCCACCCTGGCGGAGTCGGTCAAGCGCACCGGCCGGGCCGTGGTGGTGCACGAGGCACCGGTCTTCATGGGCATGGGCGCCGAGCTGGCCGCCCGGCTCACCGAGCAGTGCTTCTACCACCTGGAGGCGCCGATCCTGCGGGTCGGCGGCTACTTCGCGCCGTACCCGCCGTCCCGGGTCGAGGAGCAGTTCCTGCCCGACCTGGACCGGGTGCTGGACGCCGTCGACCGCGCGCTGGCGTTCTGAGAAGGGAGTGGGTTCATGACCACCGAAGTTCGCTCACTCCGTGAGTTCAAGATGCCCGACGTCGGCGAGGGGCTGACCGAGGCCGAGATCCTCAAGTGGTACGTCCAGCCGGGTGACACCGTGACGGACGGGCAGATCGTCTGCGAGGTGGAGACCGCCAAGGCCGCCGTCGAGCTGCCCATCCCGTTCAACGGGACGGTCGAGGCGCTGCACTTCCCCGAGGGCACCACGGTCGACGTGGGCACCGCGATCATCGCGGTCGCGGTGGCCGGCGGCGCGCCTGCCAAGGCTCCGGTCGCCGCGGCCCCGGCCGCCGCGCCGGCCGAGGCCGAGGAGGCCGAACCGGAGCGCCGCGAGGTGCTGGTCGGCTACGGTCCGCGCACCGGTGCCGTGCAGCGCCGGGCCCGGCGCACCACCGCGGCGGCGCCCGCCGCTGCCGCTCCGGTCGCCGCCGCCCCGGCTCCCGTTGCCGCCCCGGCCCCGGCCGCCGCACCCGCTCCGGCCGCGGCCCAGGTCACCGAGCGCCCGCTGGCCAAGCCGCCGGTGCGCAAGCTGGCCAAGGACCTCGGCGTCGACCTGCACACTGTGGTGCCGACCGGCAAGGACGGCATCATCACCCGCGAGGACGTGCACGCGGCCGCCGCCCCGGCACCGCAGCCGGCCGCGCCGGTGGTCGAGGCGCCCGTTGCCGAGGCCGCGCCGGTCGAGGCGCCCGCTGCTCCGCCGGCCACCGGCCTGGACGTGCGGGTCCCGATCAAGGGCGTGCGCAAGGCCACCGCGCAGGCGATGGTCTCCTCCGCCTTCACCGCGCCGCACGTCACCGAGTTCGTGCAGGTCGACGTGACCCGCACGATGAAGCTGGTGCGCGAGCTCAAGGAGAGCGGCGAGCTGGGCGCCGGCGTGCGGGTCTCCCCGCTGCTGCTGGTCGCCCGGGCGCTGATCACCGCGGTGAAGCGCTACCCGGAGATCAACGCCGCCTGGGACGAGGCCAACCAGGAGATCGTGGTCAAGGGCCAGGTGAACCTGGGCATCGCGGCGGCCACCCCGCGCGGCCTGATCGTGCCGAACATCAAGAACGCCGGTGCGCTCACGCTGCCCGCCCTGGGCGCCGAGCTGGGCGCGCTCATCGAGACCGCCCGGCAGGGCAAGACCTCGCCGGCCGCGATGACCGGCGGCACCATCACCATCACCAACGTCGGCGTCTTCGGCGTCGACACCGGTACCCCGATCCTCAACCCGGGCGAGGCCGCCATCCTCGCCTTCGGCGCGGTGCGGGAGCTGCCCTGGGTGCACAAGGGCCGAGTGGTGCCCCGCCAGGTGACCACGCTGGCGCTCTCCTTCGACCACCGGCTGGTCGACGGCGAGTTGGGCTCCAAGGTGCTGGCCGACGTGGCCGCCATCCTGGAGAAGCCCAAGCGGCTGATCACCTGGGGCTGACGGACCGTCAGAACCAGTCGAGGGCCCCGCATCCGGTGAGACGAACCGGATGCGGGGCCCTCGGGCGTTCTCGGCAGTCGGCTGAGGCCGGCCGACTGGGCGCCGGCGTTCTCTGCGCTGGCCGACTGAGGCCGGCCGGGTCAGCGGCGGGCGGTGCGGCGGCGGGCGAAGGCCAGCGCGGCGGCGCCGGAGGCCAGCAGGGCGCTGCCGGCGGCGACCAGGGTCCAGGAGGAGTCCCCGCCGCCCGTGTAGGCCAGCCGCTGGTCGGGGGCGGCGGTGCCGCTCGGCTCGGCGGTGGGCGCGGAGTTCGGGGCCGGCGGGGTGGCGGCCACGGGTGCCGCCGCCGGGGTGGCGGACTCGGTGGGCTCGGCGGTCGGCGTGCCGCTGGGCTTGGTGGTCGGCTTGCCGGTGCCGGTGCCGGTGCCGGTGCCGGTGCCGCTGCCGGGCGCCGGGCTCGGCTCGGTCGCGTCCGGGTGCTCGACCTGGAGGGTGGCCAGGTCGCTGCTGCCCCCGGTGGTCGTGTGGTCGGCCGACCCGTCGGTCACCACCACCAGCTGGGACAGCGACGCGGAGGTGTTCGGCGAGAGCTTGACCAGGAAGTTGAAGAGCCCGTCCCCGTGGTTGTCCAGGTGCTGCCCCAGGGACGAGGTGTCGATGTTCACCTCGTCCAGCGACGAGCACTCGGGGAACTGCGACAGGTTCTGCAGGCTCCCGTCGTTCCGCCGCGCCCCTTCAAGATCCTGGTGGCGCTGGTGAGTTGGGTGAAGACGCCCGGCGCTGGTCCCCCCCGGTCTCGCCGGTCCCGCTCTCCGTGCCTTCACTCTCATGGACGCACATCACTGGCGGAGGTTGCGGGTGGCTCGAAGAGATTTTTCGGGCCCCTCGGCCGTGGGCCAGGTGAGTGAGATATGTACCGAAAAATCTGATTATCAGTACTGGCCGGGTACTCCTGAGCAATCCCCCACCCGAGCGCCCGCCGGGTGACCGGAGCACCGAGGACGATCCGATGACGTCTGGGAGTCCTGGCCGCCTCGTCCGGAGCCTGGCCGCGCTGGTCCTGCTCGCCACCGCCGTGGCGCCCGCCCTGGCCGGGCTCGCCGATCCGGCGTCACTCGACTCCCTCGGCCTGCTCCCCGGCCGCGCCGTCCCGCCGCCCGGTAGCGCCGCGCAGTCGGCCCGGCTGCGCGGACTGGGCGCGGCCCCGACGGTGGACATCCGGCGCACCGGCGACCCGGCCAACCGGATCACCCTGGTGCTGCTCGGCGACGGCTACACCGAGGCCCAGCAGGGGTTGTTCCAGCAGCAGGCGGACCAGACCTGGCACGCCGTGATGGCGATCGAGCCGTTCCACAGCTACCAGGGCTTCTTCAACATACGGCGGGTCGACCTGGTCTCCGACACCCCCGGCATCGCCGAGTCGGACACCCGCGGACAGCGCCCGGGCACCCCGCTGGGGATGCACTTCTGGTGTGACGGCACCGCCCGGCTGCTGTGCGCCGACGAGTCCGCCACCGCCCGCTACGCCGGCTCCGGCGGCGGCCCGCAGTACCTGATCGCGCTGGCCAACTCCACCGAGTACGGCGGGGCCGGCGGCACCGGGGTGACCACGCTGGCCGGCGGCAGCCCCGACGCTGGCCGGATCATCCAGCACGAGATCGGCCACACCGTCGGCGAACTCGGCGACGAGTACGACAGCGCGCCGGGCGACAGCGACTACCCCAACCTCTCCGACCGCGGCGCCGACGCGATGCGCCACGACCACACCAAGTGGTGGCGCTGGCTGGGCGCCGAATCCCCGGACGGCGGCGGCGTGGTGGACACCTACCGCAGCGCCAACGGCACCTACCGGCCGACCTCCGACTCGGTGATGCGCACCCTGGGCGGCAGCTACAACCTGCCCTCCCGGGAGGCGATCATCGAGCAGATCTACCGCCGGGTCTCCCCGCTGGACGGCGTCGATCCGGTGCCCGGGCAGCTCAGCGGCCACCCGCGGTTGACGGTCCATCCGCTCGAACTGGCCGGCGGCCGCCACCTGGAGGTGGAGTGGCGGGTGGACGGGCACACCGTCTCCTCCCCGGCGCCGGACCACACCTGGTTCGAGCCCGCCGTGCTGGGCCTGCAGCCCGGTCAGCGGTCCACCGTGACCGCGACCGTGCGGGACACCACGGACTGGGTGCGCGACGAGGCGTTCCGCGCCCGGCACATGACCCGGACGGTGACCTGGGTGCTGACCGGCTGAGCCGGTGGGAATGGCGTGTACCCGACGTAAGCATCGAATGATGGGATGACTAGTCTGGGCGCACTATGCCCGTGGACCCCGTCGCCCGCACCGCCGCTCGCACCGTCCCCACCGCCGAACTGCCCGCGCCGGACGGTCCACCGGGAGGCCGAGCCGCCTGGCTCGCCTGGTCCGTCGCGGTCAGCGTCTACGTCCTGGCGGTGATCCACCGCACCAGCCTGGGCGTCGCGGGGCTGGACGCGGCCCACCGGTTCGGCATCGGCGCCTCGGCGCTCTCCGCCTTCTCCATCCTCCAGGTGCTGGTCTACGCGGCGATGCAGATCCCGGTCGGGCTGCTGGTCGACCGGTTCGGGCCGCGCCGGGTGCTGCTCGCCGGGGTGGTGCTGCTCAGCGCCGGACAGCTGGCCTTCGCGCTCAGCAGCGCCTTCGGGCCCGCGCTGGCCTCCCGCGCGGTGATCGGCTGCGGCGACGCGATGACCTTCATCAGCGTGCTCCGGGTCGCCGCGCGCTGGTTCCCGGCGGCGCAGAACCCGCTGGTCGCCCAGCTGACCGGGCTGGCCGGGATGGGCGGCAACCTGGTCTCCACGGCGGTGCTGGCGCAGGCCCTGCACAGCCAGGGCTGGACCGCCACCTTCGGCGCCGTCGCGGTGCTCGGCGCCGGTGTGTTCGCCCTGGTCGTGCTGCTGCTCCGGGAGGCGCCGGCGGTCCCCCAGCCTCCGGCCGGGGGTGCCCCCATGGCTGTGCCCGGCGCCGGGCACAGCCCCGCGCCCGCGGCAGCCGCCGACCGGCCCCCGCTGCTGACCCAGATCCGGCACTGCTGGCGCGAGCCGGGCACCCGGCTGGGCCTGTGGGTGCACTTCACCACCCAGTTCCCGGGCAATGCCTTCTCGCTGCTCTGGGGCCTGCCCTACCTGGTGGAGGGGCAGGGCATGAGCCGCGGCTCGGCGGCCGGGCTGCTCACCGTGCTGGTGGTCAGCACCATGGCCTTCGGCCTGCTCTTCGGCCGGCTGCTCTCCAGGTCGGCGGCGGCCCGGATGCCGATCACGCTCACCGTGATCGCCGCCACCGGGGTGTGCTGGGGCGCGGCGCTGGCCTGGCCCGGCGGGCACCCGCCGCTCTGGCTGATCGTGCTGCTCATCCTGGTGATGGGCAGCAACGGCCCGGCCTCGCTGGTCGGCCTCGACTACGCCCGCGCGCACAACCCGGGGCACCGGCTGGGCACCGCCTCCGGGATCGCCAACATGGGCGGGTTCCTGGCCACCATGGTGACCCTGCTCGGCGTCGGGGTGCTGCTCGACGCGGCGTCCGGGGGCGCCGGGACCTACTCGGCGGGCGCGTTCCGGCTGGCCTTCTGCTGGCTCTACGCGCCGCTGCTGCTGGGCACGGTGATGATCCTGCGGCTGCGCCGGACGGTCGCCTCCTGACCGCCCGGCGCACCGGTCACGGGGTCAGCGAGAAGCTCGCCAGGATCCGGTCGGCCAGCTCCCGGTCGCCGTCCACCGTGAGCGCGCCGGCCGGCAGGCCGTCGGCCCGCACCCGGCCGGTGGCCAGCCGCAGGTAGTCCTCCCAGCCCACCGTGAGCTGCACGTCGGGTCCCAGGCTGACCTGGGCGTCGATCGAGCCGCGGCCGTCGGCGTCGACCCGGACGGTGCGCAGGAACTCCAGCGGGCCGGTGACGTCGACCACCACGGTGCTGCCGGCCGGCGCGCCCGCCGCCTTGGCGACCACCTTGGGCAGCCCCGCCAGCAGCAGGTCCCGGGTGACCTGGGCGGCCGGGGAGTCCAGGTTGCCGGGCAGCTGCAGGGCGCGGCGCAGGTCCTGCTCGTGCACCCAGACGTCCAGCACCCGGCGGCGCAGCAGCTCCTGGTAGGGCACGTCGTAGCTGAACGGCCCGGCCGGGAAGCTGACGGTGTCGTCCGGCCCGGTGGTGGCATTGCGCAGCGCCCGGGACCGGCGGATGATCACGTACTCCAGTTCCGCCGTCATCTCCGGTGCGGTGTGGCAGCGGCGCTTGTCGACCGGGAGCTCCAGGTAGCGCTGCACGTCGTTCTTGACGTGGAACAGGTCGCGGGGGAGGGAGTGGATCGGCCGGGGATCGCCGAGCAGCTCGGACTCGACGGCGATCACGTGCGAGACGACGTCGCGCACCGACCAGCCCGGGCACTCGGTGCGCCGGTTCCAGGAGTCGGCGGGCAGCAGGGCCAGTAGTTCCGATATGGATTCGATGGAATGCGTCCAGGCATCCGTGTAGGTCTGGACGACCTGATTGTCGGTCACAGTGTCCTTGTCTCTCCGGCTCCGGCCATCCCTCGACTGCACCGCCCGCGCGCCCGGGCCCGCGCCGGGCGGGTTTCGAAGCTTCCGGGCGCACGCGCTAACCGCACGTTACGCTGCCTGAGAGAGCAGGGCAGCGCTTTCGGGTGACGATCGTAGGTCTCATGACGTGGACGGTGGTAGTGTGCGCGCCTCATTGATCCAACTCGCGGTTGCCGACGACGAGCCGGCGGCCGAGCGGCGGGCCCGCGCGGCCGCCCTGGTGCGCGCCCAGCAGGGCGCCGATCTGGTGGTGCTGCCCGAGCTCTGGGCGCTCGGCGGGTTCGCCACTGACACCTGGTCAGCCGGTGCCGAGCCGCTCGACGGGCCGACCTCTGACGCGATGTCGGCGGCGGCCGCGGCAGCGGGCGTCTGGCTGCACGCCGGATCGATCGTGGAGCGCGATCCGGACGGCCCGATCTACAACACCTCGCTGGTCTTCTCGCCCAGCGGCGAGCTGGTGCACACCTACCGCAAGATCCACCGCTTCGGCTTCGACAGCGGCGAGGCGGTGGCGATGGGCGCCGGGCAGGAGATCGTCACCGCCGCCACCGACTTCGGCACCCTGGGGCTCGCCACCTGCTACGACCTGCGGTTCCCCGAGCTGTTCCGGGCGCTGCTGGACGCCGGGGCCGAGCTGCTGGTGGTCCCCGCCGCCTGGCCGGCCCGGCGCCGCGACCACTGGAGCCTGCTGGCCAGGGCCCGCGCGGTGGAGGAGCAGGCGTACGTGCTGGCCTGCAACACCGCGGGCACCCACGCCGGCGTCGAGCAGGCCGGCTACAGCGTGGTGGTGGACCCGTGGGGCCGGGTGCTGGCCGAGGCGGGGGCCGGCGAGGAGGTGCTGACCGTCGAGTTCGATCCGGCGGAGGTGGCCAGGACGCGCCAGGAGTTCCCGGTCCACCGCGACCGGCTGCTCGGCATCCCCGCGCCGGTGCAGCGGACTCCCTGACGGTCGGGTTTGAGAGGATGGCTCCTCGATCCTGGCCCTGGAACGTCGGAGGAGGTGTGCTGTGGTCGTCATCCGGGCGGGCCGTCTGCCGATCCAGCGCAACAGCCTGCGCGAGCAGATCGCCGGGGCGCTCCGCGAGGAGCTGATGGCCGGCCGGCTGGCGGCGGGCAGCAACTTCACCGTCAAGGAGATCGCCGAGCTCTACGGGGTCTCCGCCACCCCGGCGCGGGAGGCCCTGGTCGACCTGGCCGCCCAGGGCCTGCTGCGGGCCGAGCACCACCGCGGCTTCACCGTGCCGGAGTTCGGCTGGGCCGACTTCCTGGAGATCTTCGAGGCCCGCGCCATGCTCACCGACAGCGCCTTCCGGCAGCTGGCGCTGCGGCCGCCCGGCTACGACTGGTCGCGGCTCGGCTCGCTGCGCCGCCGCGCCGAGGCGGCCACCCGGGCCGCCCGGGCCGGGCAGCTGGACGTGATGGTCGGCTGCGACCGCCGGTTCTGGCAGGAGATGACGGTCTTCCTGGAGAACCGCCGGATCGCCGACTACCTGGACTGGCTGCGGGTGCAGTCCTGGATGTTCGCCGCCCCCTACCTGCGGTCCCAGGGCGAGCTGTCCGGGGTCTGCTGGACCAGGCACACCGAGCTGGTCGAGCGGATCGCGGACCAGGACCTCTCCGGCGCGCACCGGATGATGAACGACTACAACCTGTTCACCGTGCGGCTGCTGGCCGAGCTGGCCGGGGAGTCGCTGGATTCGGTCGCCGTGCTGGGGCTGCTCACCGCCGAGCCGACCGGCGCTCTGCCCGGTCCGCTGCCCACTCCGGATCCGACGCCGGGCCGGTAGGGTGGTCCGAGCGTCGAGCAGCCGGCCGGCGTTGCCCGCTGCTAGTTGACCGGAGAGGATGAAGCGGCCCGTGGCCTGCGACCTCTGGCTCGTACCGCTGGTGGACGTACTGAGCCACAGCCCCGAGAACCCGTTCCGTGAGGAGCTGGCGGTCTACAACGCGGCGCTCGCCGCGCGCGGCCTGCCGCCGGTGCCGGTGTACGAGTTCGCGCCGGGGGTCACCGGCGAGGTGGAGCCGATCGCCGCCTTCGACTACGACTCGCTGCACTTCCTGCGCCGTGCCTACCTGCTCCAGCTGACCGGTTTCCAGCTGACCCCGGTGGACGCGCTGGGCGGCGACTACGAGCAGCTGCTGGAGATGTTCGAGTCCAGCGCCGAGCAGTCGCACCTGGTCTGGCACTTCGACCACGCCGGGGCCTATGTGCCGATCGACTTCGCGGTGCCGCTGGTGGACCAGACGCTGCTGGCCTCCGGTGGGCCGCTGGGCTCCTCCTACGGGCTGCTGCGCGAACTGCAGGCGATCGCCCCGGCGCTGGGCATCGACCCGCTGAACCCGCCGGGGCCGACCCGGCCGCTCGGCCCGACCGGTCTCGAGCAGCCGTTCGCCCCGCCGCTGGACGACCTGCACGCCTACGCGCGGGAGCGGCACGCCTGGGCGGGGCTGTACGCGGCGGCGACCCGGAGCCTGACCCAGGGGTCGATGGTGGTGTTCGCCTGAGCCAGCCGCTCGGGCAGCCGAGCAGCGCCCGCTCAGCGCAGCCCGCCCTCCGGCGGCCGCTGCCGCGGCATGGTCGGCCTGGTTCCGGGCGGCGGCAGCACCCGCACCTGGGCCGGCACCCCGCCCTCCGGGCGGCTCCCCCAGCTGCCGGGCGCCTGGGTGGGCAGCTGGGTCATCCGGGCCCGGAACTCCAGCATCCACTCCGAGGTCTCGCCGCGGACCAGCTCCGAGACGTCCTCGCAGAACCGCCGCAGCACCCCGAGGCAGCGCTCGGCCGCCTCGCCCGCGGTGCCCTCGGTCGGCCCGAGCACCTCCCGCACGCACTCCGAGGCCCAGTCGAACTGGAAGGCCTCCAACCGCCGTTGCAGCGCCTGCGCGGTGCTGACGTCCCGCATCCAGCCGGAGCTGCACCCGAACACCCGGTCGGCGGCCAGGCAGCCGACCGCCAGCGCCAGCGCCACGTAGCCCCAGGCGGCCGCGTGCCCGAACCGCCCGGTCAGCTGGACCAGCGGCAGCGTCACCCCGGCCACCCCGAACACGGCCGTGCCGAACCGCAGCACCCGAGCCCAGCGGCGCTTCCAGACCCGGTCGCGGCGGTACCACTCGATCGCCTCGACGGCCCGCTCCTCGGACCAGCGGTACAGCTCCTCCAGGCGCTCGGCGGGCTCGCCCCAGTCCCCCAGCGGGAACTGGCGGGCGCTCAGATCCGCACGACGACGGGTGGCCGCCCGGTCCCGGCCGCTGCCGGTGGTCGTGGTGGGCTGGTCCTCCTCGCCGATGTCCTTGCCCCAGGGACTTTCCTCGGGCTGCATTTCGGGCTGGCTCACCTGTGGGGCTCCCTTGACGGGCCTGGTTGTCGGGCTCTGCTGGGTATCCAACAGCACTTCTTACCGCCAAATGGCTGACCGCGTCGGACTTCCAGACTGATCGTTACCCGAAAAGGCGTCAGAACACCGTGGTGGGCCGGTTCCGGAAGTCGAGCCGGTTTCACTCATCCGAGCGAGGGCCCGAGCCGCCGCGAACCTGACCCGATTTACCGACTGGTCGAACGCACAACCGCACACCGGACCGCACGCATGATCGCTGGAGCTTCGCACAGCCCGGTCGACCAGCGGGATCGGGCCACCGGCTACCCTTGCCAAGCGTGAAGGTCCTCGTCATCGGCGGCGGCGCCCGCGAACACGCCCTGTGCCGCTCCCTGTCCCAAGATCCCGCCGTCAGTGAGCTGCACTGCGCCCCGGGCAACGCCGGGATCGCCCGGCTGGCCACGGTCCACCCGGTCGACCAGCTGGACGGCACCGCCGTGACCGCGCTGGCCGAGCGGCTGGCCGCCGACCTGGTGGTGGTCGGCCCCGAGGCGCCGCTGGTCGCCGGCGTCGCCGACCCGCTGCGGGCGGCCGGCATCCCGGTCTTCGGCCCGTCCGCCGCGGCCGCCCAGCTGGAGGGCTCCAAGGCCTTCGCCAAGGACGTGATGGCCGGCGCCGGCGTGCCCACCGCCCGTTCCTACGTCTGCACCACCCCCGAGGAGGCCGCCGAGGCGCTGGATGCCTTCGGCGCGCCCTACGTGGTCAAGGACGACGGCCTGGCAGCCGGCAAGGGCGTGGTGGTCACCGCCGACCGCACCGCCGCGCTGGCCCACGCCGCCGCCTGCGACCGCGTGGTGATCGAGGAGTACCTGGACGGCCCCGAGGTCTCGCTGTTCGCCATCACCGACGGCACCACCGTGCTCCCGCTCCAGCCGGCCCAGGACTTCAAGCGGGCGCTGGACGGCGACGCCGGCCCGAATACCGGCGGCATGGGCGCCTACTCGCCGCTGCCGTGGGCCCCGCCCGGCCTGGTCCAGGAGGTGCTGGACACCGTCCTGCAGCCCACCGTGGACGAGCTGCGCCGCCGCGGCACCCCGTTCTCCGGCCTGCTCTACGCGGGCCTGGCGCTCACCTCGCGCGGCACCCGGGTGATCGAGTTCAACGCCCGGTTCGGCGACCCGGAGACCCAGGTGGTGCTGGCCCGGCTGCGCACCCCGCTGGCGGGCGTGCTGCTGGCCGCCGCCAACGACACGCTGGCCGACCTGGAGCCGCTGCGCTGGTCCGAGGAGGCCGCGGTCACCGTGGTGGTGGCGTCCGAGGGCTACCCGGCCGCGCCGCGCACCGGTGACGTGATCGACGGCCTGGCCGAGGCGGATGCCGCCGACGGCACCGCCTGGGTGCTGCACGCGGGCACCAAGGCGGACGAGCAGGGCCGGGTGGTCAGCGCCGGCGGCCGGGTGCTCTCGGTCACCGCGATCGGCAAGGACTTGGCCCAGGCCCGGGAGCGGGCCTACCAGGGGGTCGCCGAGATCCGCCTGGCGGGCTCCCAGCACCGCACCGACATCGCGCTGAAGGCCGCCGCCCAGTAGCGGCCGCGCCGAGGGGCGCTGCGTTCCGGGGACACCCCCATGGACGCAGCGCCCCTCGGCATTTCCCGGCCCGGTCCGGCCGCCGGAGATCTGCTTGCGAACGGACGGCCGATTCCAGCCCTTCGAGTGAATGCCGGAGCAACCGGCTGACGCGACTGACCAGGCGGCCGTAGGGTGCGCTGAACCGCGGGGCCGCTTCGGCTGGTTGTCGTGGTCGCCGCCGGGTGCGTCCGCCCTCGGAGGGGGAAGCTTCAGTGGGGCGGGCCGGACCGGACCGTGTCACCAGGAAGGGTGGATTCCCGGCCGAGTCGGAACACCGGCCGGTCCGTGTGCGTCACACCTGTGCAGTGCGTCCGCGGTCGGATGGAGAGGCCATTCGATCGTCGGTCGGCACGGTCATGTCCGACTCCGAAGGGGGTGCAGCACCGGATGGCCGCTCTCGACGCTGCCCGTGCTCAAGCCCGGGCGCTGCTGCGGATCCGCGCCCTGGCCCGGGCGGCCGCGGTGCTGCCCGCCGCCGTCGCGGTGGTGCTGCTGGCCGGTCGGTTCACCGGCCGGATCGGCGCGCCCGGTTCGCCGGACGCGTTCGGCTGGGACGTGGTCCGCTGGGTGGTCGGCGCCTTCGCGGTGCTGGTCGGCCTGGTCGCGCTGGCCGCGATCCGCCGGCACGCCCGTGCGGTGCCGCCCAGCACCCCGGCGATAGCGGTCGAGCCGGGGCAGGCCCCCGAGCTGCACCGGATGATCGAGGAGCTGGCGCACCGGCTCGGGGTGCCCGCGCCCGGCGCCATCGCGCTCACCCCGGACTGCGACAGCTGGCTGGAGGAGCCGCCCGGGGGCCATGGCCGGGCGCCGGTGCTGGTGATCGGTTCGCCGTTCCTGTGGTGGATGCGGGCCGGCGAGCTTCGGGCGCTGCTGGCCCCGGTGGTGGCCGGTACCGCGGCGGCGGCCGATCCGGAGATCGCCGCCGCCCGCCGGTTCGTCCGCGGACTGGACGCGGCGCTGGGCAGCGGCCGGCGCACCCCGCCGGCCCGGCTGCTGGACCGGATCACCCGGGCGCTGCTGCGGGCCTGCCGGGACTACGCGGCCGAGCTGGAGCGGGCCGCCGCAGCGGCCGCCGCCGAGCAGGCCCGGGCGGTGGACTACGGCCTGCGGATCGCCGCCCAGGGCCAGGTGGGCCTGGCCTACGCGGGCTGGGACCGGCTGCTCACCCGGGTCGCGCTGCCCGCCTGGCGGCTGGGCCGCCGGCCGGCCCAGCTGAACGCGGGGGTGGCGGCCGCACTCACCGAGCTGTCCCGCCGGGACCGGCTGGCCGAGGGCTACGAGAGCCGGCTCGGCGACCGTCCGGCCTGCGATCTGCTGGAGGAGCCGGGCGCGATGGACGCGGCGGTCTCGCAGCTGGCCGCCGAGCTGTTCCACGGCCCGGCCCGCCCCGAGGGCGCCGAGCTGCTCTGGGACGACTACCCGGAGCAGGTGGTGGACCGCGGCTGGCGGCTCCAGGCGATGGCGCTGCAGGAGGCGCTGGACACCGTGGCCCCGGCCCCGGTGGGCCGCCGGGCGCCGACCCTGGCCCGGTTGCTGGCCCGGCTGGAGGCCGGCGGCGCGCCCGCGCTGGCCCGGGTGCTGGCGGCCGGCGAGCCGCCCGCGGTCCCCGGCGCGCAGGAGCGCGGGGGGCGTGAACTGCTGGCGGACTGCGTGACGGCGATGGTCTGCTGCGCCGCGGTGGACGGCGCCGGCGGCAAGCCGGGGCTGGACTGGCTGGACGGCCCGGTGCTGCTGCTCGGCGGGGTGCGCCGGGGCGATCTGGCCGATCCGGTGGCGGAGGCCGTGGAGCAGGGCGCGGTGGCCGAACTGCGCAGCTGGCTGGGGGCGGCCGGGATCCGGCTGGAGAAGCCGGTCCGGCTGGGCTGACGGCCGGGCAGGCAACGGTAATGCATCGGACGTCCGACACCGTCAACCCGTGCTCACATCGGGTCACATGCTGTCGGCACTGTGTGGTCTGCTGGACCACACGCATTTATCCGTGGCACATGCCACGGACGGGTGGGACCGCGGGAGGGACGGCGTGGACCGGGAGTCGTCAGGTCGTAGATGGGAGTCCGGCACGCTCGCGCACGGCGTCTCGGATCCGTTCGGGCAGGGGCCGCTGCCCTGGTTGCGCAGCCCCGATCACTACTTTGAGGGCACCGAGGACGCCATCCCCTGGTATGTCAGCACCGACGCCCCCGGGCAGCGGCCGCTGCCCGCCCCGCCGCCCCCGCTGGTCGGCACTCCGCGCAACTCCGACGACGTGGTGCAGCAGATCAAGGGCTTCGCCGCGGCCGGCGTGGTGCACCCGGGCGGCGCGGTCGACCTGCGGGTCACCGTGCACCCGCCGCGCGACTTCGTGGTCGACGTCTACCGGATCGGCCACTACGCGGGGGCCGGCGCCCAGCACATGACCGCCTCGCCGCTGATCCCCGGCCTGCAGCAGCCGGCCCCGCTGGTGGTCGGCCGGACCGTCAGCTGCCACCACTGGTGGCACACCTGGCGGCTGCAGATCCCCTCGCACTGGCGGCCCGGTGCCTATGTCGCGGTGCTCACCACCGCCGACCAGCGGCACCGCAGCCACATCCCGTTCACCGTGCGGGACCCGCTGACCACGGGCCCGGCCGCCGAGCTGCTGCTGGTGCTGCCGGACGTCACCTGGCAGGCGTACAACCTGTTCCCGGAGGACGGCCACCACGGCGCCAGCCTCTACCACGCCTGGGACGAGCAAGGGGCGCTGGTCGGCGAGCACCAGGCTGCCGTCACGGTCTCCTTCGACCGCCCGCAAGCCGGGGCCGGGCTGCCGCTGCACGTCGGGCACGCCTACGACTTCATCCGCTGGGCCGAGCGGTACGGCTACGACCTGTCCTACGCCACCGCCTCCGACCTGCACGCCGGCCTGGTCGAGCCGTCCCGGCACCGGGCGCTGGTCTTCCCCGGGCACGACGAGTACTGGTCCGAGCCGATGCGCCGGGCTGTCGAGCGGGCCCGGGACGGCGGCACCTCGCTGATCTTCCTCTCCGCCAACACCATGTACTGGCGGGTCGACCTGACCCCGAGCCCGGCCGGCGAACCCAACCGGCTGCTCAACTGCCGCAAGCGGCAGCGGGTCGAGCCGGGCTCACCGGCGGCCGGCAAGCCCGGCGCGGCCAGCGCGCTGTGGCGGGACGCGGGCGAGCCCGAGCAGCAGCTGATCGGCGTGCAGTACGCGGGCCGGGTGGCCCAGCCGGTGCCGCTGCGGGCCGGCAACACCTGGCACTGGCTCTGGGCCGGCACCGGCCTGCGGGACGGCGACGAGGTGCCGGGCCTGGTGGCCGGCGAGGCGGACCGCTACTACCCCAAGGTGCCGCTGCCCGTTCACAGCGAGCGGATCCTGCTCGCCCATTCGCCCTACCAGGACGTGGACGGCCGCCCCCGGCACCAGGAGACCTCGCTCTACCGGGCGCCCAGCGGGGCCTACGTCTTCGCCTCCGGCACCTTCGCGTGGTCGCCCGCGCTGGACCGCCCCGGCCATACCGACGAGCGGATCCAGCGGGCCACCGCCAACCTGCTGGACCGGGTCTGCAAGGAGGGTTGAGCGCCCGCATGAAAAGATCAGTGAGTCCAGTGACCCCCATCTTTGAGGACTGAGACCACTGTGAGCGGATTCGTCACCAAGCCCGAGCCGGTTCAGGTGCCCGGCCTGGAGCACCTCCACACCGGGAAGGTTCGCGAGCTCTACCGCGACCAGGCCGGCCGGCTGGTCATGGTGGCCAGCGACCGCACCTCGGCCTTCGACTGGGTGCTGCCGACCGACATCCCGGACAAGGGGCGGATCCTCACCCAGCTCTCGCTCTGGTGGTTCGAGCGGATCACCGACCTGGTCCCCAACCACGTGATCTCCACCGAGCTGCCGCCCGGCGCCCCCGCCGACTGGGAGGGCCGCACCATGGTCTGCGACCCGCTGGACATGTTCCCGGTGGAGTGCGTGGCCCGCGGCTACCTGACCGGCTCCGGCCTGGCCGAGTACCAGGTCAGCCGGACCGCCTGCGGAATCGCGCTGCCGGAGGGCCTGGTGGACGGCTCCGAGCTGCCCGCGCCGATCTTCACCCCGGCCACCAAGGCCGAGGTCGGCGAGCACGACGAGAACGTCTCCTACGAGGAGGTGGCCCGCAAGATCGGCGCCGACTGGGCCGCCGCGCTGCGACAGACCACCCTGGCCGTCTACACCCGGGCCCGCGACATCGCCCGCGAGCAGGGCGTCATCGTGGCCGACACCAAGTTCGAATTCGGGCTCAGCGGTGGCGAGTTGGTGATCGGCGACGAGGTGCTGACGCCGGACTCCTCGCGGTTCTGGCCGGCCGAGGAGTGGCAGCCGGGCCGCGCCCAGCCGTCGTACGACAAGCAGATCCTGCGGAACTGGCTGACCTCCGCGGAGTCCGGCTGGGACCGCCACGGCGAGCTGCCGCCGCCCGTGCTGCCGGCGGAGGTCGCCGAGCGCACCCGGGCCCGGTACGTCGAGGTGTACGAGCGGCTCACCGGGACCGAGTGGGTCTGATCCCCGGTCAGATCCAGCCGTGCTCGCGGGCCGACCGGACCGCGGCATGGCGGTTCTCGGCGCCCAGCTTGCCGGCCGCCGAGGACAGGTAGTTGCGCACCGTGCCGGGGGAGAGGCCGGCCCGGACGGCGATCTCGGCCACCGAGGAGCCGTCCGCCGCCAGCTCCAGCACATCGGTCTCGCGCGGGGTGAGCGGGCTGTCCCCGGCGCTGATCGCCTCGGCGGCCAGCTCCGGGTCCACATAGCGGCCGCCGCCCCGCACGGTGCGGATGATCCCGGCCAGGTCGGCCGCCGACACGGTCTTCGGCAGGAACCCGCGCACCCCGACCTCCAGCGCCCGCTTGAGGTAACCGGGGCGGCCGTGGCCGGTGACGATCATCGTCCGGCAGTTCGGGGCCAGCCGGCGCAGCTGCGCGGCCACCTCGATGCCGTCCAGCCCCGGCATCTGCAGGTCGAGCACCGCGATGTCCGGCTGGTGCGCCTGCGCCATGGCCAGCGCCTCCGGGCCGGAGGCCGCCTGGGCCACCACCGTCAGGTCGTCCTCCAGGGCCAGCAGGGCGGCCAGCGCACCGCGGATCAGGTGCTCGTCGTCGGCCAGCAGCAGTCGAACGGGCTCGGTCATCACACCAACTCCTCGGCGCGGGCGGTCGTACGGGACAGCGGCAGGGCGGCGCGCAGCGTGAAGCGGTCGTCGTGGCCGCGTTCGCAGCTCAGCTCGCCGCCGTGCGCGGCCAGCCGCTCGCGCAGCCCGGCCAGGCCGCTGCCCGGGGCGTGGTCGGCCGGCTCGGCGCGCAGCCCGTCGTTCACCAGTTCCAGCACGGTCCGCTCGCCGTCGCCGCCCAGCCGCACCGAGACCAGGGTGGCCTCGCTGTGCCGCAGCACATTGGTGGCGGCCTCGCGGACCACCCAGCCGAGCACCGACTGCACCAGCGGCGGCAGCGTCGCCGGATCGGGGCCGAGGTCGACGGCGCAGTCGATCCCGGCGGCCCGCAGCACCGAGCGGGCACCGGCCACCTCGGCGGCCAGGTCGGCGGTGCGGTAGCCGCGCACCACCTCGCGCACCTCGCGGTGCGACTCCTGGGCGATCCGCTGCACCTCCACCATCTGGTCGGCGGCCTCCGCCCGGCCGCGCCTGGCCAGCTGCACGGCCAGCTCGGCCTTGAGCGCCATGGTGGTCAGGTTGCGGCCCAGCACGTCGTGCAGGTCGCGGGAGAACCGCAGCCGCTCCTCGGCCACCGCCAGCCGGGCCCGGTCCTCCTGGGCCCGGTCCAGCTCCCAGGCCGTCTTGACCACCCAGGACGAGCAGCGGCAGCTCGCGGCGGCGAAGGCCAGCCCGAGCAGCGACCCGACCACCACACCGACGGCCATGGCGACCGACTCGCAGGCGATCGCCAGCGGCGGCAGCGTCAGCAGCAGCATCGGGACCGCCCAGAGCGCCATCAGCAGCGGGCGCAGCGCGATGGTCGGGCCGACCACCCAGACCAGCAGCTGGAAGACGACGATGGTGGCGCCGACCGGCTGCTTGTTCGCGTGGTGCGGCCCGAGCAGCAGGGTCAGCCAGATGCCCAGCTGGGTAGCGGCCGCGTGGACGAGCAGCAGCTTGGTGGGCCGCGTTCGGCGCCCGCTGTGCGCCGCCAGCGCGGCCCGGACCAGCGGCACCGAGAGCGCGGAGTTCAGCAGCACCGTGGCGACCAGTGACACCACGGCGGGGGTGTGGGCGGACTCCTTGATCAGCTGCTGCACGCCCATCGCGAGCATCGAGACCGGTAGGAAGACGGTCAGGCTGTACATCGACCAGCGGTTGTAGATCTCTACCCGCTTCGCCTTGGACTGGCTGCGCCAGCGCTCCATGAGCCGCACGCCGTCACCCTCCCCCTCGTCGCCGTGGGTCCTATCAGACCAGCTCAGCGCCGAGGTTCCCAACGGAACCAGCGCCGGGCCGCCCAGCCGGCCAGCGCGGCCCAGGCCAGTGCGCCGGCCAGGTAGAGCCACCAGCCGACCGGATGGTGCCCGCCGTCGCCGCCCAGCCAACCGGTGCGCAGCAGCGCCAGCGCCGGGGTGACCGGCAGCAGCCGGGCGACCAGCGCCACCTGGCCGGGCATGACGGCGAGCGGGACCAGCAGCCCGGAGCCGAAGATGGTCAGCATCATCACCGGCAGGGTGGTGATCCCCGAGGTCTCCACGGTCTTGGTGAAGGCGCTGGAGAGCGCCGCCATCGGCACCAGCACGGCCACCGCGAGCAGCAGTCCGAGCAGCACCAGCACCGGATTGTGCGGAGCCGGCAGCCCGAACAGCGCCGCCGCGCAGACCGTGATGGCGACCATCTGCAGCAGCGCCAGCAGCACCGCCGGCAGCGCCGTGCCGCCCAGGATCTCCGGGTCGGTGAGCTCGCCGGTGCGCAGCCGCTTGAGCACCAGGTCGTTGCGCCGGGCGACGTAGGCAGCCGTCAGGTTGTAGTAGACGACGAAGACCAGCACGGTCAGGAAGAGGCTGAGCACCAACGAGCTGTGCAGGTCGCCGCCGGGCAGCCGGCCGCGCTGGGCCTTGAGCATCTGGTGCAGGCCGCCGATCAGGCAGACCGGCATCGCCACCGCCATGTAGAGCGCGATCCGGTTGCGGGTCAGCAGCAGGGCCTCGGTGCGGGCCAGCGCCAGCACGCGGCGGGCGACGCTGGGGGCGGCGGGGGTGCCCACCACGGCGGTGCGGGTGGCGGTGGTCATCGGACGGCTCCGGTCAGGGCGGGGGACTCGGCGGGGGCGGGGTGCTCGGGCTCGGCGGCGATGGCCAGGAAGGCCTCCTCCAGCGAGGCGCTGCGGGCGTCCAGGCCGGCCAGTTCGACCTGCTGCTGCTCGGCCCAGCAGAGCAGCTCGGTGAGGGTGCGCTGGAGCTGCCGGGTGCGGATCGTGACCCGGCGGCCGGCGAAGCCGACCTCGGCCTCGGGCAGCGGCAGCAGGGTGGGCGAATCGGGCTGGGCGGGCAGCTCGAAGGTGATCCGGGCCGGCTGGTCGGCGATCACCTCGGCGACCGTGCCGCTGGCCACCACCAGGCCGCGCTGCATGATCGCCAGCCGGTCGGCCAGCTCCTCGGCCTCCTCCAGGTAGTGGGTGGTGAGCAGCACCGTGGTGCCGTCGGCGCGCAGCTCGCGGACCAGCTGCCAGACGGCGGCCCGGGCCTGCGGATCGAGGCCGGTGGTCGGCTCGTCCAGGAAGAGCACCTCGGGGCGGCCGATCAGCGCCACCGCCAGGTCCAGTCGGCGCTTCTCGCCGCCGGAGAGCTGCTTGACCCGCACCGCGGCCCGGTCGGCCAGGCCGACGAGGTCGAGCACCTCGGCGACCGGGCGCGGGGTGGTGCTGGTGCCGGCCCAGCCGCGCAGGGTCTCGGCCACCGTCAGGTCGCCGGGGAAGCCGCCCTCCTGGAGCATGATCCCGATCCGCGGGCGGATGGCGGCGCGCTCCCGGTACGGGTCGTGGCCGAGCACCGTCACGGTGCCGCCGGTCGGCTGGGCCAGGCCCTCGATCAGCTCCATGGTCGAGGTCTTGCCGGCGCCGTTGGTGCCGAGCAGGGCGAAGAGCTCGCCGCGCCAGACGGTGAGGTCGAGGCCGCGCACGGCCTCGAAGCCGTGCGCCGCGGTGCTGCCGTAGCGCCGGCGCAGGCCGCTGGCCCGGACGGCGTGGAGGGGGCTGGTCATGGCTTCCAGCATTCCGTGGGGCGCGCGCCGGCGGCAGTGCGCGGCCGCACCGATCGCCCGGGCACTCCCATGGATCGGCGGTGACAAATGTCATCGGCGCCGACCGGGCCATCGCGTCCGCGGCTGTGACATTCGGAGAAGGGCGGCTGGGAAAACGAAAGCGGCCTCCCGAAGGAGGCCGCTTCTCGTGGAGCGGACGACGAGATTCGAACTCGCGACCCTCACCTTGGCAAGGTGATGCTCTACCAACTGAGCCACGTCCGCACGATCTTCACTTGTGTTGCACATCACCTTGGTAGGTGATGCTGCGAGCGGACGACGAGATTCGAACTCGCGACCCTCACCTTGGCAAGGTGATGCTCTACCAACTGAGCCACGTCCGCATGTCGTGCTTCCCGGTTCCTTTCGGCCCCGGTTGCGGCGACGAGAAATACTCTACCCCATCGTCGGGAGTGGTCGTGCACCCCTTCCGTCGCAGGCCTGCGGCACGGCGAGCGGAAGGGGTGCCGGACCGGGTCAGTTGGCCTCGGAGAAGGCTTCGTAGACGTGCTTGGGGATGCGGCCGCGGGCCGGCAGCTCCATGCCGCGGGACTGCGCCCAGGCGCGCACCGCGGCCGGGTCCGGGGCGAGCGCGGTGCGGCGGAAGGACTTTCCGGTGCGGCTCTGGCGGCGGCCGGCGGCGACGAACGGGGCGAGCGCCTCACGCAGCTTTTCCGCGTTGTCCACGGACAGGTCGATCTCGTACGACTTCCCGTCGACACCGAAGTGCACGGTTTCGGCGGCGGCCCCGCCGTCCAGGTCGTCGGAGAGCGTGACAACTACACGCTGAGCCATGGGCGTCAATCCTCTCGGCAATTCGGCCGCCCGGGCGCGTGTGCCGCGGCGGCCCTGTGCGCCGGCCGCGCGGGGGGCATAGCGGTGGACCTCGGCCCACACGTCACACGGCTCCCCTCGATGCCGGTGGCCCTATTCTGCACCCCAAGACCGGGGAAATCGATGGTCGCTGCTTTCTTTTTCCGGAAATTCACCTCCCTTCGCCTCCGTACCGATACTTCCGCTCGGATTGCGGCAGGTATCAGGGGTGGATCTGTCCCCACATGCCGGTATTCGGGGGGTCCCGAAGGAGTGTCGCCGCTGATCCTGGGAACTCCTTTACAGGGGGAGGAAACGGGCGCCCTACAAGCCCGGAACCCTTGCCGCGTAAGGGGCGCGGGTCTACGCGCGTCGCAATGCCCGGGACGTCGAACGACCCCGACGCCCCGGTACTCTGAAGGTCCCCCGCCTTCACGCACCACACCATTGGGAGTGCCAGTGGCACGCGTCGTAGTCGACGTCATGCTCAAGCCGGAGATCCTCGACCCCCAGGGCCAGGCGGTGCAGCGCGCACTGCCCCGTCTCGGATTCACCGGGATCGCCGATGTCCGCCAGGGCAAGCGTTTCGAGCTGGAACTGGAGGGCCCGGTGGACGACGCCGCGCTCGCCAAGATCCGCGAAGCCGCCGAGACCTTTCTCGCCAACACGGTGATCGAGGACTTCACCGTTCGGGTGGAGGACGGCCAGTGACCACCCGGGTCGGCGTCGTCACGTTCCCCGGCTCGCTGGACGACCGCGACGCCCAGCGGGCGATCCGCCTGGCCGGGGCCGAGCCGGTGGCGCTCTGGCACCGTGACAAGGATCTCCATCAGGTCGACGCGGTCGTCCTGCCGGGCGGTTTCAGCTACGGCGACTATCTGCGCGCCGGCGCCATCTCGCGCTTCTCGCCGGTGATGGAGTCGCTCATCGAGCAGGCGAAGCTGGGAATGCCGGTCCTCGGTATCTGCAACGGCTTCCAGGTGCTCACCGAGTCGCACCTGCTGCCCGGCGCGATGCTGCGGAACAACCACCTGCACTTCATCTGTCGCGACCAGAAGCTGCGGGTCGAGAATGCCGCGACCGCCTGGACGTCCGATTACCAGGCGGGGCAGGAGATTTCGATCCCGCTGAAGAACATGGACGGCCGCTACACCGCGGACCGGCGCACGATCGACGAGCTGGAGTCCGAGGGCCGGGTGGTTTTCCGTTACCTCGCCAGTGAAGAAGATGGACTCTGCAACCCCAACGGGTCGATCAACGATATTGCCGGGATCACCAACGCGGCCGGCAACGTGGTCGGTCTGATGCCGCACCCCGAGCACGCCGTCGAGCCACTGGTCGGTACCGGCAAGACCGACGGTCTGCCGTTCTTCACGTCCGTCCTTAAGCAGTTGGTGAACGTCTGATGACTCTCGACACCGTCAAGAACGCCGAGCAGACGCCCGACGCCGCCCAGCCCTGGGCCGAACTCGGCCTGAAGCAGGACGAGTACGCGCGGATCCGCGACATCCTCGGCCGTCGCCCCACCGGCGCCGAGCTGGCGATGTACTCGGTGATGTGGTCGGAGCACTGCTCGTACAAGAGCTCCAAGGTGCACCTCAAGCAGTTCGGCGAGAAGGCCCCGGAGTCTGACGCGATACTGGTCGGCATCGGCGAGAACGCCGGTGTGGTCGACGTCGGTCAGGGCTACGCGGTCACCTTCAAGGTCGAGTCGCACAACCACCCGTCGTACATCGAGCCCTACCAGGGCGCGGCCACCGGCATCGGCGGCATCGTGCGCGACATCCTGGCGATGGGCGCCCGGCCGGTCGCGGTGATGGACCCGCTGCGCTTCGGTGCCGCGGACCACCCGGACACCCGCCGGGTGCTGCCCGGGATCGTGGCCGGCATCGGCGGCTACGGCAACTGCCTGGGCCTGCCGAACATCGGCGGCGAGGTCGTCTTCGACCCCTGCTACCAGGGCAACCCACTGGTCAACGCGCTCTGCGTGGGCGTGATGAAGCACGAGGACATCCACCTCGCCAAGGCCAGCGGCGCCGGCAACAAGGTCATCCTGTACGGCGCCCGGACCGGCGGCGACGGCATCGGCGGCGTCTCGGTGCTGGCCTCGGAGACGTTCGACGATTCCAAGCCCACCAAGCGCCCGGCCGTCCAGGTCGGCGACCCGTTCCAGGAGAAGCTGCTCATCGAGTGCACCCTCGAGGTGTTCCGGGAGCAGCTGGTGCTCGGCATCCAGGACCTCGGCGGCGCCGGACTCTCCTGCGCCACCTCGGAGTTGGCCTCGGCCGGCTCCGGCGGCATGCGGATCGAGCTGGACACCGTGCCGCTGCGCGACGCCACGCTCTCGCCGGAGGAGATCCTCATGAGCGAGTCGCAGGAGCGGATGTGCGCGATCGTCGAGCCCGACAAGGTCGAGCGCTTCCTGGCGATCTGCGAGAAGTGGGACGTCATCGCCACCGTCATCGGTGAGGTGACCGACGGCGAGCGGCTGGAGATCTTCTGGCACGGCGAGCAGGTCGTCGACGTGCCGCCGCGCACCGTCGCCCACGACGGCCCGGTCTACCAGCGCCCGTACGCCCGCCCGTCCTGGCAGGACGCGCTGCAGGCCGACGCTCCGACCGCCGAGCGGCTGGCCCGCCCGGCGAGCGGCGAGGAGCTGAAGCAGACCCTGCTCAAGGTCGCCGGTTCGCCCAACCAGGCCTCCAAGAGCTGGATCACCGACCAGTACGACCGGTTCGTGATCGGCAACACCGTGCTGGCCACCCCCGAGGACTCCGGCATGATCCGGATCGACGAGGAGACCAACCTCGGCGTCTCGGTGGCGACCGACGGCAACGGCCGCTACACCAAGCTGGACCCGTACACCGGTGCCCAGTTGGCGCTGGCCGAGGCCTACCGCAACGTCGCGGCCGGCGGCGCCAAGCCGCTCGCGGTCTCCGACTGCCTCAACTTCGGCTCCCCCGAGGACCCGGACGTGATGTGGCAGTTCGCCGAGGCCACCCGCGGTCTGGCCGACGCCTGCCAGGCGCTGGGCACCCCGGTGACCGGCGGCAACGTCTCGCTCTACAACCAGACCGGTGAGGTGGCGATCCACCCGACCCCGGTGGTCGCGGTGCTCGGCGTGATCGACGACGTCAACCGGCGGACCCCGATCGGCTTCGCCGACGAGGGCCACCACCTCTACCTGCTCGGCGACACCGCCGACGAACTGGGCGGCTCCGCCTGGTCGCAGGTGGTGCACGACCACCTCGGCGGCCTGCCGCCCAAGGTGGACCTGGAGCGCGAGAAGCTGCTCGCCGAGATCCTGATCGCCGCCTCGCGCGACGGCATGATCGACGCGGCGCACGACCTCTCGGACGGCGGCCTGGCCCAGGCGCTGGTGGAGAGCTGCCTGCGCGGCGGCCGCGGCGCCCGGGTGATCGTGCCGACCGAGCTGGACCCGTTCGTCTTCCTGTTCTCGGAGTCGGCCGGTCGCGCGGTGGTCGCGGTGCCGCGCAGCGAGGAGCTGCGGTTCACCGACATGTGCGGGGCCCGCGGCCTGCCGGCCACCCGGATCGGCGTGGTCGACGGCGACACCCTGGAGGTGCAGGGCCAGTTCGCGGTCTCGCTGACCGAGCTGGCCGAGGCGCACAACGGTGTGATCGAGGCGCTGCTCGGCTGAGCCGACGGATCATCGGACCGGCCCGTCCCCTCCGGGGGCGGGCCGGTCCGCGTTTTCATGCGGCGGGGAAGGGAGTTGACGTGTCGTACCGGATCCGCCGGGTGCGTCCGGAGGACTGCGCCGAGGTGCGGGAGCTGCGGCTGCGGGCGCTGCTGGTAGCCCTGCCGCCCGGCGGGCTTGAGCTGGAGATGGCGCGGCCGCTGTAGGTTGGCCGTCATGGCGAAGACGGTGACGCGCAAGGCCCGCGGCTACGACCCGGCGAAGGTGCGGGCCGCGCTGGCCGCCGAGACCGAGGCGGTGCGGGGCGCCGTGCACCGACTGGCCGCGGATCCGGCGGCGGTGGCGCTGCTGGACCGGCCGACCCGGCTCGGCGACTGGCGGGTGCGGGAGCTGGTGGCCCACCTGGCGTGGCAACTGGCTTTGGCACCTGAGAAGTTGGGGCAGCCGCTGGAGGGGCGGGCACCGTTGGGGCTGACTGCCTGGGTGAGCGGGGTCGGCTCGCTGGCCGAGTGGCTGGACGCCGGCACCCGGGAGCGGGTCGCCGCGGCGTTCGCGGGTTCTCCGGCCGAGGTGGCGGCGGCCTTCGACCGGGCGGCGGACGCCCTGCTGGAGGTGCTGGCCGGGCCCGAGGTGCTGGATCCGGAGCGGCGCGTGGAGCTCCGGCTGGGCTCGATGACGCTCGCCGACCTGCTGGTCACCCGGCTGGTGGAGGCGGTGGTGCACGCGGACGATCTGGCCGACGCGTTGGAGCTCGCCGACTTCCCGCACGAGCGGTTCGCGCTGGCCTCGGTCAGCCGGCTGCTCGCCGACTCCCTCGCCGAGCAGGTGCCGGGCGGCTCGGTGGAGCTGCGGGTGCCGCCGTTCGCGGTGGTGCAGGCGGTGCCCGGGCCCAAGCACACCCGGGGCACCCCGCCCAATGTGGTGGAGACGGCTCCGCTCTGCTGGATCCGGCTGGCCACCGGTCGGCTGGACTGGGCCACGGCGGTGGACCGGGCCGAGGTGGCGGCCAGCGGGGAGCGCAGCGACCTGAGCGCGTTCCTGCCGGTGCTGCGCTGAGACAACACCCGCTGCACGCGGGTCAGTTGGCGGTCGCGGTCGCGGTCGCGGGGGTGAGGCTCGGGGCGGTGGTGGGGCGCCGGGTCTCGCGCAGCAGCAGGCCGGCGGTGGCCAGCACGAAGACGGCGGTCAGGGCGTGGACGCCGAGTGCGGTGGCCAGCGGGCCGCCGTGGCTCAGCACGATGACGGCGTCACCGAGCGGGGTGAAGGCCTCGGCGAGCACGGCCCAGCCCAGCGCCCGGCGCTGACCGGCGATCAGCAGGGCCAGCGGGACCAGTCCGGAGGTGATGTCCCGGACGCCCTTGATGTCGTAGAAGCCCTCGCCGGTACCGGTCGGGCCGGTGATGCCGAGCCCGGCCACCGCGGAGTGCGGCTGCAGGATGAACCACATTCCGACGAAGATGATGAACGCGCTGATGAGCAGGGTGCAGACGGTGGCGATGCGGCGGCCGGTCATGGTTTCCCCCAGGGGTGTCGAGGGCCCGTGTCTTGACGGGCACTCTTTCTAGCACTGCTAGGAACAGTTCTGACGCTAGCACGGGCGCCGCTCCGATTTCTAGCACTGATAGAACCGCTGCCATTGCCACTCAGTGCGGCCCGGTACCGGGTCCGGGCGTACGACAGCCCCCTGACGGGTTCGTCAGGGGGCTGTCGGCTCGGTGGTGCTACTGCTTCAGCTCGGCGTAGGCCTCGGGGCTGCTGTCCTTGAGGAACTGCCAGCAGCGCTCGGCCTCCTCGGACTCCTTGATCGAATCGGCGGCCCTGGCCAGCGCGGCCAGGCAGCGCAGGAAGCCGCGGTTGGCGCGGTGATCCCACGGGACCGGCCCGTGGCCGTGCCAGCCGGCCCGGCGTAGCGCGTCCAGGCCGCGGTGGTAGCCGGTGCGGGCATAGGCGTATGACTCGACCACCCGGCCCTCGGCGAAGGCGTCGTCGGCCAGCATCGCCCAGGCGAGCGAGAACCACGGGTAGTCCGCCGCGAGCTGGGTGGGCGACGCGGACTCCTCGGCGAGCCGGCGGTACGGCTCTGCCTCCTCGGTCAGCAGCGTCGGGTCCGGGCCCGAGAGCAAGTTCTTCCGTTCAGTCATGCTCCCCAGTCTGCCAGCAGGGCGGTGGTGAGCCGGCGGCGCTGCTGTGCTCATGCCGTGCAGTGGTAGAGCAGCTGCAGGCCGGGGCTGTCAACCGACTGCCCGTAGTCGCCCGGCGCCACCGGGGCGCAGGTGCTGCGGACCCAGCTGGTGACCGCCGTGGTCGGACCGGAGCCGCCGCCCCGCCCGCCGAAGCCGCCGCCCTGGGTCGAGCCGATCAGGACGTAGTGCAGCTGGTTGCTGCGGATCAGCTCTTGGAACTGCGGCAGGCTCGGCGACGGCACCTTGCCGGTGAAGCCGCCCATCGGCAGCACCTCCTTGCCGGTGGCCAGGATGTAGGGCGAGGAGGCCGACCACGAGGTGGTGGCGAAGAGGTAGCGGGCGCCGTCGGCGTGGGCCTCGGTGTAGGCGAGGATCTGCTGCTGGGACGTGCTCAGACCGGTGCTGTCCTGGCCGAAGCCACCGAACTGGGCCATCAGCGCCGCGAGTTCGGGGTTGTCCGCCGCGCCGCCGCGCGCCCCGCCCCGGCCCGCGCCGCCGCCGGGTCGGCCGAAGCCGTGCGCCGCCTGCGGGCCGACCGCGCCCATGCCGCCGTTGCCGCTGTACTTGCTGTCCAGCACCGACGCGGCCCAGGCACCCGGCGCCAGCAGCACCGTGGCGAGCGCGGCCGCCAGGCCCGCCGTGGCGAGCCGCAGCCGGCCCAGCCGGCGGGCACCGAACCGCGCGGTGCGGCCGACGACGAGCAGCGCCAGCGCCAGCGCGCCGAGTGCCAGGGTGACCGGGGCCAGCCAGGGCAGGAAGGACGGGAACAGGTGGGCCAGGTAGGCGCCCCAGGCTGCGCTGCCGGCCACCGCGGCAGGCAGCGCCCAGGCCCGCGGGCCACCGCCCTGGTAGGCCCGCCAGAGCAGCACCAGACCGGCGCCGCTGAGCGCGGCCAGCGGGGCGGCGATCACGCCCATGTAGTAGGTGTGGCCGCCGACGCTGCCGGCGCTGAAGGTCAGGAAGTACACCGCCAGCCAGCTGCCCCAGAGCAGGTAGCCGGCGCGCAGCCGGTCGGTGCGCGGCTCCTTGCGCCGCCAGACCAGCGCGCAGAGCAGGGCGACCGCGGCCAGCGGGTAGAGCCAGCCGGTCTGCGGGGCGAACTGGGAGCCGAACATCTTGGTCCAGCCGCCGTCGCTGCCGCCCGGGCCGCCCTGGTGGCCGCCGGCCTGGTGGGCGCCGCCCTGGCCGCCGCCGAAGCCCGGCGCGCCGCCCTGGCCGGCACCCGCACCGGCGCCGTAGCCCGCACCGGCACCCGCGCCGTAGCCCGCGCCGTGCCCGCCGCCGCGGTGCTGCTGGCCGCCGGCCTGGCCGCCTTGCGCACCGCCTTGCGCGCCGCCCTGGCCGCCCTGAGCACCGCCTTGCGCGCCGCCCTGGCCGCCCTGAGCACCGCCTTGCGCGCCGCCCTGGCCGCCCTGAGCACCGCCCTGCGCGCCGCCCTGGCCACCGCCGCCGCCCCACATGCCGCCCTGGCCCGAGGTGACGCTGCCGGTCTCGTCCGCGTTCAGCCCGACCTGGGTGAAGCGGTTCAGGAAGTTGTAGCCCACCACCATGCTGTAGGCCGAGTTGTCGGTGGTCCCGTCGATGTACGGCCGGTCCTTGGCCGGCGTCACGGTGGCCAGCAGCACCCAGGAGGCCGACACCGCCGCGGCGACCAGCCCGGCAAGGCCCACCCGGGCCAGCCGCTTGCGCAGCGGGACCGGTGCGGACACCAGGTAGACGACCGCCAGCGCCGGCAGCACTGCCCAGGCCTCCAGCATCTTGGCCTGGAACGCCGCCCCGACCCAGACACCGGCCAGCAGCAGCGGCCGCAGCTTCCCGCTCTGGGCGGCCCGCTGCGCGGCGTCGGCGGCCAGCAGGAGCAGCAGGGTGAACAGCGGGTCCTCGACCGCGGTGCGGAACAGCCCGGCCACCACCGGAGTGAGGGTGAACGCCAGGGCCGCGAGCAGCGCGGCGTTGGCGCCCGCCCAGCGGCGGACCGTGCGGAACAGCACCAGAACGGCCAGTATCCCTTCGACCGCCTGCGGCAGTGTGAGCGCCCAGGGGTGGAAGCCGAAGATCCTGGCGGACAGCGCCTGCGGCCACAGGAAGCCGGGCAGCTTGTCCAGGGTGATGGTGTTGGCCGGGTCGTAGGAGCCGAAGACGAAGGCCTTCCAGCTCTCCGTCATGCTCCGCACGGCGTCGGCGTAGAAGGAGTGGTAGGTGCTCTGGTTGATGCCCCAGAAGAACAGCACCCCTGCCAGCGCGGCGATGGCGAGCAGGGCGGGACGGGCATAGCCGGGCTGTCCCTCGGGCGAGCGCCAAGGCGCTCGGCGCGGCGGCCGGCTGGCGGACGGCGGATCGGCAGCGATAGGTAGCGCGGTGGTGGCCATGAGCGACAGCCTTGGCCGTGTCCATGAGAAAACCGTGACAGTCCGGGCGATCCGGCGAAAACGATACCGATCCGGGGGGAAGATTTTGCCGTTCGGGATCTTGCTGGAAACGTTCGAAGCCTTGCCGGAACCGTTCGAAGCCTTGCCGGAACCGTTCGGATCCCTGCTGGAAACGTTCGGGAGCAGGCCGGAAATGATCGAGCCCCGGTCGGCGGGTGCCGGCCGGGGCCCGGTTCACGCGATCAGATCACGCGGTTCACGCGGTTCACGCGGTCACTTCAGGCGGTCACTTCACGCGGTCACTTCAGGCGGTTGCCCGTGGAACGCAGCATCTGGGTGGCCTCGACCACGCGGGCGGCCATGCCCGCCTCGGCCAGCTTGCCCCAGGTGCGCGGGTCGTAGGTGGACTTCTTGCCGACCTCGCCGTCGACCTTCAGCACGCCGTCGTAGTTCTTGAACATGTGGTCGGCGACCGGGCGGGTGAAGGCGTACTGGGTGTCGGTGTCCAGGTTCATCTTGACCACGCCGTTCTCCAGCGCGGTCTCGATCTCCTCCTGGGACGAGCCGGAGCCGCCGTGGAAGACGAAGTCGAACGGGTCCTTCTTGCCGTACTGGGCGCCGATCGCGTCCTGCAGGTCGCGCAGCAGCTCGGGGCGGAGCACCACGTTGCCCGGCTTGTAGACGCCGTGCACGTTGCCGAACGAGGCGGCCAGCAGGTAGCGGCCCTTCTCGCCCAGGCCGAGCGCCTCGGCGGTGCGGACGGCGTCGTTCACCGTGGTGTAGAGGGAGTCGTTGATCTCGTGGGAGACGCCGTCCTCCTCGCCGCCGGTCGGGGTGATCTCGACCTCAAGGATGATCTTGGCGGCGTGCGCCTGGGCCAGCAGCTCCTGGCCGATGGCCAGGTTGTCGTTCAGGGTCTCGGCGGAGCCGTCCCACATGTGCGACTGGAAGAGGGGGTTCTCGCCGCGGGCCACCCGCTCGGCGGAGATCGCCAGCAGCGGGCGGACGTAGCCGTCCAGCTTGTCCTTGGGGCAGTGGTCGGTGTGCAGCGCGACGGTGATGTCGTACTTGGCGGCGACGATGTGGGCGAACTCGGCGAGCGCGACGGCGCCGGTCACCATGTCCTTCTTGTGCTGGCCGCCCAGGAACTCGGCGCCACCGGTGGAGATCTGGATGATGCCGTCGCTCTCGGCCTCGGCGAAGCCGCGCAGCGCCGCGTGCAGGGTCTGCGACGAGGTGACGTTGATGGCGGGGTAGGCGAACTTGCCGGCCTTGGCCCGGTCGAGCATCTCGTTGTAGACATCGGGAGTTGCGATGGGCATGCGAATCCGCTCCTGTCGGTGTGGGGCGATCGGACGACGCTGTCCGATGCTCGATACGCCTCTTGTTCACGGCGTCGCCGCGGCACGAAGTCGTTGAGGGTGGTCTTCGACCGCAGGCCGGACACCGCTGTCATCCTCCCAGACTCGTGCCTCCGGTTCACCTATGGGTTCAGCATGCGGGCTGGCGTCGAACGCTGCCGGGAGCGGCCACCTCGCCGCGCTATCCTGCGCCCGTGACTACCAACACCGACCTAGCGGTCAATCTCCTGGATGCCAAGTCGTTGATCAGCTCGGTCGGGACCTTCGGCCTGCTGGCGATCATCTTCGCCGAGACCGGACTGCTGATCGGCTTCTTCCTGCCGGGCGACTCGCTGCTGATCCTGGCTGGTGTCGCGGCCTCCTCGGCGGCGGCCAAGGCCTTCGGGCCGGGCGTCCAGATGCCGATCGGAGTGCTGCTCGTCGGCGCGCCGATCTGCGCGATCGTCGGGGCCCAGCTCGGCCATCTGCTCGGCGCCAAGGCGGGGTCCAAGCTCTTCGACAAGCCGGACTCGCGGATCTTCAAGCGCGACTACGTGGAGAAGGCCGAGCAGTACTTCGCCAAGTTCGGCCCGGAGAAGGCCGTCGTGATGGCCCGGTTCATCCCGATCGTGCGGACCTTCCTCAACCCGGTCGCGGGCATGCTGGAGATGCCGGCCCGGAAGTTCTTCGTCTGGAACGCCCTCGGCGGCGTGATCTGGACCGAGGCGATGCTCTGCATCGGCTACTTCTTCGGGGACTCGATGGCCCCGGTGATCGACAAGTACCTGATCCCGGCGATGGCCCTGATCATCCTGCTGTCGATCTCGCCGATCCTGATCGAGGTGGTTCGGGAGCGGAAGAAGCGCAAGGCCGGCGGCGCGGCCGTGGCCGGCTCGGGCGGCAGCGGTGAGCCGGTGCAGTCCGGTGGCGGCCGGCACCGCCGCGGCTGACGTTCGACATCGCACGTTCGGTACGGCAGAAGTAGCCGCAGAAGTACCGCAGCAGTACCGCAGAAGGGGGGGGCCCCCCGGGGCGGGGGGGGGGCGGGCGCAATTTTTGCGGAAAGAAACCACCACCCCCGCGGCGGGGGGCGGGCCGCGGGGGGCGGCCCGGGGCGGGGGGGGGGGGGGGGGTGG
>NZ_JARZAH010000023.1:0-124274 GCF_029892145.1 Kitasatospora sp. GP30
TGGTCCGCTAGCGCCAACCGGCGTTACAGGCCCGCTGCCCTGCTGGCGCCGACCGGCAGTTCGGGCCCGCTGGTCCGCTAGCGCCAACCGGCGTTACAGGCCCGCTGCCCTGCTGGCGCCGACCGGCAGTTCGGGCCCGCTGGTCCGCTAGCGCCAACCGGCGTTGCGGGCCGCTGCCCTGCTGGCGCCGACCGGCAGTTCGGGCCCGCTGGTCCGCTAGCGCCGACCGGCGTTGCGGGCCCGCTCGACCACCGGGCCGATCGCCGCCGCCAGCGCGTCCACATCCGCCGGCGTGGAGGTGTGCCCGAGCGAGAACCGCAGCGAGGAGCGGGCCAGTTTCGGCTCGGCCCCCATCGCCAGCAGCACATGGCTGGGCTGCGGCACCCCGGCGGAGCAGGCCGAGCCGGTGGAGACCTCGATGCCGGCCGCGTCCAGCAGCATCAGCAGGGCGTCGCCCTCGCAGCCGGGGAACGAGAAGTGCGCGTTGGCGGGCAGCCGGCCGGCCGGATCCGGATCGCCGTTGAGGATCGCGTCCGGCACCGCCGCCCGCACCCGCTCGATCAGGTCGTCACGGAGCTTGGTGAGCTCCAGCACATGCCCGGCTCGCCGCTCGACGGCGAGCGCGGCGGCCGTCGCGAAGCCGGCCGCGGCGGGCACGTCCAGGGTGCCGGAGCGTACGTCGCGCTCCTGGCCGCCGCCGTGCAGCAGCGGCACCGGCGCCGCGCCACGGGACAGCACCAGCGCGCCGATCCCGTACGGGCCGCCGATCTTGTGGCCGGTCACCGTCAGCGCGTCCAGCCCCGAGTCGGCGAACGAGACCGGCACCTGGCCCAGCGCCTGCACCGCGTCGGCGTGCATCGGGATGCCGAACTCCCGTGCCACGGCGGCCAGTTCGCGGATCGGCTGGACGGTGCCGACCTCGTTGTTGGCCCACATCACGGTGACCAGCGCGACCGCCGCCGGATCGCTCTCGATCGCCTCGCGCAGCGCCTGCGGGTGCACCCGGCCGTGGGCGTCCACCGGCAGGTACTCGACCCGGGCGCCCTCGTGCTCGGCCAGCCACTCCACGGCGTCCAGCACCGCGTGGTGCTCCACCGGGCTGCACAGCACCCGGGTGCGCGCCGGGTCGGCGTCGCGGCGGGCCCAGTAGAGGCCCTTGACAGCGAGGTTGTCCGATTCGGTACCACCGCCGGTGAGCACGATCTCGCTCGGCCGGGCGCCCAGCGAGGCGGCCAGCGACTCGCGGGACTCCTCGACCACCCGGCGGGCCCGGCGGCCGGCCGCGTGCAGCGAGGAGGCATTGCCGGTGACGCCGAGGTGCGCCGTCATCGCGGCGATCGCCTCGGGGAGCATCGGGGTGGTGGCCGCATGGTCGAGGTATGGCATGGCGGCACCAGTGTAGGCGGAACGCGGCCGGGCTCCCCTGCCCAAGTGTCGATTTGGCCATTGCACGCCATGCAACGCGCCATTAGCGTGCTGCGGCACGACGGCTGGGGCGTGTTCACGTTTGGGGGTGGGGCCCGATGTCGCAGACCGTGGACCGAGCGCTGACCATTCTGACCTCGCTGGGCGACGGCCCGGCCTCCCTGGAGCAGGCCGCCAACCGGATCGGGGTGCACAAGTCCACCGCGCTGCGGCTGCTGCGCACCCTGGAGGAGCACGGCTTCGTCCAACGCCAGGCCGACCACCGCTACCGGCTCGGCGGCCGGCTGCTGTCGCTGGCCCACACCGCCCTGGAGGACATCGACGTCCGCCAGGTCTGCGCGCCGTACCTGGCCTCGCTCAACGAACGCTTCGGCCACACCGTGCACCTGGCGGTGCTGGACGGCGGCGAGGTGCTCTACGTCGACAAGGTGGACGCGCGCTACCCCGCCCCACCGCACTGCCGGCCCGGCGAAGCCTCCCGGATCGGTGGCCGCGCCCCCGCCGCGGCCACCGCCGCCGGCCGCGTCCTACTGGCCGACCTGACGGATGACCAACTGGCCACCGTCATGGAGGATGCGCGGTTGCCCGTCGACCTGCACTCCGACCTCGCCGCCGTACGCCGCCAAGGCTGGTCCCTGGAGCAGGCCGACTACGCGGCGGGCGTCAACTGCCTGGCCGCCCCGATCAAGGGCAACGACGGGCGCGCCATAGCCGCGTGCGCCATCTCGGTGCCGACGTCGGTGGCGCCGCTGGGTGAACTGAACCGCCTGCTACCCGAGTTGCTCTGCACGGTGGAGGCGGTGTCCCTGGCCTACGGCGGCTCCCCCACGCCCCGCTGGTGCGACAGCCGCTGCGGGGCAAAGGCGGCGACGCAGGGCTGAGGCGTCACCCACCGAGGGCCGGGCCATTAGGTTCCGCTCGTGGATCGTCTACGCAGAGCAGCCGTGCGACTGGCCCTCGCCAACCAACCCTCCGAGGAGCTGCCGATGCTCGCGGCCGAGGCCCTCGCCGCCGGCGTCGACAGCCCCGCCCTGCGCGAACTCGCCGGGCTCTCCCGCTCGGACGCGTCCCAGGACCTCTTCATCCAGGCGATGACGGAGCTCGGCCACCCCATCCCCGGCCGACAGGACGCCTGGCGCCGGCTCATGCTCTGGGAGGCCGAGGCGCTACTCGAAGGCACTCGCCAGCCCTACCAGGCCGGCCACGAAATCTACTGGTGCGCCTGCCACTTGGAGCGCTCACCGCACATCGAGAGCGTGATCGTGGAGTTCCTCGGCCTCTGGAGCACCTGGGAGGACCACCCAATCGACCGGGAAGCCACCGAACGCGCGATGCGCGAAGCGGCCGCCAGGCTCCTGGCCCACCACCAGAACCCCCAGGCCCGCTAGAGTCTCGGCGACCCGCGTCGACCACTGCCGCGACCCCACCGCACTGGTCCGCCCTGGCCGGGTGGGTGCTGGGCTGCAGGGGCTCCTTCAGCTACCTTCTGCCTTGCCGGTTGAGCCTGGCGGCAGACCGCAACATGGATGCCAGGCTCGCAGGGCCGAGCACTGCCAGCGCCCACAATGCCGTTACGCGACTTCCCTGCTCCCATACGTCGTCCGGTGGCGTGCTGAATGGGATCACCGCGATTCCCTGCGCCCTGAAGGGCGTGTGGTCGAGGTACCGCATGCCGCCGGTCCCGCACAGGTAGCTGGTCGATCCGGATGCCACCGCGAGGTCGGCAAGGCGCTCGGAGCGCCCGCGGCGGGCTGTTAGTTCCCAGCTGTGGCGGATCTGCCCTTGCCAGTCGAGGGCGGCCAGCAGCGCCCGGGTGGAGATCTCGGCGACCACAGCCGTCCGGTCCGTTTCACGGAGGGTTGCGAGGACTGGCGCAAGCACGGCTTCGATCGCGGGCCAGGGTGGGCTGCGGCGGTAGGCGTGGTGGATCATGCCCTCCATGCGGCGGGAGCTCGGTTCGGGGTCGGCGAGTCGGGCGTCCTTCACGATGGTGGAACGCCCGCCCGGCAGGTGAGTCGGCAGGGACAGCCACCGCCAGTGCTCCGCGTCTCCGAGAGCAGCGAGACGCGTACGGTGCTGAAAGTCGCGGCGGGCGAACTGGACGTCGTCCAGCACCACCCACACGTCTGCTGCAAAGAGCTTGGCCAGGGTGCTCAGCCGTGGAAGCAGGTTGGGCTGATGGACCGCACATGCCTGGGCAAGCGGCAAAAGCAGATCAGGACTTGATGAGCCGTGTGTCGAAACCGGCACGGCAGAGCCGGTCGTAAGCGTCATGCACTTCCTCCGGAACCTCCTGCTCAATGGCAAATCCGAGCTTCGGGTACTCGATCACCCGCTGCATGTCCCCGACGAGCATGTCGATGACGTGCTTCTCGTTGCCGATGACCTTCACGTAGTCGTTGAACTCCAGCGGCGCCGAGGCACAAACCACCTCGACGGCCGGCCACACCTTGCGGCAGGTGGCGAACGCGCGTCGCTCCATGTACGGCATCGCGATCAGCATCACCGACCGGACGCCACGGCCGGCCGAGGCCAGCACCTCCCGCGAAAGTCTGATGTTCTGACCAGTGTTCGTGGCATTCGGCTCCAGCAGGATCGCCGAGTCCGGGACACCGAGTTCAAGGGCGTGCTCGCGGAAGTGCACCGCCTCGCCGCGTGGGAAGTGCTCGGGGTGAGTCGGGTTGGACCCGCCGGTGAAGACCAGGGTCGGGAACAGGCCCTGGTGGTACAGCTCGGCAGCATGGACGGGCACGCCGAAGTCGTGGCTGCCCAGCCCGATCGCCGCGTCGCACGGCCGGAGCTCGTGGTGCATCTGGTGGTAGTCCCAGATCGCCTGGGCATCACGCCACTGTTCATCCGTGATCGCAAGCTGGTTGTCCGTCACCACGTACTCCTTGATCACCGGTGTCGCAGAGCGGGCTGGCGGTCGTAACCTCGCCGGATGCCATCGATGCTCTGCAGTTGGTGACTCATACCGTACTTGGCAGCCAGATCGGCAGCCTCCGCGAGAACGGCCAGCCCATCACCGGCAGTGGCGGGATCCGACAGCAGGATGTGCCCGTGTGCCGTGTCTAGCCGGACCCGTTGCATCGGCGAGTCGGGCACAGTCGTAGCGCGGGCGACATCGATGAAGTGCAGCGCGGTCGACAGGTCACCGGCCCCACGATGGGCCAGCGCGAGCTTCTGCTGCGCAACCGACCAGTCCTCAGCCTCTGACAGGTTCTCGAAGTCGCGGCTGGCGGCCTGAATCACCGTGGCGGCGTAGTCGTGGTTCCCGTTCTTACTGAGCGCCGTTCCGACCCATAGGTGCGCCCTTGCCCGGTCGCGACGGCTGAGCCGGTCATCCGTGGCGAGCCGCTCGTACTGGCTGGCCGCGGCGTCATGCTGACCTGACATCCCCGTGACCACCGCGAGAGACAGTTCGATCTGGGCGATCCGGCGGGGAATATGGAGTTGGGCGAAGATGCTCCGCGCAGCGGAGTACGAGTGATGAGCCGAAGCCGATCCGAGCAGCTTGCCCTGGTCCCGCCGCAGATCTCCCAGCAGCGTCGTCGAACGGGCGAACAGGTAAAGCCCCTTGTCGTCCAACTCCCGTGCCGGCCAGCGGGCCAGCCATCTGCCCAGCAGGCTGCCCGCCGCCGCGAAGTTCTGGCGTCCCAGGGCCACCACAGCCCGCTCGATATCCTCCGCCCAGGACTCGTACTCCCACAAGCGGGGCCCCGTGCGCACGATTCTGGAGGAACCGCCGGTCGAAAGCCGATCGGACAGCTCAGTTTCGAAGCGCAGATGAACTGCGGAATCTGCCTGAGCAAGTGCGGTATCCAGGATCGCCTGGGTATCCGGGCGCGGGTGTGTCGCGGCGCCCAGGGCTTCCCACTTGGAGATCGTCCGCTCCGCCACACCAAGGCACTGCGCGAAAGCGCGCACACTCAACCGGAGGGCCTTGCGTAAGGCGGTGGCTTCCAGCCCTGTCCACTCGTGAACGCTCGCCATACCGTCGGCCCTCCTTTCCGGGCGCAACCATCGAAGCACGCTCCACCCGTGCGATGCAGGGGAAGTGCAGCGGAAGTGCGACAGCCGGTCATTTCGCGACCTGGTGACGAACCATCACGCTGAAGTCACGTTCGGCAGCAGAAGGCTGCAAGCCGTTCGCCGGCACCCGGATCCCCTGGATGGTCTGATCATGGACTCCTTGACCGAAAACCGCGACGTCCCCGGCCCTGTCGTCTATGGCTACCTGCGGGTCGTTGGCAGTCTCGCCAGCCAGCGGCAGTCCGCCCTCCAAGCGGCGTTGCTGAGGTACTGCCAGCAGCACGAGCTGACTCTGTCGGGGACTTTCACCGAACGCGAGCACTCCGGCAGCAGCACGCACTCGGCGTTCACTGAATTGCTGGACGTCCTACTGCTTCCCGGGACCTACGGTGCCGTCGTGCCCGCACCGGCCCACCTAGGGCCGCGCCACGTCGCGGCCGAACGGCACCGGCAGATAACCGCCATGGGCCGTCGTCTGCTGGTCATTCGCCCCATTGCAGGGCGCCGCAGCGCTGCTTCGGCAACCACAGCCGACCTTCCTCCCCCGCTCTCCCTCGGAGACCCCGTCATGCCCCAAGCCACCTCCCCGCCCACGCGCAACGCAGCCCTCAACCGCGCCGTCGACCATGCTCACCCTGCCACCCCGGCCGGAGCGAACCAATGAGCCATCAGAACCTTTCGTCCGGACCGGCGCCGGGCATGCGTCCGTTGCCGTGGGGCGCCCGTGGGGAGACTTGGACCATCGATCCGGACGCGGCCGGCGTCGGACCAACGCGGCGTCGCGCGGTCGCCGCCGTCCGCTCCTGGTACGCACAGGAACTGCCCGACCAGATCGTGGCAGCAATCGAGCAGGTCGTCTCCGAGCTCGTCACCAACGCCATCCGGCACGCCGGCGATGCCGGGCCTATCACCGCCCACCTGTGGCCCACTCCTCGGGGGAACGTCGCGATCGTGGTGACGGACGGCTCGTCGACCCCGCCCACGCCCCGCGATCCGTACAACGATGGGGCGTCCGGCTACGGTCTGGCAGTGGTCGCGTCGGAAACCCTCGCCTGGGGCTGGCGGCCCGATGGGGCCGGGAAGGCCGTATACGCCACCATCGCTCTGCCTAGTACCAGCACGATCGAGAGCGACGCCACCGCCCTCGCCCAGCCAATCGATGACGCCGAACTGGGCTCTGCATAAAGACCGTGACTTCTCGTCAGGCTGCTTCCACCATCGCCTGACCCAACAGTCTCCGCCCCGGCGTCGCCTTCCCCGTGGCGCAACTGGCCTGGGCGGACCACGGTGCCGGCCACCCATGCGTGGCCTCCTCGCAGGTGGTCGGCACCCCCCATGCAGCACGACACAGCCCGCTCCACCACACCCACCTGGAGTGTGTGATGAACCTTCTCAACGTCACGAGCGCGCAGTCCTCATCGAAGCTGGACATGACCGCGTTGCACAACTTCGCGATTCTCCGGGGGCAACTGCGAGTGTCGCTCACGCCTGACTGCAACATCGGCTGCCTGTTCTGCCACAACGAGGGCGATGTTCCTCCGGGGACCACCAGGGCAGACCGCTCCCAGCTGCCGCGTACGGGCGTCCTGTCGGCCGGGCATTTCGTTCCGATCATCGGCTCGCTGATCGCCGCTGGGCTGAAACGCGTCTACTTCACCGGTGGCGAGCCCCTGATGTCCGCCAAGGCCCGCCCGGTACTGGAGGGCATGCACCAATTCGCCGCCCCGGACGTCACGTTCAGCCTCATCACGAACGGCATCCTGCTGGTCCGCCACCTGCCGTGGCTCCAACGGACGGCGCTCGACAAGATCAAGGTCTCGCTGCACTACTTCAGCGACGACACCTTCCGCGAGATCGCCCAGACCCGGCTCCCGATCTCCACCGTCCTCGACGGCATCGAGGCCACCCGCGACGCGTTCGAGCGCGTGGAGCTGAACACCCTGCTACAGCGGCAGAACCAGCATGAGATCCCCGCGATCCTTGAATACGCGCTTGAGCGCCGCCTGCCCGTGCAGTTCATCGAACTGGTCGACACCGACTTCAACGCGACCACTGGCGCGTCATCCGTCCCCGCTGACGACCTCATTGCGCTGCTGCGGACGATGACCCACGACGAGCGCGTGGAGATCGCCGGAGTCGGCCAAGGGCGCCGTGTCTTCACCATCGACGGTCTGGAGATCGAGGTCATCCACCGACAACTCGGCCGACACCACGTCGGGCAGTGCGGCAACTGCCCTCTGCGACGCAGGTGCGTCGAAGGGTTCTGGGCCCTGCGCCTCGACCACGCGGGCGGCCTGGCGCCCTGCCTGCTACGAGAGGACCTTCGGCTCGACCTCACGTCCCTCGCCGGTCCCGCTCCGACCACCACCGTCACAGCAGCCGTCGCCCAGCACGTGGCGGCCTTCACGGAGGGAACCCTGTGACCAACGAACTGCCTGCCTGCTACCAGCCGCCCCTCACCGGCCGCGACGGCTCTCTGCTCGCTTTGGAAGGGATCAGCGGCTCCGGGAAGTCCACGCTGACCGCCCTGCTAGCCGAACGCCTCGGCGCCGAGACCCTGCACGTCATCCCGCAGCCGCTCAGCACGCTCATCGGCTACGTCAACGACCACGGCGGCGCGCTCACCCAGTTCGCCTTCCACCTCACCGGGGCCCTGGACGCCGCTGACTACGCCCGCCACCGACTCGTCAGCGGCAACCTCATCGCGGACCGGTGGATCGGCTCCGTCGTCGTCAACCACGCTGCCGTCAGCAACCTAGACCTGGATGTGGTCGTCACCATGTTCAGCCCCTACCTGGCGTATCTCCCCAAGCCCGACCTGACGGTCTACCTGGAGACCTCCGAGAAGGAGATCCGCCACCGGATGGAGACCCGCCCCCGCCGCGCTCCGCAGGACCGCTTCCTGACCCGCAGGCTCAGTCTGCTCTCCCACGTGCAGGAGCTGTACCGGCTGTTCGCCGCCAGCGACCCCACGGGTGTGCAGATCACCACTGACGGCCGTACCCCGGAGGAACTCGCCGAGGAGATCCACCTCCGCTTGGAGTCCGGCCGTGCTCAATCCCGTTGACCTCGGGGTCGTTTTCGGCGACGACCGCATTCACGGCCGCGTGCCCGACGAGATCCATCCCGCCGTCGCGTGGTGGGTCGGCTCCTGCCTCGTTCTCACCACCCGCGCACACGGTGTCGCCCTCGTTCACGACGGCACCGCACTGGCAAAGGAGTTCGCTGACAGGTTCTGCCGGGGAGCGATCAATTGCCAGCACTACGCCGCCACTGTCTCCCTCGTCGGCGAAGGCGGGGACGACCTTCTCGCCTACGCCATTCGCACTCTCCAAGTCCCCGGCGCAACCATCACCGCGAGCGGGCGGTACATCAGCATCCGCCTGTTCACCGCCAACAACGAGCCCATCGCCTCGGGCACCGGCCTGGAGCGGGTCTGCGACCTCATCGCCCGCGACAAGGTTCCCATCCCGGTCAACGACACCGCCAAAGGCCGCATCGTGCACCGCCGCGACCTCGCCCAGTACTACGCCGCCGCCGAAGGGTGAAACCTGTGATCGACGCAGCTCAGATCATCCGCTCCGGAACGAGCATCCTCTTCATCACGCTGGACTCCTTGCGGTACGACGTCGCACGGGCCACCCTCCATGCCGCACAGACCCCGCGCATCGCCGAGATCCTCCCAGGCGGCCAGTGGGAGGAGCGTCGCACCCCCGGCACGTTCACGCTGCCCGCGCACATGGCGCTCTTCTCCGGCTTCCTCCCCAAGCTCCCGCAGCCCCACCAGCCGCCCCGCCTTTGGGAGTGCCGCCCGCCCGCGTTCAAGAAGGTCGATCCACGGACGTTCGTCTTCGACGCCCCGAACCTCCTCGACGGTCTTCAGCAGCACGGCTACCGCACAGCGTGCGTCGGCGGAGTCACCTACTTCTCCCGCGAGACCCCGCTCGGGTCGGTCCTGCCCGACATGTTCCAAGAGGATCACTGGCGCCCCGAATTCTGCTCACCGGAGATCGACTCCACCCGCCACCAAGTCGACCACGCCCTCACCATCGCCCGGCGGTACGACAAGCGGCCGCTGTTCCTCTTCGTCAACGTGTCCGCCACCCACGTCCCCCACGGCCACTATCTAGGCAGCAGCACCGACACCTGGCAGTCGCAATGCGCGGCGCTCGCCTATGCGGACGCGCATCTCGGCCGCCTCATCGCCACCTTGACCGCCACGAAACGCTGGCTCGTCATCATGTGTGCCGACCACGGCGACGCCTTCGGCGAGGACGGCTACCACGGTCGCGGGATCATCCACCCGACGGTGACAAACGTTCCGTTCACCTGCACCGTGCGCTAGGTCCATCTACCCTCCGTTTCATGACCGATGACACCCGCCTGCCAACCCGAGACGCATGCGTGGTCGTCGCCCGCGACGACCACGACCTGGTCGCAGTGCTGAGCGCCTGGTTCCCCCTCCACGAGGGCGAGTACCTGTTCCTCCCGGGCGGGCGGCAGGAGGCCGGCGAGACCCTGGAGGAGTGCGCCCGGCGTGAGCTGCGTGAGGAGGCCGGAATCACCGCAGAGCAGTGGCGCGCTCTCGGGTCCTACGCGATCACCCCCGTCACCACCGCCCGCGTCCACCTCTATGAAGCCCGGTGCCTGGCCCTCGGGCCACAGCAACTCGCGCCCGGTGAGGAGGGCTTCAAGCTGACGTGGTGGCCGATGGCCGATGCCGTCACCGCAGCGGTGGACGGCCGGTTCCTCCTGCAGGGCGGACCGCTCGCGCTGCTCCTCGCAGACCGAACGGCAGCGGTCGGCCGCTGACCGGAGGAAGCCGGGCCCCTTACTCCTCGCTCACCCGCGCCCCGTTGCGGTGCCAAGCCCGCGGCGCCCGCCAGCCGTACCGCAGCGCCAGCATGCGCAGTACGAACGCGGTGAGGGCGGCGCTGGTGGCGGTGAGGGTGGTGAGGTGGTGGGCGGCGATGAGGATGGCCACCATGGTCGCGCCGACCAGGGCGGGGACGGCGTAGATCTCGCGGTCCCAGCGGAGCAGGGACGGCGTCTCCTGGGCGAGGACGTCGCGGATCACGCCGCCGCCGGCCGCGGTCAGCATGCCGAGGGCGATGGAGGGGACCGAGCCGAGACCGTAGTCGTGGGCCTTGGCGGTGCCGGTGACGCAGAAGAGGCCGAGGCCGAGGGCGTCCAGGGTCTGCACGCTGCGGTTGATCCGCTCCACCTCGGGGTGCAGGAAGAAGACCACCAGGCCGGCCACCAGCGGGGTCACGAAGTAGCCCATGTTGGTGAAGGCGACCGGCGGGACGGCGCCGATCAGCAGGTCCCGCATCACCCCGCCGCCGAGGGCGGTGGCCTCGGCGAGTACGCAGATGCCGATGATGTCCATGTTCTTTCGGACCGCGAGCAGACCCCCGGACAGGGCGAAGACGAAGATGCCGATCAGGTCCAGGGTCTGCTGCACGTCGTGGCTGAAAATCTGCGATGTCACCGGCACAGTGTCACCCGATGGAGGCCCGCCCTCCGAATTCCGGACCCCGCCCTTCCCGTCGGCAGTGCCGTTCGCCACACTGTGGGCCGTGCCCAGAACGTCATCTCGAAGCGAGATAGCCCCGTCCGCCGGTACCGTCCGCCGCGTCACGCGGTGGGCGGCCTTCGGCCCGCCGCTGATGGCCGGATTGGCACTGCTGGCCACCAATCCGGACTGGACACCGCTCGCGATGATCCTCGGGGTGCTCGTGCTGATCAGCACGGTGATCCTGATGCTCATCACCGGCTACAAGTGGCCCGGGTTCGTCGGGATCCTGGTCGGGATCGGTGTGCTGGCGCTCCCCGGCATGGCGTTCCAGGCCGAGATGATGGGCGCCCGGGGGCAGCACACCGACGTCCGGGTCGTCTCGGTGCAGACCTCGCATGGCAAGCACGGGCTGGTCTACACCTGCAAGATCCAGCGGGTGGACGGAAAGCCGCTGCCGCACGCCGAGCTGGGCAGCGACTCCTGCTACGGACCCTCCCAGGTCGGCGCCACCGAGGAGGTCCTGGTCGACCCGGCCGGCTGGTTCGCACCCGAGCCGGGCGACATGGACAACCAGGGCGCGGGCATCGGCCTCGCCGCGGCGGCCGCCCTACTCGCCCTGTACGAGCTGCTGATCTGGCTGACCTACCGCGGCGGCGTGCGCAAGGCGAAGGCCGGTTCGGCGGACAAGGCGACGAAGCGGCCGGGCCGGCCGGGAAGCGGTGCGTCGCATCGGTGACGTCGTCCCGTGCCGCGGCCGGCCCGGTGCGCACAGCTCCGGGCCGGCCGCGAAACGCAGGTCACTCCGAGGCGTCCGCCACCGGAGTGGTGGTCGCCTCCTCCTGGTTCTCCGGGAAGTGGCAAGCCACCCGGTGCCCGGTGCTCAGTTCCGCCAGCGGCGGCTCCTGGGTCGCGCACACGTCCTGCGCCTTCCAGCAGCGGGTGCGGAAGCGGCAGCCGCTCGGCGGGTTGAGGGGCGAGGGCACGTCGCCGGTGAGCAGGATGCGCTCGCGGCGTTCCTTGCGGCGCGGGTCCGGGACCGGGACGGCGGACATGAGGGCGTTGGTGTAGGGGTGGGCGGGGCTGCGGTAGAGGGCCTCGCGGTCGGCGATCTCCACGATCTTGCCCAGGTACATCACGGCGACCCGGTCCGAGACGTGCCGGACCACGGAGAGGTCGTGCGCGATGATCAGGTAGGTGAGGCCGAGCTCCCGCTGCAGGTCGTCCAGGAGGTTGACCACCTGGGCCTGGATGGAGACGTCGAGCGCGGAGACCGGCTCGTCGGCCACGACCATCTTGGGCTTGAGCGCCAGGGCGCGGGCGATCCCGATGCGCTGCCGCTGGCCGCCGGAGAACTCGTGCGGATAGCGGTTGTAGTGCTCGGGGTTGAGGCCGCACAGCTCCAGCAGGTCCTGCACGGCCCGCTTGACGCCGTGCTCGGTGGCGACCTTCTGCAGCCGGAACGGCGCGCCCACGATGGTGCCCACGGTGTGCCGGGGGTTCAGCGAGGAGTACGGGTCCTGGAAGATGATCTGGATGTCCTTGCGCAGCGGCCGCATCCGGCCGGTGCTCAGGTGGGTGATGTCCTGGCCCTCGAACTCGACCTTCCCGCCGGTGGGTTCGTCGAGCCGGGTGACCAGCCGCCCCATGGTGGACTTGCCGCAGCCGGACTCCCCCACCACGCCCAGGGTCTCGCCCGCGTTGACCGAGAAGCTGATCCCGTCCACCGCCCGCACCGCGCCGCGGTTGCTGCGCAGCATGCCACCCTTGACCGGGAAGTGCCGCTCCAGGTCGGTGACCCGCAGCAGCGGCTCCCCGGCGGACTTGCGCACCGAAACAGCGCCCTGAGTGCTCTGAGTGCTCTGAGTATCCGTCATGATCCTTGAATCCTTAGGCAGTTCAGAGCCGCGGTGCGATCTCTTCGGCGAAGATCCGGTGCCGTTCGGCGGCCGGCAGGTGGCAGGCGGCGTGGTGCCCGGTCGTCACCTCGGCCAGCACCGGCCGGTCGGTCATCGACCGGCCGCCGGTCTGCTCGGCGTAGGGGCAGCGCGGGTGGAAGGCGCATCCGCTGGGCACGTTGATCAGGCTGGGCGGGCTGCCCTTGACCGGCACCAGGCGGTCCTGGAGTGCCCGGTCCAGTCGCGGCATGGATCCCAACAAGCCCCAGGTGTACGGGTGTTCGGGGTTGTCGAAGAGGGTGGCCGCAGGGCCGCGCTCCACGCACCGCCCGGCGTACATCACCATGATGTCGTCGGCCAACTCCGCGACCACGCCCAGGTCGTGGGTGATGATGATGACGGCCGAGCCGAACTCCTCCTGCAGGTCCCGGATCAGGTCCAGGATCTGCGCCTGCACGGTGACGTCGAGCGCGGTGGTCGGCTCGTCGGCGATCAGCAGCGACGGGTCGTTGACCAGTGCCATGGCGATCATCGCGCGCTGGCGCATACCGCCGGAGAACTGGTGCGGGTAGTCGTCGACGCGGCGGTCCGGCTGCGGGATGCCGACCCTGGCCAGCATCTCGATGGCCCGGGTGCGGGCCGCCTTCTTGTTGGCCTCGGGGTGGTGCACCCGGTAGGCCTCCATGATCTGGGCGCCCACCGTGTAGTACGGGTGCATCGCGGTCAGCGGGTCCTGGAAGATCATCGCCATCGAGTGGCCGCGCAGCTTGCGCACCTGCTCGGGCCCGGCGCCGACCAACTCCTGGCCGTCCAGCCAGATTTCGCCACTGATCCGGGCCCGCTTGGAGCGGTGCAGGCCCATGATGCCCATCGAGGTGACGGACTTGCCGGAGCCGGACTCGCCGACGATGCCCAGGGTCTTGCCGCGGGCGAGGTCGAAGCTGACCCCGTCGACGGACTTCACCAGGCCGTCGTCGGTGTCGAAGTGGATGCGCAGGTCGCGCACCGAGAGGAAGGAGTCGTGGTCCTCGGCAAGGCGGTCGGTCACGGGTTCGACGATCATGAGAGCCTCACCCGGGGGTCGACGGCGGCGTACAGGAGGTCAACCAGCAGGTTGCAGAGCACGATGAAGAAGGCGGCGATCATGGTGACGCCGAGGATCTTGGGCAGGTCGTTGTCCTTGATCGCGGAGACCGCGAAGAAGCCGATGCCCTGCATCGAGAAGACCTGCTCGGTGATGACCGCGCCGCCGAGCAGCAGGCCCAGGTCCATGCCGAAGATGGTGAGGATCGGGGTGAGCGCGGCGCGCAGCCCGTGCCGGATCACCACCTTGCGCTCGATCAGGCCCTTGGCCCGCGCGGTGCGGATGTAGTCCTCGCTCATCGTCTCCAGCATCCCGGCGCGGGTGAGCCGGGCGTAGAGCGCGGAGTAGAGGAAGGCCAGCGACACCCAGGGCAGGATCAGGTTGGTGAACCAACCGACCGGGTCATCGGTGAAGTTGACGTAGTGCAGGTTGTCGAAGACGACCCACTTGTAGCTGAACAGGTAGTGCAGGATCGCGCCGGTGAAGAAGATCGGCAGCGAGACGCCGGCCAGCGCGATGCCCATCGAGAAGCGGTCGAAGAAGGACTTGGGCCGCAGCGCCGAGATCACGCCGGTGGTCACACCGGAGAGCAGCCACAGCACCGCGGCGCCGAGCGCCAGCGAGAAGGTCACCGGGATCCGGCTCTCGATCTCGGGCCAGACCTCGATGTGGTTCTTGAACGAGTAGCCGAAGCAGGGAACGTGGCAAGTGGACGCGTCCGGGCCGTACTTGTACGTGGCACCGACGAAGATCTGCTTGACGAAGTGCCAGAACTGCTCGTACAGCGGCTGGTCGAAACCCAGGTTCTTCTTGACCGCGGCCAGCGCCTCGGGGCTCGGGTTCTTGCCGATGTACTGGGCGGCCAACTGGTCGGTGGTCTCACCGGCCAGGCGCGGTAGCAGGAAGAAGATGCCGAAGGTGACCGCGCTGACGACCAGTAGCAGTACCAGGGCGGCGAACGTCCTGCGGAGGATGTAGAAGAACACAGTCGGACGGCTTGGGGCCCGCCCCGACCTTGGGTCCCGGTGGGGACCGGCGGTCGGGGCGGGGCTCCGCTCGCCTTCACCTGCCTTCAGGGATGGTGAGCCGGACTCTTACGTGGTGGGTCTCGATGACCCGGTGGTGCCGCTTAGTTGTTGCCGGTGGTACCGATGTTGAGGTAGTCGTACTCGCCACTGAACGCCGAGGTGGAGACCATGTTGGTGGCGCTGGCCGGGCGGTAGTTGAAGACCTTGAAGTCGGTCAGCGGCACGTAGGCCGCGTCACCCATGACCTGCTTGTCGATCTGGACGTAGTCCTGGTTGCGGGCGTCCCCGGAGTTGTTGGCGGCAGCGTCGTCGAGCAGGCTGTTGACCTTCGGGTCGTTCAGCAGCGCGATGTTGCTGTTGCCGGAGGCCTTGATCGCCCGGCTGTCGGTGATCTGCTGCAGGAAGCCGTAGCCGGTCGGCCAGTCGGCGCCCCACTGCATCATCATCATGCCGACACCGTGCTGGTTGATGAAGTCCGGCACGCCCGCGTAGTCGGTGAAGTACTTGCCCTGCGGGTACTGCTGGATCTCCAGCTGGATGCCGACCTTGGCCAGCGCGCCCTGGATCGCGGTGGCGGCCTTGACCTCGGTGTCACGCTCGGTGCGCGCCGTGATCACGGTCTTGAAGCCGTCCGGGTGGCCGCAGGCCTTGAGCTCGGCCTTGGCCTTGTCGTCGTCACCCTTGTTGCCGGGGGTGGCGTAGGTGTCGAAGTCCTGGTGGCCGGTGACGTCCGGCGGCAGGATGGTGGTGGCGATGTCACCGCGGATCGGGCCGCCCTCGGCGGTCTGCACCGCGACCTTGTCGATCGCGTACTCCACGGCCTTGCGGCAGTCGACGTTGTCCAGCGGCGCCTGCTTGGTGTTGAGCGCCAGATAGGCGAGCCGGCCGCCGGCCGCGTTGTCGCTCTGCGCCTTCAGCTTCGGGTCCAGCAGGATCTTGGCCTGGGTCTGCGGGTCGACACCGCCGCCGACCAGGTCGACCTGGGCGTTGCCGGACATCAGGTCCTGGTCGATGGTCTGCTGGTCGATGTTCATCTTCAGCACGATCTTGTCCGCGAGCTGCTTGCGGAGCGGGTCGGTGCTCGGGTCCCAGTTGGTGTTGGGCACCAGCACGGCGCCCTTGCCGTCGTCGTACGACTGGAACTTGTAGGAGCCGCTGGAGACGATGTGCTTCACGTAGTTGGCGCCGTCGTCCTTGGCCTGCGGCACCGGCGCGGTGTCGGGCGCGCTGACCAGGTAGTCGAAGTCGGCGAACGGCTGCTTGAGCTGGAAGGTGATGGTGGTGTCGTCCGGCGTCCCGATCGAGTGCAGGCCGGCCGGGTCCTTGTCCTTGTAGGGACCCTGGTACGGCGTGGGGTTGTCGACCAGGTACTGCTGGAAGTAGGTCGGGCCGTTGGAGAGCACGTCGGGCGCGAAGTTGCTGCGCTCGATGGCGTACTTGACGTCCTTGGAGGTGATCGGGGTGCCGTCGTCGTACTTCAGGCCCGGGCGCAGCTTGTAGGTCCAGGTCTTGCCGTCCGCGCTGACCTGGCCCATGCCCTGCGCCAGGTCCGGGGCCAGCTTGTTGCCCTGCTGACCGGCGGCGGGGGTGAAGGTGGTCAGCGAACGGGCGTACAGCCGCGCGAAGTTGTAGATGTAGGCGTAGTAGGTGTTCCCCGGGTCCAGCGAGTCCGGGGTTCCCTTCATCTCGTAGGTGACCGTCCCGCCCTTGTGGTCGGAGGCGTTCGCGATGCCCTTGGTGGCGGCGTTGGCACCGGCGGCGGACGAGGATCCGCCCGTGGTGCCGCCCTTGCTGCTGGCGCAGCCGCTCACCACCAGCACAGCGGTGGCGGCTGCCGCGGCCAGGGCGAGAGTACGATTACGGCGCATTGCTGGATCAACCCCTTGCAAGTGTGTCGTGGGTCAAACGAACTGAGTGGGACTCAGGCGAACTGAGTGGCACTCAGACGAGCCGAGTGGGACTCAGAGGATCAGTTGCTGCGCGGGTCGAGCGCGTCGCGCAGTCCGTCACCCAGCAGGTTGAAGGCGAGCACGGTGATGAAGATCGCCACGCCCGGGACGATGAGGTACTGCGGGTCCACCTGGTAGTAGTTGATCGCGTCGTTCATCATCCCGCCCCAGGAGGCCTGCGGCGGCTGGATGCCGACTCCGAGGAAGCTCAGGCCGGCCTCGAAGAGGATGTTGGTCGGGATCAGCAGGGTCGAGTAGACCAGGATCGGACCGACCAGGTTCGGCAGCAGCTCCTTGAACAGGATGAACGGGCCTCGGGCGCCCAGCGATCGGGCCGCGAAGACGAACTCCCGCTCGCGCAGCGAGAGCGTCTGCCCGCGCACGATCCGGCCCATGTAGGGCCAGTTGAAGAAGCCGATCACGAAGATCAGCACGCTGATGTGGAGCGGCAGGCCGTGCATTCCGAAGGCGCCGCCCTGGAGCGAGGCCGAGATCGAGATGGCGAACAGCAGCAGCGGGAAGGCCAGGAAGGTGTCCATCACCCGGCTGATCGCGGTGTCCACCCAGCCGCCGTAGTAGCCGGCGATCACGCCGAGCACGGTGCCGATGGTGTTGGACAGCAGGGTGGCGCCGAAGGCGACCAGCAGCGAGACCCAGGAGCCCTCGATGATCCGGGAGAGCAGGTCGCGCCCGAGCCCCGGGTCGATGCCCAGCAGGTGGCTGCCGCTCATGCCACCGAAGTTGCCGTTCGGCAGGCCGCCGAGGTCGGCGTTCAGCAGGTCGGGGTTCTGGGCGTTCGGGTCCAGACCGAAGGCCGATTCGATCGGCTTGGCCAGCACCGCGAGCAGGATCAGCAGGATGACCACGATCCCGCCGGCCATGGCCGCCTTGTCGCGCTTGAAGCGCAGCCAGGCGATCCGGCCGAGCGAGCGGCCCTCGATGCGGGTCTGCGGCGCGTCGGCGATCGGCGCCCCCGGGTCCGGCGGAATGGCGGCGGTGGTGTCGGTGGTTGTGCTCATCAGCAGTTGGCGTCCCCTCGCCGACGGTCGTCGGCCCAAGGCAGCCCGAAATCGGGCATGGCGGTGTCAGGTCCTGGTCAGAGCCTGCTTGCCATACGTTCGGGCTGCTCGGCTGGTGCGGTGCGCAGAACTCTTCACGTTCTCGCCAGTTCGGCGCCAGCCCCCATTGGTGAAGGATGCCCAACTGTGATCTACCGATTATCGAGATCCCTAAACCCGCCATGCGCACACCAGCTATGACCGCCTGGTCCAGCAGGCCACTGGATACGGTAGTTGACAGCCCGTCAGAAAGCGTGGAGGACGACATGGCTGTGCCCGGGCCGTTATCGACGACCCGGGCACCGGATACTCAGGTTCCGCTCAAGTCCCGCATGAGCGTTCGTTATGCGAACAGGGGTGTCCGCTCAGCGGCCGGGCCAGGGCTGCTGCGGCCACGGGCTCGGCGTCGGATAGCCGTAGCCGGTCGGCATCGGATACGGCGGCACGGCCGGCGGCGGGGTCGCCTCGCGGTGGTAGAACGGCCGGGCGTTGGCCCGCATCCAGAGCGCCACCGGGTCGTAGTCGTCGCTCAGCGCCACCGTGGAGACCGCCAACCCCTGCGGGGCCTGTGAGATGGCCCGCTGCATCAGCGCCCGCACCGCCTCCACGGCCGGCGGCGAGTTGTCGTACAGCTCCAGCCCGATCGCCAGATAGGGCTCCCCCAGCACCGGCCGCACCCAGGCCCGGCGCAGCGCCCGCACCGGACGCACGGAGGGCGCCTGGTGCTGCAGCAGCCCGAAGAACGCCTCGGTGCCCGGCACCTGGGGCTCACTCAGCCGCAACGGCCCGGCGGGCAACCGGTCCAAGCCGGCCGCGATCCGGCGCAGGTCGGCCCACGGCACCCCGACCCCGCCGCCGGGCGTGTGCGGGTTGAGCCACAGGCCCCAGCGGGTCCGGTAGAGGGTGGCGGCGATCTCCTTGCCGCTGATCACCTCGTGCGCCCGGCTCCAACCGCTGGCGGTCAACTGCTCGGGCGAGGTGACGGCCGGCGCGTAGCCGTGGCCGCCGATGTCCATGTTCCCGTACTGGGCGTCCGGGCTGCCCGGGCTGCCGTGCCACAGCAGCATCCACACCCGGCCCGCCGACAGCTCCCGCAGCAGCTGCTCATAGGCCTCGAACCGGTCCGGGGCGACCTCTTTGAGGGCCCGCTCCAGGGTGCCCGGGTCGGTTCCCGGGACCGAGGCCGGGCTCCACGGCCCTGCTCCGCCCGTCGCTCCCGTCGTCACCGCACGCGCCCTTCTCTCGACTCGCCCATCGCCGGATCAACCCCGCTGGTAGAACGGGCGCACCTGGGTCAGCATCCAGTCCACCACCGGGTCCGCCACCAGGTCCAGCAGCACGATGTGCACTCCCCCGGGGAGGGGGGCCACGCCCAGCGCCCGGCCCAGCGCGGCGTTCGCCCCGGCCGGGTCGGCGGGTTGGGACGGATCCAGCTGCACGCCCACGAACAGCACCGTCGGCTCGCCCTCCACCGAGGCCAGCGCCCGACGGGCCGTCAGTACTCCTGGCAGCGCGGCCAGCTCGGCGCAGACGGCGGTCAGGAACGCCACCGGCTCCTCGTTCGGCTCCGGCTCGCGCAGCGCCACCCGGGCGCCGTCGCCGACCGGCGCGTCCGGCGCCCCGGCGACCGCGTCCCAGCGCTGCTCGCGCGGCCCGCGGCGCAGCTCGCCGACGCCCTCGGGCGGCACCGGGATGCCGACGGGGGCGTCCGGGTTGACGGCGATGCCGAGCCCGAGCGGCAGCCCGCGGGCGAACTCCCAGGCCGGGGCGACCGCGCAGGACATTCCCGGCGCATGCCGGACGAACTGCTCCTCGGAGGAGAAGACCGGGACATAACGGGCGCCGGCCAGCTCGATGGTCGGCAGGTCGAGCGCCTGACCGGATGGATCGGCGCCGACCGGCAGCGGGATCCACACCTGACTGCGCGCCAGCACCTCGATCACCCGGGGCGTCGCGCCCGGGTCCCCGATCGCCGCGCTGAGCACCTGCTCCAGCTCGTTCGCCGGCCACCCTCCGCCGGTCGGCGGCTGCCCCGGCTCGGCCCACGCGGGCGCGGGCACGGCAAACCCCTGAGTCTCCACCGGAGCAGACTACTAGGCGGCGGCCGGCCGACTGGCCACTGTCCCGCCGCCGGCACCGCCCCCACTCCCGCTGAGCGAACGGGCATGCCATGATGTGCGCGACAAACCGAACTTCATACTGGCCGTTCGAACCCGCGCGGGAGAGTCCGGAGGTGCCGCAGGGCACGGACCGGCGCCGAAGGAGCAAGTCCTCCCCGGAATCTCTCAGGCACCCGATACCGCGTGGGCGAGGCGAATCTGGAAAGCGGAACACGGCCGTGCCGTGCGCCCACCCACGGTGCAAGCCGCGCCATGCTGGTCGCGGTGAAGCTCTCAGGTTGTGACGACAGACGGGGAGACTCCACCGTCCCTCCTTGCCCACCATCGGGCGAGAAGGGCCCATCTGCCTGTTACAGACCGGAGTCCCGCCATGTCCCCGCGCCTGACCGCGCTCGACGCCCTGCACCGCGCCCTCGGGGCGACCATGACCGACTTCGCCGGCTGGGACATGCCGCTGCGGTACGGCAGCGAGCGCGAGGAGCACCTCGCCGTCCGCACCAAGGCCGGCCTGTTCGACCTCTCGCACATGGGCGAGATCACCGTCTCCGGCCCGCAGGCCGGCGAGCTGCTGGACCACGCGCTGGTCGGCTTCATCTCCGCGCTCGGCGTGCTGCGCGCCCGCTACACCATGATCTGCCGGGAAGACGGCGGCATCCTGGACGACCTGATCGTCTACCGCACCGCCGAGAACGAGTACATGGTGGTCGCCAACGCCTCCAACGCCCAGGTGGTGCTGGACGCGCTGACCGAGCGCGCGGCCGGCTTCGACGCCGTGGTGCGCGACGACCGCGACGCCTACGCGCTGCTCGCCGTCCAGGGCCCGGAGGCGAACGCGATCCTCTCCTCGGTCACCGACGCCGACCTGCCGGGGCTGAAGTACTACGCGCTGCTGCCCGCCACCGTCGCCGACAAGCAGGTGTGGCTGGCCCGCACCGGCTACACCGGCGAGGACGGCTTCGAGATCTTCTGCGCCCCCGCCGACGCCGAGCACCTGTGGCACGCGCTCACCGAGGCCGGCGCCCCGCACGGCCTGGTCCCGGCCGGCCTGTCCTGCCGCGACACGCTGCGCCTGGAGGCCGGCATGCCGCTCTACGGGCACGAGCTGGACACCTCGCTGACCCCGTTCGACGCCGGCCTCGGCCGCGTGGTCCGGTTCGACAAGACCACCAACGGCGGCGACTTCGTCGGCCGCAAGGCCCTGGAGGCGGCCGCCGCCCAGGCCGAGGTGAACCCGCCGCGCAAGCTGGTCGGCCTGGTCTCCGAGGGCCGGCGGGTGCCGCGCGCCGAGTACGCCGTGGTCGACGCCGAGGGCAACCCGATCGGCCGGATCACCTCCGGCGCCCCCTCCCCGACGCTGGGCAAGCCGATCGCCATCGCCTACCTGGACGCCGCCTTCGCGGCTCCCGGCACCGCCGTCGCGGTGGACGTGCGCGGCAAGCACGAGCCGGTCGAGGTCGTCGCGCTGCCGTTCTACAAGCGCGCCCGCTGATCCCGTCCCCCACACCGTCCGCCGGACCGCGGTCCACTGAGCGGACCGCTTCCGCACACCCGCTTCGCGCTAATGGAGAATGAGCTCATGAGCAACCCGCAGAACCTGCAGTACAGCAAGGAGCACGAGTGGCTGACCGAGGCCGACGCTGACGGCGTGTCGACCGTCGGCATCACCGAGCACGCCGCCGGCGCGTTGGGCGACATCGTCTACGTGGACCTGCCGTCCGTGGGCGACACCGTGACCGCCGGCGAGACCTGTGGCGAGCTCGAGTCGACCAAGTCGGTCAGCGACCTGTACTCGCCGGCCACCGGCGAGGTCGTCGCGGTCAACCAGGACGTCATAGACGAGCCGGCCCTGGTCAACTCGGCCGCCTTCGCCGGTGGCTGGCTGTTCAAGCTCAAGGTCACCGACACCGACGACCTGCTGAGCGCCGACGAGTACACCGCGTTCACCGCGGGCTGACTCATCTGGAAGGGCGGCCGCAGCGCGGCGGCCGCCCTCCGTCCCACCCGTCGCCCGCCGCCGCCCTTCCGGCGACGCGCTGCGCGCGACACCCCCTCAGCACCAGAGCCCCACGGGAAGACGCCACCATGACGGTTCTCAACCAGTCCCTCCACGCTCTCGACCCGGAGATCGCCGCCGCGGTCGACGCCGAGCTGCACCGCCAGCAGTCCACCCTGGAAATGATCGCCTCCGAGAACTTCGCCCCGGTGGCGGTCATGGAGGCCCAGGGGTCGGTGCTGACCAACAAGTACGCCGAGGGCTACCCCGGCAAGCGCTACTACGGCGGCTGCGAGCACGTCGACGTGGTCGAGCAGATCGCCATCGACCGGATCAAGGCGCTGTTCGGCGCCGAGGCCGCCAACGTCCAGCCGCACTCCGGCGCGCAGGCCAACGCCGCCGCGATGTTCGCGCTGATCCAGCCGGGCGACACCATCCTGGGCCTCAACCTGGCCCACGGCGGTCACCTGACCCACGGCATGAAGATCAACTTCTCCGGCAAGCTCTACAACGTGGTGGCCTACCACGTGGACGAGAAGACCAGCCTGGTCGACATGGAGGAGGTGGAGCGCCTCGCCAAGGAGCACCAGCCCAAGCTGATCATCGCCGGCTGGTCCGCCTACCCCCGCCAGCTCGACTTCGCCGAGTTCCGCCGGATCGCCGACGAGGTCGGCGCCCTGCTGATGGTCGACATGGCGCACTTCGCCGGCCTGGTCGCGGCCGGCCTGCACCCGTCCCCGGTGCCCTACGCGGACGTGGTCACCACCACCACCCACAAGACCCTGGGCGGCCCGCGCGGCGGTGTGATCCTCTCCAAGGCCGCGCTGGCCAAGAAGATCAACTCCGCGGTCTTCCCCGGCCAGCAGGGCGGCCCGCTGGAGCACGTGATCGCCGGCAAGGCGGTGGCCTTCAAGGTCGCGGCCTCCGAGGAGTTCAAGGAGCGCCAGCAGCGCACCCTGGAGGGCGCCAAGATCCTGGCCGCCCGCCTGCTCCAGGACGACGCCACGGCGGCCGGTGTCTCCGTGCTCTCCGGCGGCACCGACGTCCACCTGGTCCTGGTCGACCTGCGCAACAGCGAGCTCAACGGCCAGGACGCCGAGGACCGCCTGCACGAGGTCGGCATCACGGTCAACCGCAATGCGGTGCCGAACGACCCGCGCCCGCCGATGGTCACCTCCGGCCTGCGGATCGGCACCCCGGCGCTGGCCACCCGCGGCTTCCAGGCCGAGGACTTCACCGAGGTCGCCGACATCATCGCCGAGACCCTGCTGCCGAACTTCGACGAGGCCAAGATCGCCGCGCTGCGCACCCGGGTGACCGCGCTGGCCGAGAAGTACCCGCTCTACCCGGAGCTCTAGGCAGCACCCGGCACCGTGGCCGACGTCACCCCCGTCGGCCCGGTCCGTTCCCCCGGGGCACCGCGCACACTGGAACGTGAGCCGGTGCCCCGCACCATGCAGTTCCCCGCTTTCCTTCCGGTCCACGAGACCAGACAAGGACGTCCCCCGTGGCCATCAGCGTCTTCGACCTCTTCTCCATCGGTATCGGCCCCTCCAGTTCGCACACCGTCGGCCCGATGCGAGCCGCCCGGATGTTCGCCCGCCGACTGCGCTCCGAGGACCTGCTGGACCAGGTCGCCTCGGTCAAGGCCGAGCTGTTCGGTTCGCTCGGCGCCACCGGCCACGGCCACGGCACCCCCAAGGCGGTGCTGCTCGGCCTGGAGGGCAAGTCCCCGCGCACCGTGGACGTCGCCAAGGCCGACCTTGACGTGGAGCGGATCAAGGAGACCAAGCGGATCGCGCTGCTCGGTGTCCACCTGATCGACTTCGACCCCGACCTCCAGGTGGTGCTGCACCGCCGCAAGTCGCTCCCGTACCACGCCAACGGCATGACCCTGGTGGCCCACGACGCGACCGGCGCCGAGCTGCTCACCAAGACCTACTACTCGGTCGGCGGCGGCTTCGTGGTGGACGAGGACGCGATCGGCGCCGACCGGGTGGTCCCGGACGACACCCAGTTGCGCTACCCGTTCCGCACCGGCGAGGAGCTGCTCCGGCTCACCCGGGAGACCGGCCTGTCGATCTCCGGCCTGATGCTGGAGAACGAGAAGGCCTGGCGCTCCGAGGAGGAGATCCGGGCCGGCCTGCTGGAGATCTGGGCGGTGATGAAGGAGTGCGTGTCGGCCGGCATGTCCCGCGAGGGCATCCTGCCGGGCGGCCTCAAGGTGCGCCGCCGCGCCGCCTCCGGGGCCCGGGCGCTGCGCGCCGAGGGCATCGGCCCGGCCAACGCGATGGAGTGGGTGACCCTCTACGCGATGGCGGTCAACGAGGAGAACGCCTCCGGCCAGCGGGTGGTGACCGCACCCACCAACGGCGCGGCCGGCATCATCCCGGCCGTCCTGCACTACTACCAGAACTTCGTACCGGGCGCCGATGACGAGGGCATCGTCCGGTTCCTGCTGGCGGCCGGTGCGATCGGCATGCTCTTCAAGGAGAACGCCTCCATCTCCGGCGCCGAGGTGGGCTGCCAGGGCGAGGTCGGCTCGGCCTGCTCGATGGCGGCCGGCGGCCTGGCCGAGGTGCTCGGCGGCTCCCCCGAGCAGGTGGAGAACGCCGCCGAGATCGGCATCGAGCACAACCTCGGCCTCACCTGCGACCCGGTCGGCGGCCTGGTCCAGATCCCCTGCATCGAGCGCAACGGCATGGCCTCGGTCAAGGCCGTCACCGCCGCCCGGATGGCGCTGCGCGGCGACGGCCGCCACCACGTCTCCCTCGACAAGGCGATCAAGACCATGAAGGAGACCGGCGCCGACATGAAGGTCAAGTACAAGGAGACCAGCCGCGGCGGCCTGGCGGTCAACGTCATCGAGTGCTGATCACTCATCGGGGGCCCGTGCCGTGGTGACGGTGCGGGCCCCCGGCGCGTTCTCAGGCCCGTTCGCGGACCTTGAGTTCGAACCAGACGCCCTTGCCGCGCGGCAGCAGGTCGGCGCCCCAGCGGTCGGCCAGGGCGTCCACCACGGTGAGGCCGCGGCCGTACTCGGTCAGACTGGGCTCGGCGACGATCAGGCAGGGCAGCGCCCGCGAGGAGTCGCGGACCTCCACCTTCAGCCAGCCGGGCCGGCGTTGGAGCTTCAGGCCGATGGTCCGCCCGCCGGTGTGCCGCACGGCATTGGCCACCAGCTCGGCGGTGAGTAACTCGCCGATCTCCAGCAGGTGGTGCAGGCCCCAGGACTGCAGCACCGAGAGCACCAGCCGCCGGGCCAGCGGCGCGGACTCGCACCGGGCCGGCAGCCGCACCTCCTCGGCGCCCGCCGGGTCGCGCAGCCGGGGCAGCACGGCCCGCTCCAACTCCCATGCGGAGAGCCGTTCCAGGGCGGCCAGCGAGGACCGCTCGGGTACCGGTGGGGCGTCAGCCGTCAGACTGAGCCCGAGATGTGATGACTGATCGACTTCGCCCCATCCCGCCATGCGCACCATCATCGCGGTTCGCACCCGCCCGCGTACGGACAATGACCAAAGGATCACTATTCAGTTGGCATATGACTGGAACAAGCCCGGCGGCCTACCAAGCGCTCCAGTCCATGTTCCAGCCGCTCAGGCCGTTGTCCGGGGCAACCTGGGCGCCCTTGGAGTTGACGACCTTCACGACATCTCCAACCAGCGACGAGTTGTAGAACTTCGCGGCGGGGGTGTCCGGGCCGCCCTGGTTGCCGGGGTCGTCCTCCAGACCGATGCAGCCGTGGCTGACGTTCTCCGAGCCGAAGGTGTCGTGCGAGGACCAGTTGTTGCCGTGCACATAGGTGCCGGAGTCGGTCAGCCGCGCCGAGTGCGGCACCTGCAGGTCGTACTCGCCGGGCTTGAGGCCGGGCACCGAGGCGGAGGTCATGTGGGCGGTGCCCTCCTTGGCCTCGATCACCATGGTGCCGTTGTAGGTGGGGTGCTCGTCGGAGCCGGAGCTGATCGGGATGGTCTGGTCGGGCTGGCCGTCGGTCTGCACGGTCATGGTGTGCTTGGCGGCGTCCACCGTGGAGACCTGGGAGCGGCCGATGGTGAACGACTCGTCGCGGTCGGAGTTGCCGTAGACGCCCGGGGAGACCTCGACGTTCTTCAACCGGAAGTGGACCTTGACGGTGGTGCCGGGCTTCCAGAAGGTCTGCGGGCGCAGGTCGAGGCGCTGGTTGCCCATCCAGTGGCCCTTCACCTGCTGGCCGTCGGAGGCCTCGAAGGTGATCCCGGCCTCGGCCGCCTTCTGGTTCTTGATCGGCATGCCGAAGTCGACCGAGACGATCATGCCGACGCCGTAGGTGGACCCGGTGACCACGTTGTCCTGGCTGCGCGAGGTCTTCGACGGGGTGAGCGTGGTGAACGAGCTGGACGCCGTGGTGGCGACGCCCTTGTCGTCCGTGGCCGAGGCCTTGACCTGGTAGGTGTCGGAGACCGAGAGGGCGGTGGCCGGCACCCAGTCGGTGCCGTCCGCGGAGATGCTGCCCTGGACCGCGGCGCCGCTCTTGTCGGTCACCGTCACCTGGGTCAGCTTGCCATTGGCAACCCCGACCTTGAGGGCGGTCGGCGCGGCGTCCTGGGTGCCGTCCTTGGGCTCGAGGTCCAGCACCGCGCTGGACGCGGTCGGCGACGGCGAACTCGCCGCACGGCCCTTGCCGCCGCCCGGCGGGACGGGTGCCGGGGTGCCGCCGGCCTTGGGGCTGCTACTGCCGCAAGCAGTGGCCAGCAGCAGCGTGCCGCCGACCGCCAGTGCCGCGCCCACGCGTATCGAACGCATTCCACTACTCCCCATCACTCGATCCCCGACTTCTACACGCAGCCCCGTCGCCGCCCGGTTCCCGGGCGGAGGGCCCTGGCCCCGGCTGTGACACCAGAATGCCCCGCGGCCCGTACCGGTGAACGAGGTGGCACGGGCCGCGGGTTGCGTCATGCGCCGGACTACCAGCTGCTCCACGGCATCGTCCAGCCGCTCAGGCCGTTGCTGCCGCTCACCGTCTTGCCCTTGGAGTTCTTGATGATCACCACGTCGCCGATCAGCGACGAGTTGTAGAACTTGCCGGCCACCGAGTTGTCGTCGCCGCCCTTGCTGTCCTGCAGGCCGACGCAGCCGTGGCTGGCGTTGGAGACACCGAAGGCGCTGCCCCAGTAGTTGCCGTGCACATAGGTGCCGGAGTCGGTCAGCCGCATCGCGTGCGGCACGTCCGGCACGTCGTACTCGGCGCCGACCACGTTGGACACGGTGGCCGAGTTCATCCGGGTGACCCGGTCCTTCTCCTCGATCGTCATGGTGCCGTTCCAGGACGGGTTCTGGTCGTTGCCCGCGGTGATCGGGATGGTCTGCACCACCTGGCCGTCGCGGCTGACGCTCATCTTGTCACTGGAGGCGTCGACCGTGGAGATCTGCGAGCGGCCGACCGTGAACGCCTCGTCGCTGTTCTTGGGGCCGTAGACGCCGGTGGCCACCTCGGTGCCGGCCAGCCGGAAGTGGATCTTCACATTGGTGCCGGACTTCCAGTACTGCTCGGGCCGGAAGTCCAGCCGGCGGGAGCTGAACCAGTGGCCCTTCACCTGGGTGCCGTCCGAGGCCTCGAAGGTGATGCCCTTGAGGACGTCGTCCTTGTTACTGACGTCCTTGCTGAAGTTCACCGAGACGATCATCCCGACGCCGTAGGTGGTGCCGGTGGTGACGTTGTCGTTCACCGCGACGGTCTTGGCGGGGGTGAGCGTGGTGAAGCTGCTGTCCAGCGCGGACTGCAGGCCGGCCGCGTCCACCGCCTGGGCGTTCACCTTGTAGAGCATGCCGACCGCCAGCGGACCGGACGGCGTCCAGGAGGAGCCGTCCGCCGCGATCGCGCCCGTCACCTTGTTGCCGTCCTTGTCGGCCACCGTGACCTGGGTCAGCTTGCCGTCGGCCACCGAGACCTTGACCGCGCCGCTGGGCGCCACGTCGTCGGTGCCGTCCTTGGGGCTGACGCTCAGCACCGCCGCCGAGAGCTTCGGCGACGCCGACGCCGCCGGACCGCCGGAACTCCCGCCGGAGCCACCCGCCTTGGAGGTGTCGTCCGGGCCGCAGGCGGTGGCCAGCACCAGCACCCCGCCCGCCAGCAGCGCGGCGGCCGTTCGCCGGTACCCGGCCCTGACCTGGCTGCTTCCTCTCGCGGCGGCTGCCGCCTGCACCGGCTCCACTAGGGTGGCCCCTCCCGTTCACGTCCATGGGTCCGCGCCTCAGCGTCCGGGCGCGCGCGAGCGCCAGGATAACTGGGCTGCATGAGTGGATCCCCGCCAGGAGGGCGGTGGCCCGCGGGCGGAAGATCACCGATCGGAAAGCGGCCAGTCCGCTGCGTGTCAGCCGGATTCCCACTGGTACACGAGGGAACGATTCCACTCGGCGGACATCTGCCCGTAACAGAACCCTCGGCTCGGAAGGGCACGGCTCATGACGGCATCTCAGGAGGCGTCGCGCCCGGCGCCGGCGCACCTGCCCCCCGCCGCCCCGTGGCCGGGCAGCTGGCAACCGCTCGGCGCCTGCTACCGGCCCGGCGCCGACGGCAGGGGCGGCACCAACTTCGCGCTCTGGGCGCCCGGCGCCGAGGCGGTCGAGCTCTGCCTGTTCGACGAGGACGGCGCCGAGACCCGGCACCCGCTGCCCGAGCAGACCTTCCAGACCTGGCACGGCTACCTGCCCGGCGTGGACCCCGGCGCCCGCTACGGCTACCGGGTGCACGGCCGCTGGGACCCGTGGACCGGCGCCCGCTGGAACCCGGCCAAGCTGCTGCTCGATCCGTACGCCAGAGCCGTCGACGGGGTCTTCACCGGCCACGCCGCCTGCTGCGGCTCGGTGCGCGACTGGCCCGAGCCGCAGGCCGCGGACACGGTGCGCGACAACCGCGACTCGGCGCCGTACACCGCCCGATCGGTGGTGGTGCACGACGATGACGACTGGGCGGACGACCACCGCCCCAAGACCCCGTGGGCCGAGACCGTCATCTACGAGCTGCACGTGGCCGGCTTCACCCGCCGCCACCCCGGGGTGCCGCCCGAACTGCGCGGCAGCTACGCCGGGTTGGGCCACCCGGCGGCGATCGAGCACCTGGTCTCGCTGGGCGTCACCGCGGTCGAGCTGCTGCCGGTGCACCAGTTCGCCGACGAGGACTTCCTGCGCGGGCGCGGGCTGGCCAACTACTGGGGCTACAACTCGATCGCCTGGTTCGCCCCGCACGGCGGCTACTCCGCCTCCGGCACCCGCGGCCAGCAGGTCGGCGAGTTCAAGCGGATGGTGCGGGCCCTGCACGCGGCCGGCATCGAGGTGATCCTCGACGTGGTCTACAACCACACCGCCGAGGGCGGCGAGCAGGGCCCGACGCTGTCGCTGCGCGGCATCGACAACGCCGGCTACTACCGGCTGGGCCGCGGCCGCCGCGGCTACACCGACTACACCGGCTGCGGCAACACCCTGGACACCCGGCAGCCGCAGGCCGTGCGCCTGATCACCGACTCGCTGCGCTACTGGGCCGCCGAGATGGGCGTGGACGGCTTCCGGTTCGACCTGGCCGCCGCCCTGACCCGCGGCAGCGACGGGGTCGACATGCACCACCCGCTGCTCGCCGCGATCTCCCAGGACCCGCTGCTCAGCCGGGTCAAGCTGATCGCCGAGCCGTGGGACCTCGGCCCGGGCGGCTACCAGGTCGGCAACTTCCCACCGCTGTGGGCCGAATGGAACGACAAGTACCGCGACGGCGTACGGGACTTCTGGCGCGGCGCCCGGGCCGACGTCGCCGAGCTCGGCTACCGGCTCTCCGGCTCCTCCGACCTCTACCAGCTCGGCGGCCGGCGCCCCTACGCCTCGGTCAACTACGTCACCGCGCACGACGGTTTCACGCTGCGCGACCTGGTCTCCTACAACGCCAAGCACAACCAGGCCAACGGCGAGGACAACCGGGACGGCACCGACGACAACCGCTCCTGGAACTGCGGCGCCGAGGGCGAGACCGACGACCCGTCGGTCATCGAGCTGCGGGACCGCCAGATCCGCAACCTGCTGGCCACCCTGCTGCTCTCCACCGGGGTGCCGATGCTCACCGCGGGCGACGAGATGGGCCGCACCCAGGGCGGCAACAACAACGCCTACTGCCAGGACAACGAGGTCAGTTGGGTGGACTGGAGCCTGCTGGACGAGCCGCGCTGGCAGTCCCTGCGGGAGCTGACCGCCCGGCTGATCCGGCTGCGCCGCCGGCACCCGGTGCTGCGCCAGCGGGCCTTCTTCTCCGGCCTGGCCCCGCTGCCCGGCCAACTGCCCGACCTGACCTGGTACACCGCCCGCGGCAACGAGATGACGCCGGCCGACTGGCCCGCCCCGACCGCCGTGCTCGGCATGCTGCTGAACGGCGGCGCGATGTCCGAACGCGACCGGCACGGCTGCCCGTTGACCGACGACAGCTTCCTGCTGCTGCTCAACGGCAGTGCCCGCCCTGTGGAGTTCACGCTGCCGCCGCGCGGGCCGTTCGAACTGCTCCTCGACACTGCCGGAACCACCGCCGGAACCACCGGCGGAGCCGTCGGCGGACCGTTGGCGCCGCGCTCACTCCGACTGCTCCGACTGCTCCGGTTGCCGCAGTCCTGACCGGAAAACCTGATGAGAACAGGTACGGGTGCGGCCTACCCTCCGAAGGATGGCAGAGAACCCCGCTCCCTTGCCGCAGCCGCCCACCCCCGAACCCACCAGGTCCACGGTGCGCTCGCTGCTGAGACTCCGCGCCTACGCGTACCCGATCCGCTGGCACCTGGCCGGAGCCGTACTGGCCGCCCTGCTGGCCTCCGGCGCGGTGCTGGTCACCCCGCTGGTGCTCGGCCGGATCGTGGACGGCCCGATCGCCCACCGCGACACCGGCTCGCTCTGGCCACTGGTCGGGCTGCTGCTGGTGCTGGGGCTGGCCGAGGCCGGCCTGTTCGGACTGCGCCGGATCCTGGTCGCCCGGCCGCTGGCCCGGGTCGAGGCGGCGATGCGCGGTGACCTGTACGCCAAGCTGCAGCGGCTGCCGGTGGCGTTCCACGACCGCTGGGCCTCCGGGCAGTTGCTCTCCCGGGCCACCTCGGACATGTACACCCTGCGGCTCTTCCTGGCCTTCGGGTTCATCTTCCTGATCGTCAACTCGCTGACGTTCCTGGTCGGTTCGGTGGTCATGCTGGTCCTGGACTGGCGGCTCGGACTGATCGCGCTGGCACCCTCGGTGCCGCTGATGCTGTTCTGCACCCGGTTCGAGTCCAAGTACTCGCTGGCCGCCCGCACCGCCCAGGACCAGAACGGCGACCTGGCCACCGTCCTTGAGGAGTCGGTGCTGGGCATCCGGATCCTCAAGTCGTTCGGCCGGCACCGCACCATGGCCCGGCAGTTCGCCGAGCGCGCCGCGCGGCTGCGCGGCACCGAGCTGCACAAGACCCGGCTGCTGGCCGACCTGTGGGCGGTGATCGTGCTGCTGCCCGAACTGGCGCTCGGCTCCGCACTGGCAGTCGGCGCGGTGCTGGTCGCGCATGACCAGCTGAGCACCGGCGCCCTGGTCGCCTTCCTCTCCACCGCGCTGGCGCTGCGCTGGCCGGTGGAGTCGATGGGCTGGCTGCTGGCCTACAGCAACGAGGCCGGCACCACCACCGACCGGCTCTTCGAGGTGCTGGACGCCCCCGAGCCCCCGTTGACGCACGGCACCGCCGGCACCGCCACCGGCGACGGCATCCGGCTGCGCGACGTGCGGTTCCGCTACCCCGACGCCCCCGACGGCACCCCCGACCTGCTGCGCGGCGTCGACCTGCACGTCCGGCGCGGCGAGACCATGGCCCTGGTCGGCGCGACCGGCAGCGGCAAGACCACGCTGACCGCGCTGCTGCCCCGGCTCTACGACGCCACCGCCGGCAGCATCACGCTGGACGGCCGGGACACCGCCGCGCTGGAGCCGGCCGAGCTGCGCTCGCTGGTCGCGGTGGCCTTCGAGGACCCGATCCTGTTCTCCGCCACCGTCCGGGAGAACGTGCTGATGGGCGCCCCGGAGGCGACCGACGCGGCGCTGGAGAAGGCGCTGGCCGTGGCGCAGGCCGACTTCGTCACCGACCTGCCCGACGGCGTCGACACCGAGGTCGGCGAGCAGGGCCTGAGCCTGTCCGGCGGCCAGCGGCAGCGCCTGGCGCTGGCCCGGGCCGTGGTCGGCGGCCCGCCGTTCCTGGTGCTCGACGACCCGCTGTCCGCGCTGGACGTGCGCACCGAGGCGCTGGTCGAGGCCGCGCTGCGCGACGTGCTGGCCGACAGCACCGCCCTGGTGGTGGCGCACCGACCGAGCACGGTGCTGCTGGCCGACCGGGTCGCGGTGCTGGCCGACGGCCGGATCCTCGACGTCGGCACCCATCCCGAGCTGTTGGCGCGGTGCCCCGAGTACCGCGCGCTGATGAGCGGTGCGCTGGAAGGGAGCGTGGCCTGATGGCGGTGCTGGAAGCCCCCGCCCCCGTCGCCGACGAGGAGATCCCGGTCCCGCCCGGCGCCCCGGCGAGGCTGCTGCGTTCACTGCTGGGCCCGCAGCGCGGCCGGGTGGTGCTGGCCGCCGTGCTGATCCTGGTGCAGCAGGCCGCGCTGCAGTCCGGGCCGCTGCTGGTCGCGTACGCCATCGACCAGGGCATCCCGGCGCTGCGCCGGCACGACTCCGGTCCGCTGGTCGCGATCATCGCCGGCTATCTGGGCTGCGCGCTGCTGAGCACCGTGCTGCAGCGTGCCTTCATCCGGCTCACCGGGCTGATCAACCAGGACATCCTGCTTCAGCTGCGCACCCGGATCTTCCGGCACGCCCAGGCGCTCGGCCTGGACTTCCACGAGCGCTACACCTCCGGGCGGATCATCTCCCGGGCCACCAGCGATGTGGACACCCTGCGCGAGCTGCTCAACGAGGGCCTGCAGGAGCTGCTCTCGGTCGCCATCTCGGTCTGCTACATCGGGGTGCTGCTGCTGGTGATGGACTGGCGGCTCGGGCTGCTGGCGCTGGCCTCCGTGGTGCCGATGGGACTGCTGGTGCGGATGTTCCGGCGGCGCAGCACCCGGGTCTACCGGACCGGGCGGACCGCGGTCGCCTCGGTGATCGTGCGCTTCACCGAGACCATGAACGGCATCCGCCCGGTGCAGGCGTTCCGCCGCGAGGACGCCAACCTGGCCGCCTTCGCCGAGTCCAACGAGGCGTACACCCGGTCCAACGCCGGCGGCCTGCTGGAGATGGCCCGGTACGTCGGCTTCTCCCGGGCCACCGCCAACGTGTGGATCACCGCGGTGGTGCTGGCCGGCGCCTACCTGGTGACCGACCGCAGCCTGGAGATCGGGGTGCTCACCGGCTTCGTGCTCTACCTGCGCCGGCTCTACGACCCGATCGACCAGCTGGCGATGTTCCTGAACAGCTATCAGGCGGCGGTCGCGGCCCTGGAGAAGATCTCCGGCCTGCTGGCCCACCAGCCCTCGGTGGCGCCGCCCGCCACCGCGCGCCGGCTGCCGGCCGGCACCGGCAAGGGCCGCACGGTGGCCTTCGACCGGGTCGCGTTCGGCTACCGGGACGGCACCGAGGTGCTGCCGCTCTTCGACCTGACCCTGGCGGCCGGCAGCACCACCGCGGTGGTCGGTGCCACCGGCGCCGGCAAGTCCACCCTGGCCAAGCTGCTGGCCCGGTTCTACGACCCGTCGGCCGGCCGGATCACCCTGGACGGCGTGGACCTGCGCGACCTCGCCACCGAGGAGCTGCGGCGCGGCGTGGTGATGGTGACCCAGGAGTCCTTCCTGTTCTCCGGCACCGTCGCCGAGAACATCGCGATCGGCCGCCCGGAGGCCACCCGCGCCGAGATCGAGCAGGCCGCCCGGGAGATCGGCGCCCACGAGTTCATCACCGCCCTGCCCGACGGCTACGACACCGACGTCCGCAAGCGCGGCGGCCGGATCTCCGCCGGCCAGCGCCAACTGGTCGCCTTCGCCCGCGCGTTGCTCGCCGACCCCGCCGTCCTGATCCTCGACGAGGCCACCAGCTCCCTCGACATCCCCGGCGAACAGGCCATCCAGCACGCCATGCGCACCGTCCTCGCCGGCCGCACCGCGGTGATCATCGCCCACCGCCTCTCCACCGTGGAGATCGCCGACCGCGTCCTGGTCATGGACCGCGGCCACATCGTCGAGGACGGCACCCCCGCCGCCCTGATCGCCGGCACCGGCCGCTTCGCGCAGCTGCACTCGGCCTGGCGGGAGAGCCTGGTCTGAGCCCGGTGCGCGGGAAGTCGGCCCACCCGACGTCCCGCGCACCCTCTTGGCGGGCCCGCTAGCGCAGCACCCCCGCGTCCATGCCCGCCGACTCCACCGGCAGTGCCACCAGGCCCAGTTCGGCCGAGGCGGCGAGCAGCGGGTGGGAGGGGAGGACGCGGACGGTGTAGCCGAACGGGCCGGTGCGGTTGAGCTCCAGGGTGCCCTCGTAGCGCTGGCAGCCGGTCAGGTCGGGGCCGCCGGCCGGCTTGAGGGTGCCCAGGTCGATCTCGCGGAGGCGGTCCTGTTCGTCGACCGTGCCGGAGACCACCTGCACCTCGACGTCCTCGGCGGTCAGGGTGCCCAGGGTCACCTGCACTTTCAGGGCCAGCGCGGTGCCGAGCTCGGCGGCCTCGGCGACCGCCGCGTCCACCGGGCCGACCACGATCTGGGGCCAGGCCTGGCGGACCCGGGCCTTCCAGTCGGCCAGTTGCCGGGCGCCCGGGCCGTCCAGCCGCCGCTGGGCCTGCGCCGCCGGGGCGTAGAGCCGCTCCACGTACTCGCGGACCATCCGGCCGGCCGGCACCTTGGGGCCCAGGGTGGCCAGGGTGTGCCGGACCATGGCGATCCAGCGGTGCGGCAGCCCGTCCGGCCCGCGCTCGTAGTAGCGGGCCGCCACCTGGTGCTCGATCAGGTCGTAGAGCGCCGCGGCCTCGATGTCGTCGCGCTGGTCCTCGTCGATCCCCGCGGCGTCGGCGGTGGGGATCGCCCAGCCGTTGCGCCCGTCGTACCACTCGTCCCACCAGCCGTCCAGCACCGAGAGGTTGAGGCAGCCGTTGAGCGCCGCCTTCATCCCCGAGGTGCCGCAGGCCTCCAGCGGGCGCAGCGGGTTGTTCAGCCAGACGTCGCAGCCCGGGTAGAGGCGGGTGGCCATCGCCATGTCGTAGTCGGGCAGGAAGACGATCCGGTGCCGCACCGCCGGGTCGTCGGCGAACGCCACCAGCTGCTGGATCAGCCGCTTGCCGCCGTCGTCGGCCGGGTGCGCCTTGCCGGCCACCACGATCTGCACCGGGCGGGTCGGGTGCAGCAGCAGCGAGCGCAGCCGCTCCTGGTCCCGGAGCATCAGGGTGAGCCGCTTGTAGGAGGGCACCCGGCGGGCGAAGCCGATGGTGAGCACCTCCGGGTCGAGCACCGTGCCGGTCCAGCCCAGCTCGGCGTCGCCGGCGCCGCGGACCCGCCAGGAGGCGCGCAGCCGCCGCCGGGCCTCCTCGACCAGCTGGGCCCGCAGCCTGCCCCGGACCTCCCAGATCTCGCCGTCGTCGATGTGCTCCACGGCGCTCCACGGCCCGGCCTCGCCGGCCGTCATCGCCGCCTCGGCCTGGTCGGCGCCGATCCGGGCGGCACCGAGGCGGACCACCGCCGGGTCCATCCAGGTGGGCGCGTGCACCCCGTTGGTGACCGAGGTGATCGGCACCTCGGCGGGGTCGAAGCCCGGCCAGAGGGCTCCGAACATGCCGCGGCTGACCGCGCCGTGCAGGGTGGAGACGCCGTTCGCCCGCTGGGCCAGCCGCAGGCCCATGGCGGCCATGTTGAACAGCTTGGGGTCGCCGCCCGGCCAGTTCTCCAGGCCGAGCGCCAGCACCCGGTCCACCGGCACCCCGCGCAGCGCCGCGTCGCCGCTGAAGTGACGGGCCACCAGCTCGGCCTCGAAGCGGTCGATGCCGGCGGGCACCGGGGTGTGGGTGGTGAACAGGGTGCCGGCCCGCACCGCCTCCAGCGCGGCGCCGAAGTCGTGCCCGCGGTCGTCGGCCACCAGCTCGCGGATCCGCTCGACGCCCAGGAACCCGGCGTGGCCCTCGTTGGTGTGGAAGACCTCGGGCGCGGGGTGCCCGGTGATCCGGCAGAACGCCCGCACCGCGCGCACCCCGCCGATGCCCAGCAGCATCTCCTGGAGCAGCCGGTGCTCGCTGCCGCCGCCGTACAGCCGGTCGGTGACGTCCCGTTCGCCGGCCGCGTTGGCCGCCACGTCGGAGTCGAGCAGCAGCAGCGGCACCCGCCCGACCTGGGCTCGCCAGATCTGCGCGGCGAGCCGCCGCCCGGCGGGCAGTGCCAGCTCGACCCGGGCCGGGGTGCCGTCGGCCTCGCGCAGCAGGGTGACGGCCAGCTCCTCCGGGTCGAGCACCGGGTAGCGCTCCTGCTGCCAGCCGTCCCGGCTGAGCGACTGGCGGAAGTAGCCGTGCCGGTAGAACAGCCCGACCCCGATCAGCGGCACCCCGAGGTCGCTGGCGGCCTTGAGGTGGTCGCCGGCCAGGATGCCCAGGCCGCCGGAGTACTGCGGCAGCGCGGCGGCGATGCCGTACTCCGGCGAGAAGTAGGCGATGGCGGCCGGCAGCGCCTCGGCGCCCGGGGCCGACTGGTACCAGCGCGGCGCGCCCAGGTAGTCGGCCAGGTCGTCGGTGAGGTCGCCGAGGCGGCGCAGGAAGCGGCGGTCGCAGGCCAGTGCGGCGAGCCGGCGGGCCGGCACCTCGCCGAGCAGGCGGACCGGGTCCTCGCCGACGGCCTCCCAGACTCCCGGATCGACCGCGCGGAACAGCTCCCGGGTCTCCGGGTGCCAGGACCAGCGCAGGTTGAGCGCGAGCTCGTGCAACGGCTGGAGCTGCTCGGGCAGGACGGTGCGGACGGTGAATCTGCGGATGGCCTTCACGGCTCGAAGCGTAGACCGCCGAGGGTGGCTGATGTGGCGTCAACTCCCGTAGCTGCTACCCATTCGGGCGATTGAAGAGATCACGTCCGGCGCAGTCGAAGCTCCCAGGGGCGCACACGGCGCACTTGCCCCGCGAGGCGCACGCCGGGCGCGGATTTCCGCCACCCGGGGGTTGAGACGACTGGCCGAACTGCTCCCCCGCACCACCGCGCTGGCCTCATACCGAGTGGTAAGAGCTACGAACAGTGCGAGGATGTGCACAGGCCGCGCTCGCAGGGTCGGCATGGGTGGCGATTCCCGTGCGGCTCGGCCGGTCCTCCGCGTATCCGTTGCCTTCCCTGACCGTCCGTTAGCCCACTCGGCTCACCGGAGTACTCCCTGGTGGGTCGTCGCGTGTCCTCACCCCTGCCCCGGTCGTTTCCGCGGGTGGGTCGGAATCGCCCTACCGGGCGTGCCACGAGGCCGCGCGCCGGGACGTGCGCCGTCTCACCGTCCCGGGCCCCGTGGGCGCCGCCAGCAGCAAAACAGCTGTCGGCCATACCCCGGACACGGCGGTACGGGCAGGCACCGGTCGCTCCTCAGTCCCCCCACCCAGAAGTCCTCCGGCACTCCCCGGCGCCCTGACGCCCCGGGACTGCCGCCGATCTCGGGCAGGAGTCTCGGCATGCACGGCGATACACGGAATCAGTCCGCACTGGTGTCCGAAGGATTGGAGTCATCCGCCCTGCCTTCGGTATCGATTCCGGCCATAGCGGCACCGGCTCCCACGCCGCTGCGGCGCCGCGCCACCCGAACGGCCGAGACGCCCGCGAAGTCCGGCGGTGCCAAGCCCGCCACCCCCAGGAAGCGCACGGCCGCGCCCCGGACGAAGACCAAGGAGAGCGACCCGATGATCGGTCGGATCCCCGTGCTCGACGTCGCCCCCGTGGTGGACGGCGGCCGACGCCCGGCCCGCGCGGTGGTCGGCGAGACCTTCCTGGTCACCGCGACGGTGTTCCGCGAGGGCCATGACGCGGTGGGCGCCAATGTGCTGCTGCGTGATCCCAAGGGCCGCGGCGGACTGAGGGTTGCGATGCGGGAGCTGGCGCCCGGCACCGACCGCTGGGGCGCCGAGGTCACCCCGACGGCCGAGGGCCGGTGGAGCTACACCGTGGAGGCCTGGAGCGATCCGGTGGCCACCTGGCGGCACGCGGCCGCCATCAAGATCCCGGCCGGCCAGGACGTCGAGCTGATCCTGGAGGAGGGCGCGCTGCTGCTCGAGCGCGCCGCCGCCGAGGTGCCCAAGCGGGACGGGCGCCCGCTGGTGCTGCGCGCGGTCACCGCGCTGCGCGATCCGTCCCGCCCGCCGCTCACCCGGTTGGCCGCCGCGCTGACTCCCGAGGTGACCGCCGTGCTGGCCCGCCACCCGCTGCGGGAGTTGGTGACCTCCTCGGCGCCCCTGCCGCTGCAGGTGGAGCGGCGGCGGGCGCTGTACGGGTCGTGGTACGAGTTCTTCCCGCGGTCCGAGGGCGCCACCTTGAACCCCCCGCGCTCGGGCACCTTCCAGACCGCTGCGGAGCGGCTGCCGGCGGTCGCCGCGATGGGCTTCGACGTGGTCTACCTGCCGCCGATCCACCCGATCGGGCAGGCCTACCGCAAGGGCCCCAACAACACCCTGACCCCGGGCCCCGACGACGTCGGCTCGCCGTGGGCGATCGGCTCCCCCGAGGGCGGCCACGACGCGATCCACCCGGACCTGGGCACCATCGAGGACTTCGACGCCTTCGTCGCCCGCGCCGGCGAACTCGGCCTGGAGATCGCCCTGGACTTCGCCCTCCAGGCCTCCCCCGACCACCCCTGGGTCAACAAGCACCCCGAGTGGTTCAGCCACCGCATCGACGGCACCATCGCCTACGCCGAGAACCCGCCCAAGAAGTACCAGGACATCTACCCGATCAACTTCGACCAGGACTTCGACGGCCTGGTGCGCGAGACGCTCAAGCTGCTGCGCCACTGGATGGGCCACGGCGTGCGGATCTTCCGGGTCGACAACCCGCACACCAAGCCCGTCCACTTCTGGGAGAAGGTGATCGGCGAGATCAACCGCACCGACCCGGACGTCATCTTCCTGGCCGAGGCCTTCACCCGCCCCGCCATGATGCACACCCTGGCGAAGATCGGCTTCCAGCAGTCCTACACCTACTTCACCTGGCGCAACAGCAAGCACGAACTCACCGAGTACCTCACCGAGCTGTCCGGTGCGGCGGCCGCCTACATGCGGCCCAACTTCTTCGCCAACACCCCGGACATCCTGCCCCGGCACCTGCAGCACACCGGCCCCGCCGCGTTCGCGGTCCGCGCGGTGCTGGCCGCCACCCTCTCCCCCAGCTGGGGCGTCTACGCGGGCTTCGAGCACGCCGAGTGCGTACCGGCCGGCCCGGACACCGAGGAGTACCTGGACTCGGAGAAGTACCAGCTGCGCCCGCGCGACTGGACCCGCACCGACACCCTGGCCCCGCTGCTCACCCGGCTCAACGAGCTGCGCCGGGCCCACCCGGCGCTCCAGGAACTGCGCAACCTCGCCTTCCTGCCCACCGACAACGACCAGGTGATCGCCTACACCAAGCGCACCGGCGAGGACGAGGTCATCGTCGTGGCCAACCTCGACCCGTGGCACCCGCAGGAGGCCACCGTCACCCTTCCGAGTGACGGTCCGTTCGCCGTCACCGACGAGCTGAACGGCGAGCAGTACACCTGGCACCGCCACAACTACGTCCGGCTCGACCCCTCAGCGTCGCCGGCCCACCTCCTCACCGTTCGGAGGATCTCCCTGTGATTGTGAACGAGCCCGTCCCCGACACCTTCGCGGACACCGAGCAGAAGGACCTGGACCCGGAGTGGTTCAAGCGTGCGGTCTTCTACGAGGTGCTGGTGCGGTCCTTCCAGGACAGCAACGGCGACGGTGTGGGTGACCTCAAGGGGCTCACCACCAAGCTCGACTACCTCCAGTGGCTGGGAGTGGACTGCCTCTGGCTCCCGCCGTTCTTCGCCTCCCCGCTGCGCGACGGCGGCTACGACGTGGCCGACTACACGGCGGTGCTCCCGGAGTTCGGCGACCTGGCCGACTTCGTGGAGTTCGTGGACGCGGCGCACAAGCGCGGCATGCGGGTGATCATCGACTTCGTGATGAACCACACCAGCGACCAGCACCCGTGGTTCCAGGCCTCCCGCAACGATCCTGACGGCCCGTACGGCGACTTCTACATGTGGGCCGACGACGACAAGCAGTACCCGGACGCGCGGATCATCTTCGTCGACACCGAGACCTCCAACTGGACCTACGACCCGGTCCGCAAGCAGTACTTCTGGCACCGGTTCTTCTCCCACCAGCCGGACCTCAACTACGACAACCCGCGGGTCCAGGACGAGATCATGGCGGCCCTGCGGTTCTGGCTGGACCTGGGCATCGACGGCTTCCGGCTGGACGCGGTGCCGTACCTGTTCGCCCGCGAGGGGACCAACTGCGAGAACCTGTCGGAGACCCACGAGTTCCTCCAGCGGGTCCGCAAGGAGATCGACGCCGACTACCCGGACACCGTGCTGCTGGCCGAGGCCAACCAGTGGCCGGAAGACGTGGTGGACTACTTCGGCGACTTCACCTCCGGCGGCGACGAGTGCCACATGGCCTTCCACTTCCCGGTGATGCCGCGGATCTTCATGGCGGTGCGCCGGGAGTCCCGCTACCCGGTCTCGGAAATCCTCGCCAAGACGCCGGCCATCCCGCACGGCTGCCAGTGGGGCATCTTCCTGCGCAACCACGACGAGCTGACCCTGGAGATGGTCACCGACGAGGAGCGCGACTACATGTACGCGGAGTACGCCAAGGACCCGCGGATGCGGGCCAACGTGGGCATCCGCCGCCGGCTCGCCCCGCTGCTGGAGAACGACCGCAACCAGACCGAGCTGTTCACCGCGCTGCTGCTGTCGCTGCCCGGTTCCCCGGTGCTCTACTACGGTGACGAGATCGGCATGGGCGACAACATCTGGCTGGGGGATCGCGACGGCGTGCGCACGCCGATGCAGTGGACGCCCGACCGCAACGCGGGTTTCTCCTCCGCCGACCCGGGCAGGCTCAGTCTGCCGCCCATCATGGATCCGGTCTACGGATACCAGGTGACCAACGTCGAGGCGCAGCAGAGCAGTTCGTCCTCGCTGCTGCACTGGACCCGGCGCATGATCGAGATCCGCAAGCTCAACCCGGCCTTCGGGCTCGGCAGTTACACCGAACTCCCGTCCAGCAACCCGGCCGTTCTGGCGTTCGTCCGGGAGTACGAGGGTGACCTGGTGATGTGCGTCAACAACTTCTCCCGCTTCCCCCAGCCCACCGAGCTGGACCTGCGGCAGTACGGCGGGCGCTACCCGGTCGAGCTGATCGGCGGGGTGCGGTTCCCGTCGATCGGCGAGTGGCCGTACCTGCTCACCCTGGCCGGGCACGGCTTCTACTGGTTCCAGCTGCGCAGGCCCGTGGCGCAGTAGCGATCCAGCGGCCCCGGGGGCGCACGGCGCGAGGCAGCTGCGCCCCCGGGCACACCGCGCGCCACCTCGTACGGAGAACAGCCCAATGCCTACCCCTCAGGCGTGACACCCGAGCCAGACTCGCGTGCCGCCGCCGCAGCGCCGCCGAAATCCGGAAGACTGGCGGGCCCGGCCTGATCCACCGGGCCGTCAGCCTGTTTCCGGGGAAAGGGAGTCATGTCGGAAATCTCCCGTTCTCAAGCCCACGCCCACCGCGACGCGGGAACCGCGCCCCGCGGCCAGGGCGGCGCGGGCGGTCCACACGGTGCCGGCGGCGCGGGCCGCGGCGTCGGCGGGCAGTCCGGGCACACCGACAGACCGCGCGGCAGCACCTCCCTGGCGGTCGGCGAGCTGGTCGAGGCCGCGCTGCCGATGATCGCCGACTGGCTGCCCGGCCAGCGCTGGTACGCCGGCAAGGGCCAGGCGATCACCGGCCTGCGCCCGGTCACCGCGACCCCGCTGGTGACCGGCGACCCGGCGATGCTGCACCTGCTGCTCAGGGTGGAGCACGGCGAGCAGTCCGACCTCTACCAACTACTGCTCGGCCTGCGGGCCGAGGCACCGGCCGACCTGCTGCCCGAGGCCTCGCTCGGCAGCCTGACCCACGGCCCGTACGACGGCGCGGCGCTCTACGACGCGGTGCACGACCCGGAGCTGACCGGCCGGCTGCTCGCCCACCTGGCCACCGCCGACCGGTTCGGCCCGCTGGCGTTCCGCCGCACCCCCGGCCCCGGCCTGCCGAGCGATCTGCTGGGCCGGGCCGGCACCGCCGAGCAGTCCAACACCTCGGTCATCTTCGGCACCGCGTTCATCCTCAAGCTGTTCCGCCGGATCAGCCCCGGCACCAACCCCGACCTGGAGCTCTCGCTGGCGCTCTCCAGGGCCGGCAGCACCCGGATCCCCCGGGTGGCGGCCTGGTTCGAGAGCCGGATGGCCGGCTCCGAGCCGGCCACCCTGGGCCTGCTGCAGCGGTTCCTACCGGACGCGGAGGACGGCTGGGAGCTGGCCCTGGACCAGGTGGCCCGGCTCAAGGGCGACCCCAGTCCGGGCAACTTCGCGGTGGAGGCGCACCGGCTCGGCCGGGCCACCGCCGAGGTGCACCGGGTGCTGGCCCGCGCGCTGCCGGTGGCCCGGCTGGACCGCGAGCAGACCGGGCGGCTGGCCACCGGGATGGCCGAGCGGCTGGACGTGGCCGCCGCCGCGGTGCCCGCGCTGCGGCGCTACCGGCCGGCCCTGCACGCCGCCTTCCAGCAGCTGACGGCGGACCACCTGACCGGCCTGATGGTGCAGCGGATCCACGGCGACCTGCACCTGGGCCAGGCGATGCGCACCCCGCACGGCTGGGTGCTGCTGGACTTCGAGGGCGAGCCGGCCAAGTCGGTGGCCGAGCGGCGGCTGCCGCAACCGGCCCTGCGGGACGTGGCGGCGATGCTGCGCTCCTTCGACTACGCGGCCGCCCACCTGCTGGCCGGCGCACCGCAGCCGGACCCCCAGTTGGCCCATCTGGCGGCCAGCTGGGCGGCCCGCAACCGCACCGCCTACTGCGCCGGCTACACGGCGGCCGGCGGCACCGATCCGGCGGCCTGCCCGGAGCTGCTGCGGGCCCTGGAGATCGACAAGGCGGTCTACGAGGTGGTCTACGAGGCCCGGCACCGGCCCAGCTGGCTGCCGATCCCACTGACCGCCATCCACAGGCTCGCCACCGCGATCTGACCTATGGTCAGAGCAATTGCCCCGCCCGTTCCGTAGCCGTCCCAGGAGGATCCAGCCGTGGCCCCGCTCGACCGCCCCACCCCGAACGTGCCCGCCACCTTCCTGCCGGGCCGCCCGGGCAGCGGCGGCGGCCGAGCCCAGGCGGCACACCAGGCCGGTCAGCCGGGTCAGCCGAACCGTCGGAGCCGGGGCGGGGGCCGGTCGGCGCCCGTGCCGGTCGTCCCGAAGGCGCCGGCAGTCCCGGCCATCGAGGCCCCGGCGGTGGACGGTCCGGTGCTGCGGCTCGCCGAGGCGCCGCTGCCGCCCGCCGAGATCGAGCGGCTGGTGAGCGGCGCGCACCACGACCCGCACGCACTGCTCGGTGCCCATCCGACCACCGGGGGGACGGCCATCCGGGTGCTTCGCCCGCTGGCCGAGCGGGTCACCGTGGAGACCGCCTACGGCCCGGCCGAGCTGACCCACCAGCAGGGCGGCCTCTTCACCGGGCTGCTGCCGGGCTCGGCGATCCCCGCCTACCGGCTGCTGGTGAGCTACCCGGGCGGCGAACCGCTGCCCCAGGAGGACGGCTACCGGTTGCCGCCCACCCTGGGCGAGCTGGACCTGCACCTGATCCGGGAGGGCCGGCACGAGAGGCTCTGGCAGGCCCTGGGCGCGCACCGGCGCACCGTGGCCGGGGTGGCCGGGATCGGCTTCGCGGTCTGGGCGCCGAACGCCGTCGGGGTCCGGCTGGTGGGCGACTTCAACCACTGGGACGGCACCGGGTTCCCGATGCGCTCGCTGGGCGCCAGCGGGGTCTGGGAGCTGTTCGTGCCGCACCTGCCGGTCGGCACCCGGTACAAGTTCGAGATCCGCGGCCGGGACGGGCAGCTGCGGCAGAAGGCCGACCCGCTGGCCCGGCAGGCCCAGCTGCCGCCGGAGACGGCCTCGGTGGTCGCCGACTCCGACTACGTCTGGGGCGACGCCGAGTGGCTGGCCAAGCGCGCCGAGGCCCACCACCACCGCGAGCCGATGTCCGTCTACGAGGTGCACCTGCCGTCCTGGCGCCCCGGCCTGGACTACCGCCGGTTGGCGGTTGAACTCCCCGCGTACCTACGGGAGTTGAACTTCACGCATGTGGAGTTCATGCCGCTGCTGGAGCATCCGTTCGGCGGGTCGTGGGGCTACCAGGTGTCGGGGTTCTACGCGCCCACGTCGCGGCTGGGCTCGCCCGACGACTTCCGCCACCTGGTGGACGCGCTGCACCGGGCCGGCATCGGCGTGATCATGGACTGGGTGCCGGCCCACTTCCCCAAGGACGACTTCGCGCTGGCCCGGTTCGACGGCGAGCCGCTCTACGAGCCGGCCGACCCGCGCCGCGCCGAGCACCCCGACTGGGGCACCCTGACCTTCGACTACGGCCGCACCGAGGTGCGCAACTTCCTGGTCGCCAACGCGGTCTACTGGTGCGAGGAGTTCCACATCGACGGCCTGCGGGTCGACGCCGTCGCCTCCATGCTCTACCTCGACTACTCGCGGGCCGACGGCGAGTGGGCGCCCAACCAGTTCGGCGGCCGGGAGAACCTGGACGCGGTGCGGTTCCTCCAGGAGATGAACGCCACCGTCTACCGCCGCTGCCCCGGCGTCGTCACCGTCGCCGAGGAGTCCACCGCCTGGGACGGCGTCACCCGCCCCACCGACAGCGGCGGTCTGGGCTTCGGCCTGAAGTGGAACATGGGCTGGATGCACGACTCGCTGGTCTACATGTCCAAGGAGCCGGTGCACCGCAAGTACCACCACAACGAGATCACCTTCTCGATGGTGTACGCCTACTCGGAGAACTACGTGCTGCCGATCTCGCACGACGAGGTGGTGCACGGCAAGCGGGCGCTGGTGAGCAAGATGCCCGGCGACTGGTGGCAGCAGCGCGCCAACCACCGGGCGTACCTGGGCTTCATGTGGGCCCACCCGGGCAAGCAACTGCTGTTCATGGGCCAGGAGTTCGCGCAGGGCGCGGAGTTCCACCACGAGCAGGGACCGCAGTGGTGGGTGCTGGACGAGGGCTGGCCGGCCGCCGAGGACCACCTCGGGGTGCGCCGGCTGGTCGCCGCACTGAACCGGAGCTACCTGGACGTCCCCGCGCTCTGGGAGCAGGACACCCGGCCCGCCGGCTTCCGCTGGCTGGACGCCGGCGCGGCCGAGGACAACCTGCTCGCCTTCGTCCGCTACGCCGCCGACGGCACGCCGCTGGTGGTCGTCTGCAACTTCTCCCCCGTGGTCCGGCACGGCCACCGGATCGGGCTGCCCAAGCTGGCCGGCACCGACCAGCTCTGGCGCGAACTGCTCAACACCGACGATCCGCGGTTCGGCGGCAGCGGGGTGGCCAACGCCGCGCCGATCAAGGCCGAGAGCATCGCCTGGAACGACCAGCCGCAGAGCGCGGAGCTGATCATTCCGCCGCTCGCCACCCTCTGGTTGCTCCCAGCCTGATTCCCAGCGCTCTCCCAGTTACGCAACCGAACACCCGTACTGGCAGTCTTTGCTCTCGTGGAACTGACCGGCACGCCCTTCTTCATCCTGACCATCGTCCTCTTCGCGGCCTCGATAGCCCTGGCCCTGGCGTACTGGGGACGCGGCCGGGGCGGCCACGCGGAGGCCCTCGGCGGCCGCCGACGCGGCCGGGGCCGCCGCACGGGCGGTGCCACCCCGCTGGGCTACCTCGGCTCGTTCGCAACCGTCCTTTTCTGCCAGTTCACTGCCATTGCGGTGGTGTTCACCTGGGTGAACGACGACAACCAGCTGTATGCCAACTGGGACGACCTGCTCGGCACCACCAGCCACGTCCGCTCGGTACCGGTGCCGCCCAAGGACAACGGCCTGGCGGGCGACCAGAAGTCCGGCACCCCCAAGGTGGTCGCCTCCTTCCACGCGCCCAGCTCCGACGCGGTGCCGCGGGACGTCAAGGAGACCGACCTGAAGGGCCGGCTCTCCGGAGTGGACGGCGAGGTGCTGGTCTGGACGCCGCCGCAGTACGACGACCCGGCGTACAAGGACAAGAACTTCCCGGTGGTCGAGCTGCTGGCCGGCTACCCCGGCAGCACCAGCACCTGGTACGGCGCCACCGGCATGAACGTCACCCAGCAGCTCGCGCCGCTGATGAAGTCCGGCCAGATCACCCCGTTCATCCTGGTCACCCCGCGGGTCAACCTGCTGCAGAACGCCGACACCGGCTGCGCGGACGTCCCCGGCAAGGTCAACGCCGAGACCTGGCTGTCCCGCGACGTGCCGCAGATGGTCCTGGACAACTTCCGCACCACCGCCTCCCCCGACCAGTGGGCGGTGGCCGGCTACTCGGCCGGCGCGCACTGCGCGGCGCTGCTCGCCCTGGGCCACCCGGACCGGTACCGGGCCGCGATCGCCATGTCCGGCTACAACGACCCGAGTGGGGAGAGCGACTCGCTGACCGCCAAGGACCCCAAGCTGAGCCAGACCTCCAACCCGCTCTACCTGCTCACCCACGCCGCCACCCCGCCGAACGTCTCGCTCTGGGTGAGCGGCCGCAAGACCGACGGCCTGCCGGACGCCACCGCGCTGCAGCAGGCCGCCAAGCCGCCGACGTCGGTCACCCCGATCGAGACCACCGGGGCGCACCTGATGTCCACCTGGCGGCCGCTGGTGGTGCCGTCCTTCAAGTGGCTGAGCGGCATCATCCCGGCCCCCAAGTGATCTTCGTCCCTTGCCCCGACCGGCCACTGCACATGCGAACGCCTGACCCGGCTGCGAAGGTATGGTCGAAGCGACCCGGCCCGCTGGGGCCTGAGGAATCGGACGGAACGGGGTAGCACGCGTGGCACGCAGTGTGTACGTGACCGGGATCGACCGGGGGGACGGCCGGCAGGCGGTCGAGCTCGGGGTCATGGAACTGCTGAGCCGCCAGGTGGACCGGGTCGGGGTGTTCCGCCCGCTGGTGCACACCGACGCGCCGGGGCGGGCCGACCACATGCTGCAACTGCTGCGCTCCCGCTACCGGGTGGACCTGCCGGCCAGCGAGCTCTACGGGCTCAGCTACGAGGAGGCGGCCGCGCTGGCCGCCACCCTGGGCCAGGACGAGCTGGTCTCGGTGCTGGTCGAGCGGTTCCGCGCCCTGGAGCGCAAGTGCGAGGCGGTCCTGGTGCTCGGCACCGACTTCGCCGACACCAACATCCCCGACGAGCTGGCCTTCAACGCCCGGCTGGCCAACGAGTTCGGCGCCCTGGTGCTGCCGGTGGTCGGCGGCCAGCAGAAGGACCAGCAGACCGTCACCGCCGAGGTGCTCAACGCCCACCGCGCCTACGCCGACCTGGGCTGCTCGATACTGGCGACGATCGCCAACCGGGTGCTGCCGAGCGCCGAGTCGCAGGTGCTGCTCGGACTCGCCGGCAAGCTGCCGGAGCCGGTCTACGTGATCCCCGAGGAGCCGGCGCTGGCCGCCCCGACGGTGGCCCAGCTGGTCGAGGCGACCGGGGCCGAGGTGCTGCTGGGCGACGCCGCCGGGCTGGCCCGGGACGTCCGCGGCTTCGTCTTCGGCGGGGCGATGCTGCCGGCCTTCCTCGGCGCGCTGACCGAGGGCGCCCTGGTGGTCACCCCCGGGGACCGGGCCGACCTGCTGATCGGCTCGCTGGCCGCACACGCGGCCGGCGCCCCGCCGCTGGCCGGCGTGCTGCTGACGCTGGACCAGCACCCGGGCCCCGACGTGCTGGCGCTGGCCGCCCGGCTGGCCCCCGGCACCCCGGTGGCCGTGGTGCACGAGGGCAGCTGGCCGACCGCCGCGGCGCTCACCCACATCGAGGGCCGGCTCGGCGCCGCCAGCCCGCGGAAGGCCGAGATCGCCCTGGGCCTGTTCGAACTGCACGTCGACTCCGCCGAGTTGACCAGCCGGATCGAGCTGGGCCGGTCGGACCGGGTGACCCCGATGATGTTCGAGCACGAGCTGCTGGAACGGGCCCGCACCGACCGCCGGCACGTGGTGCTGCCGGAGGGCACCGAGGAGCGGGTGCTGCGCGCCGCCGAGATCCTGCTGCGCCGCAACATCTGCGACCTGACCCTGCTCGGCCCGGAGGACGCCGTCCGGCGCAAGGCGGCGAGCCTGGGCATCTCACTGCCGGAGCCGGCCGAGCCGGTGGAGCCGGCCGACCGGGCCCGGCTGTGGATCGTCGACCCGGCCACCTCGCCGCTGCGCCGCCGGTTCGCCCAGCGCTACGCCGAGCTGCGCGCGCACAAGGGCATGACCGTCGAACTGGCCCTGGACGTGGTCACCGACGTCAGCTACTTCGGCACCCTGATGGTCCAGGAGGGCATCGCCGACGGCATGGTCTCCGGCTCGGTGCACTCCACCGCCGCCACCATCCGCCCCGCCTTCGAGGTGATCAAGACCTCGCCGGGCGCCTCGATCGTCTCCTCGGTCTTCTTCATGTGCCTGGCCGACCGGGTGCTGGTCTACGGCGACTGCGCGGTCAACCCCGACCCGGACGCCCCGCAGCTGGCCGACATCGCCATCCGGTCCGCCGAGACCGCCGCCCAGTTCGGGGTCGAGCCTCGGGTGGCGATGCTCTCCTACTCCACCGGCAGCTCCGGCTCGGGCGTCGACGTGGACAAGGTCCGCAAGGCCACCGAGCTGATCCGCGAGCGCCGCCCCGACCTGCTGGTGGAGGGCCCGATCCAGTACGACGCCGCCGTCGACCCGCAGGTGGCCGCCACCAAGCTGCCGGGCTCCGAGGTCGCCGGGCGGGCCACCGTGCTGGTCTTCCCGGACCTCAACACCGGCAACAACACCTACAAGGCGGTGCAGCGCTCGGCCGGCGCGGTGGCGGTCGGCCCGGTGCTGCAGGGCCTGCGCAAGCCGGTCAACGACCTGTCCCGCGGCGCGCTGGTGCAGGACATCGTCAACACGGTGGCGATCACCGCCATCCAGGCCGCCAAGGAGATCGACGGTGTCAAGGAGTTCGGCGGTGCGTGAGGCGACCCGGATCCTGGTGCTCAACGCCGGCTCCTCGTCGGTCAAGTACCAGCTGATCGAGATGCTGGACGGCCGGCGGCTGGCGGTCGGCCTGGTGGAGAAGATCGGCGAGCGCACCGGTCGGCTGGTGCACACCCCGGTCCACGGCGAGCGGCGCGAGTCGGAGCGGGTCTTCGCCGACCACGCGGCCGCGCTCAAAGCGGTGGCCGCCGAACTGGCCGCCGACGGTGTCGGCCTGGACTCCCCGGAGCTGGCCGCGATCGGCCACCGGGTGGTGCACGGCGGCAAGCGGTTCACCGCACCGACCGTGATCACCGACGAGGTGCTGAAGGAGATCCGCCGGCTGGTCCCGGTGGCCCCGCTGCACAACCCCGCCAACATCACCGGCATCGAGGTGGCCCGGGCGCTGCGCCCCGACCTGCCGCAGGTGGCCGTCTTCGACACCGCCTTCCACACCACCATTCCGGACTACGCGGCCCGCTACGCGATCGACACCGCGGTCGCCGACGAGCACCGGGTGCGGCGCTACGGCTTCCACGGCACCTCGCACCAGTACGTCTCCCGGGCCACCGCCCGGCTGCTCGGCAAGGACCCGGCCGAGGTCAATGTGATCGTGCTGCACCTGGGCAACGGCGCCTCCGCGGCCGCGGTGGCCGGCGGGGTCTGCATGGACACCTCGATGGGCCTGACCCCGCTGGAGGGCCTGGTGATGGGCACCCGTTCGGGTGACATCGACCCGGGCGTGGTGTTCCATCTGCACCGGGTCGGCGGGCTCTCCATCGACGAGATCGACGACCTGCTGAACCGCCGCAGCGGCCTGCTCGGGCTGTGCGGCGAGAACGACATGCGCGAGATCATGCGGCGGGCCGAGGACGGCGACCAGGCCGCCAGGCTCGCCTTCGACGCCTATGTGCACCGGCTGCGCAAGTACCTCGGCGGCTACTACGCGGTGCTCGGCCGGGTGGACGCGATCGTCTTCACCGCAGGCGTGGGCGAGAACGCCGCGCCGGTGCGGGCCGCCGCCTGCGCAGGCCTGACCGAGCTGGGGATCGAGGTCGATCCGGAGCTCAACTCGGTGCGTTCCGACCAGGCTCGGGTGATCTCACCGGAATACTCGCGAGTAGTGGTCGCGGTGGTGCCGACCGACGAGGAACTGGAGATTGCCCAGCAGGCGTACACCGTGGTCCACCAGGGTTAATGGCCGGGGCCAACGGCTCGTCCCCCGTTCCGGGATTAACTCATACGGATAGGATCATCGATATGCGCCGAGCAAAAATTGTCTGCACCCTGGGTCCGGCGACGGACTCGTATGAACAGTTGAAGGCCATTGTCGAGGCGGGCATGAACGTCGCCCGGCTCAACATGAGCCACGGCTCCCACTCGGAGCACGAGGAGCGGTACCTGAAGGTCCGCCAGGTGGCCGAGGACACCGGCCGCACCATCGGTGTGCTGGCCGACCTGCAGGGCCCCAAGATCCGTCTGGCGACCTTCGCCAACGGCCCGGTGACCGTTGACAACGGCGACACGTTCACCATCACCACCGAAGACGTCCCCGGTGACCAGCACATCTGCGGCACCACCTACAAGGGCCTGCCCGGCGACGTGAAGCCCGGCGACCCGATCCTGATCAACGATGGCGTCATCGCCCTGGAGGTCGTCAGCGTCGACGGCCCGCGGGTGAAGACCGTGGTGGTCGAGGGCGGGGTGCTCTCCAACAACAAGGGCATCAACCTGCCCGGGGCGGCCGTCAACGTGCCGGCCCTGTCCGAGAAGGACAAGGACGACCTGCGCTTCGCGCTCCGCCTCGGCGTCGACATGGTCGCGCTCTCCTTCGTGCGCAACGCCGCCGACATCGACGACGTGCACAAGGTCATGGACGAGGTCGGCATCCGGGTGCCGGTGATCGCCAAGATCGAGAAGCCGCAGGCCGTCGAGGCGATGGAGGAGATCGTCCTCGCCTTCGACGCGATCATGGTGGCCCGCGGCGACCTGGCGGTGGAGTACCCGCTGGAGAAGGTGCCGCTGGTCCAGAAGAAGCTGATCACGCTGGCCCGCCGCAACGCCAAGCCGGTCATCGTCGCCACCCAGATGATGGAGTCGATGATCCACGCCTCCCGGCCGACCCGCGCCGAGGTGTCGGACGTGGCCAACGCCATCCTGGACGGCGCGGACGCCGTGATGCTGTCGGCCGAGTCCAGCGTCGGCAAGTACCCGGTCGAGACCGTCAAGACGATGAGCCGGATCGCCGAGCAGGCCGAGGTGGAACTGCTCTCCCAGGGCCTGCAGCCGCTCAACCCGGGCCGCAAGCCGCGCACCCAGGGCGGTTCGGTGGCCCGCGCCGCCTGCGAGCTGGGCGACTTCCTGAACGCCCAGGCGCTGGTGGCCTTCACCAAGTCGGGTGACACCGCCCGCCGGCTCTCCCGCTACCGCTCGCCGATCCCGGTGATCGCCTTCACCCCGGACTCGGCCACCCGCAACCAGCTGTCGCTGAGCTGGGGCGTGGAGGCCTATGTGACCGAGCAGGTCGAAACCACCGACGAGATGGTGCTCCAGGTCGACCAGGAACTGCTCAGCATGAAGCGGCTCGGCGCGGCCGAGACGGTGATCGTCACCGCCGGCTCACCGCCCGGCATCCCGGGCAACACCAACATGGTCCAGGTGCACCACCTGGGCTCCCGGGTCGGTCACTGACCCCGGACACGTCAGTGGGCCCCGCCGGTGGTTGACACCGGCGGGGCCCACCGCGTTTGTCGGTCAGAGCCCGTCGTAGGGCTGGTCGTCGTTGTAGAGGTGCATCCCCGGGATGTGCAGGTCACCGCCGAACTGGCCGGCCTGCACCGCCTTGACACCGGTCAGCGCCATGTCGATCGGGATCGGGATGGCGCCGATCAGGTTGTAGAGCCACTGCGGCAGGGTGTCCGGGGTGAGCGTGATGGTACCCAGCGGCGGCAGCGGGATGCCGTACAGCGAGGCCAGCTGGCCGCTGAGGCTCTCCACGTACATGGTGATCGGGCCGTTGCGCATGGTCGAGGTGGTGTTCGGGCCGCCCTTCACATGGAAGGTCTTGGCCTGGTTGCCGCCGGCCGCGGTGTCCTCGACCGTCGACATGTCGAGATTGTCGATGTCCACCGAGGAGACGGTGAACTTGAGCACCCGGTAGGTGCGGGTCGGGCTGTGCACCTCGTAGACACCGCCGAAGACCGCGCCGTAGAGCGACAGCTTGGTGGTGTGCAGGGTCCAGCTCTGGTCCGGCACCACATTGCCGGTCAGCGCGCCCGACGCGGTCAGCTTGCTGGTGTCCACCGGGCAGAGCGGGCGGGTGTCGCCGTTCGCCAGGGCCGAGGCGACCGCGGAGGGCGAGGGGGTGCCGGTCGGCGAGGCGGAGTCGCTCGGGGACGGTGACGCGGTGGCCGAGTCGCTGGGGGGCGCGCCAGGGCCGTCCGAGGATGCGGCGGCCGACGGGCTCGTGACAGTGCCGCTCGGGGTGGCACCGGGTGCCACCGGGACGGCGTCCCGGGGCGCCGGGGCGGCCGGGGAGCTCGCCGCGGTCGGGGAGTTCCCCGCCGTCGGGGCGCCGCTCGGGCTCGCGGCGCTGCTCGGCGACGAGGTGCCGCTCGGGCTCGGGCTGCTGGACGGGCTCGGCGGGTTCTGCTGGTTCTGGTGGCCCGGGTCGAAGATCCCGGCGATGCCGCCCAGGATGCTCCCGATCAGGTCCTGGCTCTGCGCGGTGCCCGGCTGGGTGGCGGCGGTCTGCACCGCCTGCCGGGTCACGTTGGTGGCGGCCTGCTGCTGGGCGGCGCTGGCCGGGGCAGCGGCGGGCTTGGCGGCGCCGGCGGGCACGGCGGCAGCGGGCTTGGCGGCAGCGGGCTTGGCGGCAGCGGGCTCGGCGGCGCCGGCCGGCTTGGTGCCGGTGGCCGGAGCCGACTGGGCGCCCCCGGCAGCGGCGCCCGACTGGCCGGAGGCTCCGGCGGGAGCGGCCGCCTGGCCGCCCCCGGTGGCGGCGCTCGGCTTGCCGCCCGCGGTCTGGCCCCCCGCGGCGGCGGGCGTGCTGGGCCCGGGCAGCGGCGTGAGCGAGCTCTTGGGCACCGGGGTGACGGTGGTGGCCGGGGTGGTCGCGGGGGTGCAGTTGGCCGCGCTGCCGGCGGTCGCCGCGTGGGCCAGCTCGGGGGCCACGGTGGCGGCCATCAGCAGCGCGGTCGGCACCGCGGCGGCGCCCAGCAGCTTGGCCCGGTTCCGGCCCCGCACCCGCGGCGCGGCATGCCGGCCGGAGCCGCGGCGCCGGTCGGGCTGGGCCGGCTCGGCTTGGTTGTCGCTCCCGCTCACTCGTCCGCTCCCGTCTGCTCGGCCTGAGCCGCCCCGGTGGCGGCGGACTCGGCAGGCGCCCCGTCGGCCTGCCCACTGGCCGCCTCCCCGGCGGCCACCGACTGCGCCAGCCCGGCCGGCGCGGTGCCATCGCCCGCCCAGCGGGTGCCGAGCTTCTCCTCGACCGGGCGCCGGAAGGCCTCCGCCTCGGCGTGCGCGGCCAGCTGCTCCTCGGTCAGCGGAGTCCAGGCGCAGAGCAGGCCGCCGCCGATCAGGCCCAGGATCAGGCCCGTCCCGAAGCCGCCCAGGTTGGAGACCGGGATCGAGATCAGGGTCAGGATGGTGACGCCGACCCCGCAGAACACCCGGCTCATCGGCTGGAACCAGGCGGCCACGCCGAGCAGCATCAGCAGCAGCCCGATGACCAGCGAACCGGCTCCCGCGGTGGTCGCCATCGCGATGCTGAGCCCGCCCAGGCTGAGGTGCGCGTACGGGAAGTACAGGATCGGGACACCGGCGAGGACCGCGACCATGCCGCCCCAGAACGGCCGGCTGCGGCGCCAGGCGCGGAACCGCACTCCCAGCGGGACTGAGCGGTCGGCGCCGTCGGGCTGAAGGTTGGCAGTTGCGGTGGTCACGATGGAACTCCTCGCGGATCTGTCCGAGGGTGAAGACTCTGGGTGTGCGGCCAGGGGACGGCTCGAAACAGCCGCCCCCTGCCCAACGGGTCCGCGGTCGCGGTCCCGGTTCCGTTCCGTCGGTGCCGCCCGGCGCTGTGACCCGGCCGGACGGACCGTCAGATCCGGATCAGTAGCACTCGTTGGCGCCCTGCGAGATGTTCAGCTTCAGGCCGGGGAGCTTGAAGGTGCCCGCCGAGGTGGCCCAGGCGGTCTGCTGGACGTTGTGCAGCTCGGCCTTGGGGGCGGACTGGGCGAAGCCCATGGCTCCGGTCGGCAGGCCGCCGCCCTTGATGTCCTTGTAGCCCTGGGCGGCGCTGCCCGGCAGGGTGGACGCGTCCTGGCCGATGTTGATCGAGTGGAAGGTCGCGTCCGCGTTCAGGTCGGTCATGTCGATCAGCAGGTTGCTGGCCTGGATCTGAGTCGGGTCGCTCGACGGGTCGTAGCTGTTCTGGTCGTCGGTCGGGTTCTGCTCGGGGGCACCACCCGCGTGCAGCTGCAGCGTCCACTTGCCGAGCGGGCCCAGGTCGGTGACCACGGACTGGCACATGTCGTGGAGGGTGGCCTTGTCGAACGCCGAGACGGCCACGGGGTGCGCGGTCTTGCCGTCGGCCTGGACGTCGACCGAACCGAACTGCGCGAAGTTCGAGCCGCGCAGGTGGTTGACGGTGACCTTGAACTGCTGGCCGGAGACGGCGAACGAGGCGGCCAGGGTGCTCTGCGCGATGCTGATGCCGATACCGGCGGTGGCGGCGATGCTGGGCACCATCACGAGGGCGAAGCGCTTCCAGCGGGTCTTGCCATAAGTCTTGGACATGCGAGTCCTCCTTCTCGGACGTACATCTCCGGGCGGCCGGAGGGACCGGCCGGGGATGGGAGAAGAGCTACGTCCTCGGTGGCGACGAGCACCGGTAAACAGCGAGCCGACAACCGGTGTTCACCCCCCGAGCGACAACCAGCCGGGCACGCGGGGTCGCGTGACCGGAACGAGGACAGGAACCGCGGTGGGACGCGGACACCCCCCTGCCCTCTCAACCGCCGAACGGGTCCGGCGGTTACCCGGTGGGGATCCCGCACTCCAGGTGTCCGGCAAGCTGCCGGGGGATGAAGTGAGGGACCGGGCGTCGCCGATCGTGCTGGAATCCTGGCCGAAGCACAAGAGGCGCCTTACTGACGGGTAATCCAACATTTGGTGATGATGATCATGAACCGGCCATGACATTGACGCAGAGTGACGAAACTCGGCGGCAGGCTCGGAGAAATCTGCTGGAAACAGGAATGAAACACCCGCACACCGTCACCTGAGGTGATGATGCGCGGGTGTTGTCAAGATTTGATAACCCCTCGTCCGGGTCGCCCTTTGTCGCCTTGTCTCTGACGACACCGCAGGTCACCCGCCGTGCCACCGGCGGCACCCAGGGACGGTCCGACCGGACGTCAGAAGAGCAGCCGGGCCAGCGCGCTGCGCGCCGCCGTCACCCGCGGATCGTCCGGGCCGATCACCTCGAACAGCTCCAGCAGACGCACCCGGGCGACGTTCCGGTCGGCGCCGGCGGTCCGGCCCACGGCGTCCAGCAGCCGTCCGAAGGCGTCCTCGACATGGCCGCCCACCAGCTCCAGGTCGGCCGCGTCCAGCTGGGCCCGCACATCGGAGGGGTTGTCCGCCGCCGCGGTCCGCACCGCCTGGGCGTCGAAGCCCTCCACCCGGCGCAGCAGCTCGGCCTGGGCCAGGCCGAGCTGGGCCTCGGTGTTGCCCGGCTGCTCGTCCAGCACGTTCTGGTAGGCCTGGATCGCGCCGCCCAGGTCGCCGCGGTCCAGCGCCTCGTGGGCGGCGTTCAGCGCCGGGTCGCCGGGCGCGGCCGGGGCCGCCGGGGCACCCGCGCCGACCGTACCGGCCGTGCCGCCGACGACGCCGAAGCGCTGCTCGGCCACCATGATCAGCTGGTCCAGCACCTGGCGGACGTTGGCCTCGTTCTCCGCACCCTGGAAGAGCGGCACCAGCTGGCCCGCCACCACCGCCATCACGGCCGGGATGCCCTGGATACCGAACTGCTGGGCGATCAGCTGGTTGGCGTCCACGTCGATCTTGGCGAGCACGATCCGGCCGGCGTACTCCTCGGCGAGCCGCTCCAGGATCGGGCTGAGCTGCTTGCACGGACCGCACCACTCGGCCCAGAAGTCGATCACCACCGGAACCTCGGTGGAGCGCTGCACGACCTCGGCCTCGAAGGTCTCCTCGGTGACGTCGATCACCAGCGGATAGCCGGCCGCCGGGGCGCTCTCCCCGTCGCCCCCGGCGGCGGCCTGACGGGCGCGTTCGGCGCGGGCCTGCTCGGCCTTCTGGGCGGCCTCCCCGGCCGCCTTCACCGCGGCGAGGTCGACCGCGCCGCGCAGGGCGGCGCTGTTCAGATGCGTGTTCCGTGGCTGCATGGCACCATCCTCCCCCGTCCGCGCCGGTGCCGGGCGCCATCCGCGAGGAAAAGCCGCGGACGCCCCCGGTAGCTGAGCCTCTCGCGCGGATCCCCACCCGCGCTGCCGCGCCCGCCCCTCCCACAGGGCCGGCGCGTGGTTGTCGCTCTATTCGCTACAGGTCGTAGCGTATCTCCCTCGATCCCCCGGGGCGCAACCCCCACCCGGCGCTCGCCGACGTGACGTGGCCCACTTTCGACGACGACTTCCGCCGCCCGGCCCGGTGCGGCTACCGTGGCAGTTCCCCACCCAAGCTACTGACCAGTACCAATGAGGAGACGCGGTGGCCCCCACCCCGCAGCCCGCGACCCAGCCTGCGCCACCCCGTGCAAAAGGCCGCCCGCGCAGTGCCGCCGCGGACCGCGCCATCCTCGACGCCACCCGCGAGGCCCTGGCCGACCTCGGCTGGGGTGGCCTGACCATGGGCGATGTCGCAGTGCGGGCCGGTGTCGCCAAGACCACCCTCTACCGCCGCTGGCCGTCCAAGAACGAGCTGGTGGTGGACGCAGTGGCGAGCCTCTTCGACGAACTGTCGATCGCCGACCGGGGCAGCCTGCGGGCCGACATCGCCGACGTGGTCACGCAGTTCGCCGATCTGCTGGCCCGCCCGGAGAGCCAGGCCGCGCTGCTCGCGCTGTTCGCCGAGGGCAGCCGCGACCCGCAGCTGCGCCGGCGGATCCGCGAGCACATCGTCGACCCGCAGAAGCGGCTGGTGCACGAGGGCCTGGCCCACGCGGTGGCCCGCGGCGAGATACCGGCCGAGGGCGACGCCGTGGAGATCGCCGAGCAGATCGACATCATCTTCGACACCATCGCCGGCGCGGTCGAGCACCGGATGCTGGTGATCGGCGAGCCGGCCGATCCCGACTGGATCAGCCGCTTCATCGACCTGCTGCTCAACCAGGGCCTCGTTCCCGGCTGCCCCGGATGCTGACATGACGAACCGCCGGGCGGCGAGGCCGACCCGGCGGTTGCGTTCGGAGCGACCGACTCAGAAGCCGGCCGGCTCCCGGTAGATCCCCCACTCCTTGCGCAGCACGTCGCAGATCTCCCCGAGGGTGGCCTCGGCCCGCACCGCGTCCAGCATCGCCGGGATCATGTTGGCGCCGTCCCGGGCGGCGGCCAGCATCGCGTCCAGCCCCGCGCGCACCGCGGCCTCGTCGCGCGCCGCCTTGCGCGCGCCCAGCGCCCGGACCTGCTCCCGCTCCACCTCGTGGCTGACCCGGAGGATCTCCAGCTCCTTGGTGACCGAGCCCGGGAAGCAGTTGACGCCCACCACCCGCTTCTCGCCCTTCTCCACCTTCTGCTGGTACTGGAAGGCGGCCTCGGCGATCTCGCCGGTGAAGTAGCCCTCCTCTATCCCGCGCAGGATGCCGGCCGTCATCGGGCCGATCGGGTGGTCCTCGGAGCCCTTGGCCAGGATCTTCGCGAAGATCTCCTCGGCCTGCGCCTCGATCCGGTCGGTCAGCGCCTCCACGTACCAGGAACCGCCCAGCGGGTCGGCCACGTTGGCCACCCCGGTCTCCTCCATCAGCACCTGCTGGGTGCGCAGCGCGATCTCGGCGGCCTGCTCGCTGGGCAGCGCCAGGGTCTCGTCGAGGGCGTTGGTGTGCAGCGAGTTGGTGCCGCCGAGCACCGCGGACAGCGCCTCCACGGCGGTGCGCACCACGTTGTTGTAGGGCTGCTGGGCGGTCAGCGAGACACCGGCGGTCTGGGTGTGGAAGCGCAGCCACTGCGCCTTCTCGGTCTTCGCGCCGTACCGGTCGCGCAGCCAGCGGGCCCAGATGCGGCGGGCCGCACGGAACTTGGCGATCTCCTCGAAGAAGTCCAGGTGCGCGTCGAAGAAGAACGACAGGCCCGGGGCGAAGACGTCCACGTCCAGCCCGCGGGAGAGGCCCAGCTCCACGTAGGCGAAGCCGTCGGCCAGGGTGTAGGCGAGCTCCTGGGCGGCGGTGGCCCCGGCCTCGCGGATGTGGTAGCCGGAGACGGAGAGCGGCTTGTAGGCGGGGATGCCCTGCGCGCAGTACTCCATCAGGTCGCCGATCAGGCGCAGGTGCGGCTCGGGGGCGAAGAGCCACTCCTTCTGCGCGATGTACTCCTTGAAGATGTCGGTCTGCAGGGTGCCGTTGAGCACGCCCGGGTCGACCCCCTGGCGCTCGGCGGCCACCAGGTACATGCAGAAGATCGGCACGGCCGGGCCGCTGATCGTCATCGAGGTGGTGACGTCGCCCAGCGGGATGCTGTTGAACAGCACCTCCATGTCGGCGGCCGAGTCGATCGCCACGCCGCAGTGGCCGACCTCGCCGAGCGAACGGGCGTCATCCGAGTCGTAGCCCATCAGGGTCGGCATGTCGAAGGCGACCGAGAGGCCGCCGCCGCCCGCCTCCAGGATCATCCGGTAGCGCTCGTTGGTCTGCTCGGCGTTGCCGAAGCCGGCGAACTGGCGGATGGTCCAGGTCCGGCCGCGGTAGCCGGTGGGGTGCAGGCCGCGGGTGTAGGGGTACTCGCCCGGCCAGCCGATCCGCTCGAAGCCCTCGTAGGACTGGTCGGCGGGCGGGCCGTAGACCGGCTGCACCTCGTCACCCGAGAGGGTGGTGAAGTCGGCGTCGCGCTTGCGGGCCCGGTCGTAGCGCTGCTGCCAGCGCTGCCGGCCCTGCTCGATCTCCTCGGCGTCCATGGGCTCCGCTCCGGTCAAGTAGTAGGACGTCCTATCAATTTACTCGGACGTCCTAGTAATTGTCGATGGCAGTCTCGCCCCTCGAACGCGCGAACCCCCGCCGTGGCGGGGGTTCGCGGGTGCTGCGTGCGGTCGTCAGGCGCTGACCGGCTCCTTGGCGGCGGCCGGGGCGGTGGCGGCCGCGGCCTCCCGGACCACCCGGCGCTCGGCGATGAAGGAGGCGAACGGGATGCAGCCGGCCGCCAGCGTGAAGATCAGGCGACCCAGCGGCCACTTGAGCTTCTGGCCCAGCAGGAAGGTCACGATGAAGTACCCGATGTACAGGTAGCCGTGCAGCATCGCCACGTACATGGTGGCGTTCTGGGCGACGTCGAAGCCGTACTTCGCGATCATGAAGCCGCAGAAGATCAGCAGCGCGCAGCCGGTGGCGATGGCCAGGGCGCGGTACCAGGCCAGCAGGGGGGTGGGCTTCATTGGTCGACAGCCTTCACTAGACAAGGGGCTCCGGTAGAGGGTAACCGGCTTTGTTCAGGACTCCTCGGCGCGCCCCTCGGCGAAGTCCCCGGCGGCCACCCGCAACGGCTTGAGCAGGTCGAACACCTGTCGGCACTGCCCCTCGTCGTAGGCCTCCAGACCGAACTCGATCGCCATCAGCTCCCGGGTGGCCCGCTCCACCACCTCCCGGCCGCGCGGGGTGATGGTGGCCAGCACCCCTCGCCCGTCCAGCGGGTTGGGGCGGCGGGAGACCAGCCCGGACTTCTCCAGCCGGTCCACCGTGTTGGTCACGCTGGTCGGATGGACCATCAGCCGCTCGCCGATCTTGGAGAGCGGCAGCTCGCCGGTCCGGCTGAAGGTGAGCAGCACCAGCGCCTCGTAGCGGGCGAAGGTCAGGCCGTAGGGCTTGACCACCGCGTCCACCCGGGCCAGCAGGATCTGGTGGGCGCGCATCACGGAGGTGATCGCCGCCATCGCGGGCACCCGACCCCAGCGCTGCGTCCACAGCTCGTCGGCGCGGGCGATCGGGTCGAAGTCGAGCGAGAGGGGTTTGGCCACGTCCCACACCGTACCGGCGGCCCGAGCGGCCTCCGGCCCGCGCCCGCATGGTGGACCGCCCACCTGCCAGGACCGGCTATGCGGCCTCGGCCGCGAACTGCCCCTTCTCCTCCTTGGCGAGCATCCGCTCGGCGAAGAAGCCGCCGGTCGGGAGCACCGAGAGGACGAACAGCAGCGCCACCTTCTTGAGGTCCCAGCGCTGCTTCTGCCAGGCCAGGTAGAGGAAGGCCACGTAGGCGATGAACAGCATCCCGTGGACCCAGCCGAGCACCGGGACCGGGTTGAAGCTGGTGTTCGCCTTCAGCACCACCCCGACCAGCAGGAGTATGAAGGACAGGCCTTCGGGGGCGGAGACGAGACGCAGGCGGTGCGCGGCGCTGTTCTGCATGGCGGGGATTACCTCACGGGGGCGGAGTGCGAACGGGGGAGCTTGTGAAGGAGAGCACAAGCCGCCGCCCATTATGTGTCGCTCGTTCGGGCGAACGGGGAGCGGGGCCGGGTAGCGATGGTCACACCCGTGGCCGGGCGTCGGAGGGCATCGCTATCCTGCTGGCGCACGGCAGCCATCAAGGCCCGACGGGGGAAAGCACCACATGTTCACACGCGACTGGAACCGCCGTACCTGCGCCAAGCGCGGCCACATCACCTACGCACCGACCGAGCCCGACCTGCGCTCCCGGCTGCACGCCGCAACCGCCATGGGCGACGCCTGGCGCTGCCTGCGCTGCGGCGACTTCTCGCTGGGCGCGCCGCACGGCGGCGGCCCGGCGTCCGACGCCCCGCTGGTGCCGCGCGGCAAGGCGCTGCGCGAGCTCTTCGTGCTGCGCTTCCTGGCGGCGGAGCGGGTGCTCCGCGCGGTGCTCGGCCTGCTGATCGCCTGGGCCGTCTGGAAGTTCTCCAACAGCCAGGACGCGGTGCGCCAGCTCTTCGAGCACGACCTGACGACACTGAGGCCGGTGGCCGACCACTTCCACTGGGACCTGGAGCACGCCTCGGTGGTGGACACCATCCGCAAGTCCTTCGACTACAAGCCGAAGACCCTGGTGTTCGTGGCCCTCGGGGTGGCGGTCTACTCGCTGATCGAGGGCGTCGAGGGCGTCGGGCTGTGGCTGAACAAGCGCTGGGCGGAGTACCTGGCCGTGGTGGCCACCGGCGTGTTCCTGATTCCCGAGGGGTACGAGCTGAGCCACCACGTCTCGGCGATCAAGATCGCGACCACCATCGTGAACATCGCCGCCGTCCTGTGGATCCTGCTCTCCAAGCGGCTGTTCGGCCTGCGCGGCGGCTTCGCGGCCTTCGAGGCGGAGCGCCACTCGGCCTCGCTCCTCGAGGTGCGGACCATGGCCGCCCCGGCGCCGGCGGCCGCTTAGGCATGGGCGAGATTGTAGAAGATTGAACAATTCCGGGTATGCTGTCGATATGGATACGCACGCTGACGAGCCGACGGAGCTGCCGGCCGCTGCCACGGAGGACGACGCCCCCTGGCTGACCGCCCGTGAACAGCGCTTCTGGCGTGCCCATCTGGAGGTCAGCAAGCTGCTGGAGTACCAGCTGGGCCGCGAACTGGCGCAGTACGACCTGGCGATCAACGACTACGAGATCCTCGTGGTGCTCTCCGAGTCCCCGGACCGACGGATGCGGATGACCGACCTGGCCGCCGCCACCCTGCAGTCCAAGAGCCGGCTCAGCCACCAGATCACCCGGATGGAGAACGCCGGCCTGGTGCTCCGCCAGGAGTGCCCGGGCGACCGCCGGGGCCTGTACGCGCACCTCACCGAGCAGGGCTGGCAGACCCTGCGCAAGGCCGCGCCCGACCATGTGCGCAGCGTCCGGGCGCACTTCATCGACCGGCTGGACGACGACCAGCTGGACGCCACGTACCAGGCGCTGGCCCCGATCGCCGAGCATCTGCGCGGCCTGCGCGGCAAGCCCTGACCGGGTACTGAAAACGCTGATGGGCCCTCAACCGAGGGCCCATCAGCGTTTCGGTGCTCAGCGGTCGGTGAGGCCCGCCACCAGGCGGTCGGCCGCGCCGTACGGGTCCAGCCGGCCACCGGCCACCTGGTCGGCCAGCGAATCCAGGTGGCGGTCGCCGTGCAGGTCGCCGATCCGGGCCCGCAGCTGGGCCAGCGCGATCGCCTCGATCTCCTGGGCGGCCCGGCGACGCCGGCGGGCCGCCAGCTCGCCGCCCTCCTCCAGCCAGGCGCGGTGCTTCTCCAGCGCCTCGACGACCTCGTCCACGCCCTCGTTGCGGGCCGCGACGGTCTTGACGATCGGCGGGCGCCAGTCCCCCGGCTGCCGGGCCTCGCCCAGGCCGAGCATGTGGCTCAGCTCCCGCGCGGTGGCGTCCGCGCCGTCCCGGTCGGCCTTGTTGACCACGAAGACGTCGCCGATCTCCAGGATGCCCGCCTTGGCGGCCTGGATCCCGTCGCCCATGCCGGGCGCCATCAGCACCACGGTGGTGTCCGCCTGGGCGGCCACCTCCACCTCGGACTGGCCGACCCCGACGGTCTCCACCAGGATCACCTCGCAGCCGGCCGCGTCCAGCACCCGCAGTGCCTGCGGCGCGGCCCAGGAGAGCCCGCCCAGGTGGCCGCGGGTGGCCATGGAGCGGATGAACACGTCCGGGTCGGTGGCGTGGTCCTGCATCCGCACCCGGTCGCCGAGCAGCGCGCCGCCGGAGAACGGCGAGGACGGGTCGACCGCCAGCACCCCGACCCGCTTGCCGAGCCGCCGGTAGGCGGAGACCAGCGCGGAGGTGGAGGTCGACTTGCCCACCCCGGGCGAGCCGGTCAGACCGACCGTGTAGGCCTGACCGGTGTACGGCGCCAGCGCGGCCATCGCCTCGCGCAGCTGCGGGGCCGCGTTCTCGACCAGCGAGATCAGCCGGGCCACCGCACGCGGGCGTCCCGCGCGGGCCTGCTCGACCAGGGTGGGCACATCGATCATCGAACTGTTCTCCTCGCTGGGGTTCAGGCCTTCGGCACCCGGATGATCAGGGCGTCGCCCTGGCCGCCGCCACCGCACAGCGCGGCCGCGCCGATGCCGCCGCCGCGCCGGCCCAGCTCCAGCGCCAGGTGCAGCACCACGCGGGCGCCGGACATGCCGATCGGGTGGCCGAGGGCGATCGCGCCGCCGTTGACGTTGACGATGTCGTGGCTGACGCCCAGGTCCTTGACGGACTGGTAGGCGACCGCGGCGAACGCCTCGTTGATCTCGATCAGGTCCAGGTCCTCGACCGCGATGCCCTCCTTGGCCACCGCGTGCTTGATCGCGTTGGACGGCTGGGACTGCAGCGAGGTGTCCGGGCCGGCCACGTTGCCGTGCGCGCCGATCTCGGCGATCCAGCTCAGGCCCAGCTCCTCGGCCTTGGCCTTGCTCATCACGACCACCGCGGCGGCGCCGTCGGAGATCTGCGAGGAGGTGCCGGCGGTGATGGTGCCGTCCTTGGTGAAGGCCGGACGCAGCTTGCCCAGGCTCTCGGCCGTGGTGTCGGCGCGGATGCCCTCGTCCAGGCTGAACAGCACCGGGTCGCCCTTGCGCTGTGGGATCTCCACCGGCACGATCTCGGCCTCGAAGACGCCGTTCTTCTGGGCGGCGGCGGCCCGCTGGTGCGAGCGGGCGGCGATCTCGTCCTGCGGCTCGCGCGGGATGCCCAGGCGGGTGTTGTGCTTCTCGGTGGACTCGCCCATCGGGATGTTCGCCCACGGGTCGGTCAGGCCGTCGTAGGCCATCGCGTCGAGCATCTCGACCGCGCCGTACTTGAAGCCCTCGCGGGACTTCGGCAGCAGGTGGGGGGCGTTGGTCATGGACTCCTGGCCGCCGGCCACCACGATGTCGAACTCGCCGGCCCGGATCAGCTGGTCGGCCAGCGCGATGGCGTCCAGCCCGGAGAGGCAGACCTTGTTGATGGTCAGCGCCGGCACCGACATCGGGATCCCGGCGGCGACCGCGGCCTGGCGGGCCGGGATCTGGCCGGTGCCGGCCTGCAGCACCTGGCCCATGATCACGTACTGCACCTGGTCGCCCGCCACCCCGGCGCGCTCCAGCGCGGCCTTGATCGCCAGGCCGCCGAGCTGGGCACCGGAGAAGTTCTTGAGCGAGCCGAGCAGGCGGCCCATCGGAGTGCGAGCGCCCGCGACGATCACGGACGTAGTTGCGGAAGCAGTAGGCATGGCACGAGCCCCTTCGCACGTCTTGGCCAGCGAGTCCGTCGGATCGATGCGTGAGCACGGCGACGAGCCCGGGGAGAGGGATGCTGCTCAATGTACTGACCCGTAACTCGGGCGTCACCGGAGCCGCGGTGTGATCAGGCTCGCACGCGACCGCCACCCGCCGAGGTGGGACACTGCGCAGCACTGGCCGCGACCGCTTCTCCCCAAGGGGGCCCCGAGTGCTGACCCGCATCGACCACATCGGCATCGCCTGCTTCGACCTCGACAAGACGGTCGAGTTCTACCGTGCCACGTACGGCTTCGAGGTGTTCCACTCCGAGGTCAACGAGGAGCAGGGGGTCCGCGAGGCCATGCTCAAGATCAACGACACCGGCGACGGCGGCGCCTCCTACCTCCAGCTGCTGGAGCCGACCCGCGAGGACTCCACGGTCGCCAAGTGGCTGGCGAAGAACGGCGAGGGCGTCCACCACATCGCCTTCGGCACGGCCGACGTCGACGGCGACGCGGCCGACATCCGTTCGAAGGGCGTCCGGGTGCTCTACGACCAGCCGCGGATCGGCTCGATGGGCTCGCGGATCACCTTCCTGCACCCCAAGGACTGCGGCGGAGTGCTGACCGAGCTGGTCACCTCCGCCGAGCACCCCGAGCAGCACTGAGCCGCCCGACCCGCCGGTAACCTGGTTAGCGGCCACCCTCGGCGGTTACAACGCCGCATCGGCCCACTACACTGCCCAGGGTCACAGGGGAGTCCATTACCAGGGCACGGCTGAACAGTCGCTCGTCGGATCTGTCACCATTCTCCACAGGCAAGAGTTCGCCCAGGAGTCCACCCGGTCGGCGGAGTGCGGTGCCCCGCGCTCTGGCGGCCGTTCGGCTCCGACCGTGACCGTCCGGACTGGTCGCGGATGCAAGGACCGGCACGGCCGGCCCCCGGGCGGGGCCGACAGCCCTTCGGGGTACGGGGGACCGTACCGGTCGAAGACGCGACCAGGAGATGGATGGGACCGCGCAGTGCGGGGCAACGACCGCTACGAGGTTGAGGATCACCTCTCCCAGTTCGAGGCCGAGATGGAGCGGCTTCGCAAGGAGCGGGACAAGACGGTCGAGCATGCCGAGGACCTCGCCTACCAGGTGGAGGTGCTCCGGGCCAAGCTGCACGAATGCCGTCGGCAGCTCGCCCAGCCGCGCGCCTTCGACGCCGTCTCCGGTCAGGCCGAGCAGATGCTGCGCACCGCCGAGATGCAGGCCCAGCAACTGCGTGAGCAGGCCGAGCGGCAGCTGCGCGAGTCCCAGGCGGCCACCCAGCGGATCATGGCCGAGACCGCCGAGCGCACCGCCCGGCTGGAGGCCGAGCTCACCGCCCGCCGCCGCCAGCTCGAGGAGGAGCTGGCCGACCTGCGCCGGGCCGCCGAGCAGCACGTCAACGAGAACGTCAACTGGGCCGAGCAGACCCGGGCCGGCACCGAGCAGGAGGCCCAGCGGCTGCTCAAGGAGGCCCGGGCCGAGGCCGAGCGGCTGATGGCCGGCGCCCGCGCCGAGGCCACCGCACTGGCCGACCAGGCCCGCGCCCAGACCGCCGCCGACCTGGACGCCGCCCGTGGCGAGGCCCAGGCCGCCGCCCAGGCAGCCCTGAAGCGCGCCCAGAGCGACGCCGAGCGGCTGCTCGCCGGCGCCAGCGCCGAGGCCGCCGAGCAGCGCTCCGCCGCCGCCAGCGAGGCCCAGCAGCAGCTGGCCGGCGCGCAGGCCGCCGCCGAGCGCGGGCTGGCCGAGGCCCAGGCCCAGATCACCGAGCTCAAGCAGGCCGCGATCCGCGACCGGGAGCTGGCCGAGGCGGCCGCCGCCCAGGCCGCCGCCGAGATCGAGCGGCTGCGCGAGCACGCCCGGGCCGAGGCCGAGCGGGCCCGGCTGGAGGCCGGCGAGCTGCGCGAGCAGGCCGCCCGCGCCGCCGAGCGGCTGCAGGCCGACGCCGAGGCCGCCGCCACCCGGCGGGTCGCCGACGGCGAGGCGGCCAGCGAGCAGCGCTCCCAGACGGCCAAGGCCGAGGTGGCCCGGATGGTCGCCAAGGCCACCGAGGAGGCCGACCGGATCCGTACCGAGGCCGCCGAGCAGCTGGCCCGGGCGCAGACCGCGCAGGCCGAGGCGGACGCCGCCAAGGCCGCCGCCGACGACGAGAACGCCCGGCTGCGCGCCGCCGCCGAGACCGTGGCCCAGCAGCTGCGCTCCGAGGCCGAGGCGGCCATCGCCGAGCTGCGGTCCGCCGCGCTGGCCGAGGCCACCGAGGTGCGCGCGCAGGCCGAGGCCGCCGCCGAGGCGATCCGCGACGACGCCCGCGAGCAGGGCCGGGCCGAGGGCGCCAAGGACGCCACCATGCACCTGGCCAAGGCCGCCAAGAGCGCCGAGGAGGCGCTGGCCCGGGCCACCCAGGACGCCGAAGCCACCCGGGCGGCCGCCGCCGCGGAGGCCGAGCGGATCCGGACACAGGCCGCCGCCGAGGCCGAGCTGCTGCGCGAGCAGGCGCAGGAGGCCGTGGCGCAGGCGCAGAACGCCGCGCTGGACGACGCCGCCGACATCCGCGCCCGGATGGAGCGGATGCAGGACGAGGCGGCCCGGCTGCGGGCCGAGGCCGAGGAGCTGCGCGCCCAGGCCGCCGCCGAGGCCGACAAGACCCGCGGCGACGCCCGCCGGCAGGCCGTGGCGCAGATCGAGGAGTCCGCCAAGACCGCGGAGGAGCTGCTCACCAAGGCCAAGGCCGACTCGGACGAGCTGCGCGGGGGCGCCGCCGCCGAGGTGGTCCGGATGCGCGCCGAGGCCACCGAGCAGGTGGGGCAGAAGCAGGCCCGGGCCGAGCAGATGCTGGACCGGGCCCGCGCCGAGGCCGAGAAGCTCACCACCACCGCCACCCAGCAGGGCAAGGACGCGCTGGCGGCCGCCAAGGCGGCGGCCGCCGAGAACCGTGCCGCCGCCGAGCGGGAGACCGCCGAGCTGCGCCGGACCACCGCCGAGTACGACCAGCGGGTGCGGACCGAGGCCGAGGCCGCCGCCACCGCCGTGCAGGCCGCCGCCCAGCAGGCCGCCGAGGAGCGCGAGGCGCAGGCCCGCACCGAGGCGGAGCGGCTGCTGGCCGAGGCCGAGGCGGCGGCTGCCGCGGCCCGTGCTCAGGCCCAGCGGGACGCCGAGGAGATCGCCGCCACCGTCGCCCGGGACCGGGAGGAGACGACGGTTCAGCTGACGGCCGCTCAGCAGCTGCGCGAGCAGGCCGAGGCGACCGCCCAGCAGGAGCTGGAGGCGGCCCGGACGGCCCGCCAGGAGGCCGAGACCGCCGCCCGCCAGACCCATGAGCAGGCGCAGGCGGCGGCCGCCGAGCTGACCGCGCGCACCACCGCCGAGCTGGCCGAGCTGCGGGCCGCGACCGACCGGGAGACCGCCGAGCTGCGCGAGCGCACCGGGGCGGAGACGGCTGCCGAGCGGGCCGGCGCCGAGCAGGAGGCGGCCCGGATCGCCGCCGACGCGCAGAGCGCCGCCGAGGCACTGCGGGCGCAGGCCGCCGACCAGCTGGAGCAGGCCGCGGCCGCCGCCGACCAGGAGCGGGCGCAGGCCGCCGAAGAGGCCGTCACGCTGCGCACCGAGGCCGCCGAGGCGCTGGAGCAGGCGCTGTTGGAGGCCGCCGAGGCCACCGCCGCCGCCACCGCGCGGGCCGCCGAGCTGGTCACCGCCGCCGAGGAGGAGGCCGCCGCGGTCCGCCACTCGGTGGCCGGGCTGCACGAGCGGGCCGCCCAGCAGGTCGCCGAGCAGACGGCGCAGGCCGAGCGGGACGCCGCCGAGTTGCGCGAGCGCACCACCGCCGAGGTCACCGAGCTGCGGGCCACCGCGGAGCGCGAGACCAGCGAGCTGCGCGAGCGCACCACCGCCGAGGTCACCGAGCTGCGGGCCACCGCCGAGCGGGAGACCGCCGAGCTGCGTCAGCGCACCGCCGCCGAACTCGCCGAGCTGCGCGGCACCGCCGAGCGGGAGACCGACGAGCTGCGTCAGCGCACCGCCGCCGAGACCGCCGCCGAGCGCCATGCGGCCGAGCAGGAGGCGGCCCGGATCGCCGCCGAGGCGGACGCCTACAGCGAGCAGCTGCGGGCCGAGTCCGACGCGGCGCGGGCCGAGGCGCTGGCGTTCCAGGAGCGGTCCAACGCCGAGGCCGAGGCGGCCGCCGCCCGGATCACCGCCGAGGCCCGCGACTTCGACGCGGCGCTGCGTGCGGATGCCGAGCAGTACGCCGAGCGGCAGCACGCCGAGTCCGACGCCCAGGCCCGGCAGACCGTGGCCGAGGCCGAGGAGCTGGCCCACCGCACCGTCGCCCAGGCCGAGGAGCGGTCCGCCGCCCTGCTGGCCGACGCCGAGCAGTACGCGGCCCGGCTGCGCGCCGAGGCGGACGAGTTCGCCGCCGCCACCCGCGCCCTGGCCGAGGAGTACGACACCACGACCCGGGCCAACGCGGACGCCTACGACCGCACCGTCCGGGACCAGGCCGAGCAGTACGACTCGGCCACCCGCGCCCAGGCCATCTCGGTGCTGGAGAAGGCCTTCGCGGACGCCGAGTCGCTCGGCGAGGAGGCCCAGACCACCGCGCTGGCCACCACCGCCGCGGCCGAGGAGCAGGCGGACGCCATGGTGGCGGCCGCCCGCCAGGAGGCCGAGCGGCTGGTCGCGGCCGGCGAGGCCGCCGGCCAGGCGGAGGTGGAGCGGGCCCGTTCCGACGCCGACGCGCTGCTCTCCGAGGCCCGCCGGGACGCCACCGCGATCCGGGAGCGGGCCGAGGAGCTGCGCGAGCGCACCGAGGCGGAGATCGAGGCGCTGCACGAGCGTTCCCGCAAGGAGAACGCGCAGGCCATGAAGTCCGCCGGGGAGCGGGTGGACGCGCTGGTGACGGCGGCTCAGGAGCAGCTCACCGAGGCCGAGGAGCAGGCGGTGGCCGCCGTCGCCGAGGCCGAGGAGCGGGCCGCCGCCCTGGTCGCCGCCGCTGAGGAGCGGGCCGCCGAGCTCACCTCGGAGGCGTCCGCGGAGGCCTCCAAGGTGCGGATAGCGGCTGTTCGCAAGGCCGAGGGCCTGCTGAAGGAGGCGGAGCAGAAGCTCTCCGCGTCCACCACCAAGGCGGAGCAGCTGACCGGTGAGGCCGAGCAGAAGCTCAGCGCCGCCCAGAACGAGGCCGAGGAGCAGCTGGAGGCCGCCGCCGAGGAGGCTGCCAAGCGGCTGCGGGCCGCCGAGGAGGCCGCCGCCGAGCAGCTGCGGCTGGCCGAGGAGGAGGCCGACCGGGTGCAGGAGTCGGCCCGGACCGAGGCGAAGCGGGTGACCGACGAGGGCCGGCGGGAGCTGGAGGAGCTGGTCCGGCGCCGCAAGGACATCAACACCGAGATCTCGCGGGTGCAGGACGTGCTGTCCGCACTGGAGGCCTTCGAGGCGCCGTCGCCGGTTCAGCAGGCGGCGCCACGGGAGGCGGCAGCGCCGGAGAAGCCGGCCGGCCGCAAGGGCGGTTCTGGAGCCAACGGGGGATCGAAGGCGGGCGCAGGAGTGGGCGCCCCCCGATCGGGTGGCAGTCGGTCCGAGAGGACACCACCCGATTGAGCGGACATTGTCCGTCAACCATAGGCTTTTTGCCTACGACACTCCGGTAACGTGTCAGGATTCCCTCAACCACCTCATTGGTTTGACGACAGGAAGCCCAGTCCCATGAGCGACAGTCACTCCCCTCACGGCTTCGACCTGGTGCGCCGTGGGTACGAGCGCGCGCAGGTCGACGAGCGGATCACCAAGCTGGTGGCCGATCGTGACAGCGCGTTGGCCCGGATCGGCGCCCTGGAGAAGCGCATCGAGGAGCTTCACCTAGAGACGCAGTCCGCCCAGGCCGCGGTGGCCGACGCCGAGCCGTCGTACGCCGGTCTCGGTGCCCGGGTCGAGAAGATCCTGCGTCTGGCCGAGGAGGAGGCCAAGGACCTGCGTGAGGAGGCGCACCGCGCCGCCGAGCAGCACCGTGAGCTGGCCGAGGCGGCCGCCCAGCAGGTCCGCACCGAGGCCGAGAACTACGCCAAGGACCGCAAGGCCAAGGCCGAGGACGAGGGCGTCCGGATCGTCGAGAAGGCCAAGAGCGACAGCGCCCAGCTGCGCGCCGAGGCCAACAAGGACGCGCAGAACAAGCGCGAGGAGGCGGACGCCCTCTTCGAGGAGACCCGCACCAAGGCCGCCCAGGCCGCGCTGGAGTTCGAGACCAACCTGGCCAAGCGCCGCGAGCAGTCGGAGCGCGACCTGGCGGCCCGTCAGGCGAAGGCCGAGAAGCGCCTCGCCGAGATCGAGCACCGCGCCGAGCAGCTGCGCCTGGAGGCCGAGAAGCTGCGCACCGATGCCGAGCGCCGGGCCCGCCAGACGGTGGAGACCGCGCAGCGCCAGGCCGAGGACATCGTGGCCGACGCCAACGCCAAGGCGGACCGGATCCGCAGCGAATCCGAGCGTGAGCTCGCCGCGCTGACCAACCGCCGCGACTCGATCAACGCCCAACTGACCAACGTCCGCGAGATGCTGGCCACGCTGACCGGTGCCGCCGTCGCCGCGGCCACCGTGCCGGCCGAGGACTCGCTCGGCGTGCCGGCCCAGCAGTCCCGCTGACCCCGGCTCAGCCGCCCGTCGGCCCCGACCCGCTCCCGGGTCGGGGCCGACGGTTTTTCGCGTCCGTCGCCGGTTCTGACGTCAGTTCGGCTTGACCCGGCGCAGCAGGTCGCGCACCGCCGCATCGAAGGTCTCCGGGGCCTCCAGGGAGCTCAGGTGCCCGACCGAGGGGATCACGGTGAGTTCGGCGTCCGGGATCACCTCGGCCATCAACTGGGCCTCGGCGACCGGGCTGAGGGCGTCCTCCTCGCCGACCACCACCGCGGCCGGCACCCGCAGCCCGGCCAGCACCTCCAGCGAGTCGGACCGGGCGGCCATCGCGCGCTGCGCCCAGGCGACCGCGGCCGGCGCGGCCTTGGCGATCATCGAGCGTACCTGGGCGACCAGTTCGGGCATCGGGGCCGGTCCGAGCTGCCCCTCCGCGACCTTCTCGTCCAGCAGCAGCTGCACGCTGTTGCGGGCCAGCACCGCCGCCGCGACCCGCTCCCGGTTGGCCCGGGCCTGCTCGGTGTCCAGGGTGGCCTTGGTGTCCGCCAGCAGCAGCCCGCGCAGCCGGTCCGGGTGGCGGCGGGCGAAGGCCATCGTGACGTAGCCGCCCATCGAGAGGCCGCCGACCACCGCCCGGTCGATCTCCAAGGCGTCCAGCAGCCGGGCCACGTCGTCCGCGATCTCGTCCAACGAGGGCTCCGCGGAGCCGAGTTCGGCGATGCCGAAGCCGCGCTGGTCCGGGGTGATCACCCGGGCCTGGTCGCCGGCCGGTCCGGGCAGCCGCTCCAGCTGGGCGACGAACATCCGGGCCGACAGCGGAAAGGCGTGCAGCAGGACGAGCGGGATGCCGGAGCCGTTCTCGTGGACGGTCGGGGCGCTGGGGATCGTCATGCAGCCACCGTAGGGGGCCCGGCCCCACGACACACGTGATCCCACGGGCCAACGTGTCCGGCTTGTCATAGTGTGATCACAAATGAGGGAGAGCGCATGATCGAGCTGCACGATCTGACGAAACGTTACGGTGACAAGCTGGCGGTCGACTCGCTCAGCTTCCAGGTGCCCAAGGGCGTGGTCACCGGCTTCCTCGGACCGAACGGCGCCGGCAAGTCCACCACCATGCGGCTGATCCTCGACCTGGACCGGCCCACCAGCGGCTCGGTCACCATCGACGCCAAGGGCTACGGCGTGCTCAAGGAGCCGCTCAAGTACATCGGCGCGCTGCTGGAGGCCTCCGCGTCGCACCCCGGCCGGACCGCCCGCAACCACCTGCTCTGGCTGGCCCAGAGCAACCGGATCCCGGTGCGCCGGGTGGGCGAGGTGCTCGCCCTGGTCGGCCTGACCGAGGTGGCCGACAAGAAGGCCCGGGGCTTCTCCCTCGGCATGCGCCAGCGGCTCGGCATCGCCTCCGCGCTGCTCGGCGACCCGGAGATCCTGATGTTCGACGAGCCGGTCAACGGGCTCGACCCCGAGGGCATCCTGTGGATCCGCACCCTGATGAAGCAGTTGGCCGCCGAGGGCCGCACCGTCTTCGTCTCCTCCCACCTGATGAGCGAGATGGCGCTCACCGCGGAGCACCTGGTGGTGATCGGCAAGGGCCGGCTGCTGGCCGACCTGCCGATGGCCGACTTCATCGCGCAGAACTCGCACTCCGCGGTGCGGTTGCGCACCCCGCACCCGGAGCAGCTGCTGGACGCGCTGGCCGCCGAGTCGATCCCGGTCGCGCCGGGCCCGGAGGGCAGCTTCGAGGTGACCGGCGGCGACCCGGCGCGGCTCGGCGAGCTGGCCGCCGCCCACGGCATCACCCTGCACGAACTGAGCCTGCAGCGCGCCTCGTTGGAGGAGGCGTTCATGCGGATGACCGCCGACGCGGTGGAGTACCACGCGGGACCCGAAGCAGCCGCGGGGCAGGGCCAGGAGCACGACGCGGCGGGCGCGCCCGGCAGCTGGGGCACCGACTGGCAGCGAACCCGGAAAGGCGCGAACTGAACCATGGCGATGGCCTCCTTCCCTGCGATCCTGAGCTCCGAGTGGACCAAGATCCGCACGGTCCGCTCCACGGTCTGGACCCTGCTGCTCTCCTTCCTGGTCACGGCGGCGCTCGGCGCGCTTCTCTCGCTGCTCACCAAGAACAACTTCGCCGACTTCCGCAAGGGCGCCACCACCCCGTTCGACGCCACCTCGACCAGCTTCTCCGGGATCGTGCTGGGCGAGATCGCGATGATCGTCTTCGGCGTGCTGGCGATCGGCAACGAGTACAGCAGCGGAATGATCCGGGTCTCGCTGGCCGCCGTGCCGCAGCGCGGCACACTACTGACCGGCAAGCTGGTGGTGATCGGTGCGCTGTCGCTGGTGGTCTCGCTGGTGACCGCGTTCGTCACGTTCTTCCTGGGCCAGGCGCTGCTGGGCGTGCACCACACCACGCTGGGCGCACCGCACGTGCTGCGCGCGGTCTTCGGGGCGGCGGTCTACCTGACCCTGCTCTGCCTCTTCTCGGCGGGCGTCACCGCGATGCTGCACAACCAGACGCTGGCGCTGGGCGTGCTGGTGCCGTTCTTCTTCCTGCTCTCGCCGATCCTGTCGGCGGTGCCCAAGGTGAAGACGGTGGCGCACTACTTCCCCGACTACGCCGGGCGGCAGATGCTGACGGTCTTCCAGGAACCCGGCGCGCCCTACGGCTGGCTGGCCGGCTTCTTCCTCTGCGGCGCCTGGACGCTGGCCGCGATGCTCGGCGGGGCCGCGGTGCTCAAGTCCCGGGACGCCTGACGGGCCGACGCCGCGTCAGTAGCGCGGGGCGCCACGCCCGCGCTGGACGGCCGTGGTGCGCCGCTCCCGCGCGCCCCAGCACGCCCGGTGCCAGTGCCGCCGGTCCTCCACTCCGGCCCCGTGGTCCGGCCAGGCCACCACATGGCCCACCCCGGGCGGGATCTCCTGGTCGCAGCCCGGGCAGCGGTAGTACCGGCCGGGCGACCCGGCCACCGTCTGCACGACCCAGTCCTCGCCCCGGTAACTCTCCACCCGGCGCAGCGAACTCCCCATCGGCGCCGGGGTCGCGCTGCTGCGGTCGGCGGAGTCGCCGGTCCGATTGCGACGGGGAGACACCGGTTCACCTCTCAGGGGCGTTCGGGAGCGTGGGCAGTGCATCCAGGGTACGGGCCCACCGAGCGCGACCGGTCCGGTACCTCGGGTGGCCGCACGGCGCCCCGGCACACCTATCACGGAAGTCGCCCGCGCCATGGGGAATTCGGGGTAATCCACTCGTTCTCCGGGGAAATCGGAGGATCCGGGTGCCAATGGCACATGACATGGGTTACTCACGACAGGAAGAGCGGGGCGCACTGCCTGCGCGCACCCGAGGAGGGCAATCCCGTGACCCAGATCCGCGCCGACATCCCCGCTGCGGACCGCGCGCCGGCCGACCTCGCCGTCCGCGGCCAGCGCCCCGCCGTCGAACCGCCGCCGGCACCCGCCCCCGAGCGCGGCGGCAGCCATCCGGCGGCGCAGGACACCCTGCGGGTGGGGGTCTTCCTGCTCTCCGCGCAGTTCCCGGGCCAGAGCCACAGCCAGGCCCTGGACCGCACGGTGGCCGCCGCGGTGGCCGCCGAGCGGGCCGGGCTGGACGCGGCCTGGCTCGCCGAGCACCACTTCGTGCCGTACGGGGTCTGCCCGAACGCCGCCACCCTGGCCGCCCTGCTGCTCGGCCGGACCCGCCGGCTCCAGCTGGGCACCGCGGTCAGCGTGCTCTCCACCACCCACCCGGTGACCCTGGGCGAGCAGGCCGCGCTGCTGCACCTCACCGCCGGCGGCCGGTTCACGCTCGGCGTCGGGCGCGGCGGCCCGTGGATCGACCTGGCCGTCTTCGGCACCGGGGTGGCCGCCTACGAGGAGGGCTTCGCCGAGCGGCTCGACCTGCTGCTCGGGTTCCTGCGCGGCTCCCGGCTGAGGGCCGACGGGCCGCAGTTCAGCTTTCCCGAGGTGTCGGTGGTGCCTCGGGCCGCCGAGCCGGGCCGGCCGCCGCGCGGTGCCGAGCTGACCGACTGGCTGGGCCTGCCCGGCGAGATGCCGCTGCGGTTCCCCCGGCAGCGGACCGAGACCGGGTCCGCCACCGGGGCCGAGGGCAGGCCGGTCGGCCCGCCGGTGATCGTGGCCTGCACCTCGCCCGCCAGCGTCCGGCTGGCCGCCGAGCGCGGCCTGCCGATGCTGCTCGGCATGCACTCCGGCGACGAGGACAAGCGGGAGATGCTGACCGCCTACCGCGCGGCCTGGCGGGCCGCCGGGCGCGGCGAGGAGCACCTGGCACGGGTCGAGCGCGAGCACGTGGCCGCCGGGGTCGCCCAGATCGACGACCGCTCCCCCGCCGCGCGAGCCGTACTGCTGCGCTCGATGCCCGGCTGGTTCGAGTACGGGCTGGGCGCGCACCGCACGGTGGACGGGCGGGAGCGCCGGATGCGCGACCCGTACGCGTACACCGAGCTGCTCTGCGACCTGCACGCGGTCGGCACCCCCCGGCAGTGCGCCGACCGGCTGCTGGCCACCGCCGAGCGGACCGGGATCCGCCGGTTCGCGCTGCTCGCCGAGGGCTCCGGGGAGCAGGACGGCACCCTGCACAACATCGCCCGACTCGGCGCCGAGGTACTGCCGCAGCTCAGCTGAGGCCGGGTCGGTCCGCCTGTTCCGACCGGCGCCACCCCCCTCCCGCGCGGGCCGGGCTCAGCAGTCCCTCAGCAGCGGCGACTGGTTCAGCAGCTGGGCCCGGACCGAGGTGAACCGCAGGCGGCGCTCCTCGGCATCGGACGTGGGGCCGAAGACGGCCACCCGGTGACAGTTCTGGAAGGCCAGCTTGACCCCGAAGTGCCGCTGCAGCGCGCCACGGATGGCGTCGCTCGCCATGGCGCGCAGCAGTTGGCCGCGCGCCTGCTCACTGGGCGGGGGGACCTGGTTGTCCGCGAAGCCGGTGCCGTCGACCTCCATCTGGGCGACGAGCGAGCTGATCAGGTCCCAGGCATAGGGCAGGGACGTACGGACGCAGTCGACGAACTCCCGCTCGTCGACCTCGCCTCGCTCGGCCTTCTCCAGAAGAGCCGGTGAGACGTCGAGCGACATGGGTTCTCCTCTCGCGGTCCGCCCACGCTCCCCGCGCGGGCGGTGGTGCCTTGAAGCGGATGGTGCTTTTGGTGCGATTGGTACAAATGTGCTGACCACACCCATGACTGGGCGGACGCGGCTCAAACAAGAGTGGCAGTCCGAGCCCGGCGGATCTGGCGAATGCCACGATTGCCGCTGAAAACGTCATGATCTTGGGCACAATGGCCGGAATCGATCCTCGGGCTCATCTCCACTCCATCCCCGTTGGCTACGCGGGCGTCCCGAGGCGTCACCCAACGTAGCGGTCCGTGCGCGTAGACGCCAGACTTCGGGCGGTACGGACTGCTGGGTTCCCATGGTTCGCCCCCTTCTAGCGTCTGGCACACCCTTCGGACGGAGTCGCTTCAAATGGCTCTGCGAGGCCGAGCGGGCCGACCGGACGTTCAAGCGCGGACGTGAACAAGGGCCGCGCATCATGTCCGCAGTCGAACGACAGTCCGACGGCTTGACGTACGGACGGTCGCCGCTACGTCACTTCCGGTGAGCGGGTCAGGGGCGCCCGAAGAAGCGCCTAGGCTTACCGCCATGCGTCTTGTCATCGCCCGCTGCTCGGTCGACTACGCCGGCCGGCTCTCCGCCCACCTGCCCTCCGCCACCCGCCTGATCCTGGTCAAGGCCGACGGAAGCGTGAGCATCCATGCCGACGACCGTGCCTACAAGCCGCTCAACTGGATGTCACCGCCGTGCTCCCTCAAGGAGGCCGACGGGATGTGGACGGTGGAGAACAAGGCCGGGGAGAAGCTGATCATCACCCTGGAGGAGGTCCTGCACGACTCCTCGCACGAGCTCGGCGTGGACCCGGGACTGATCAAGGACGGCGTCGAGGCGCACCTGCAGGAGCTCCTCGCCGACCGGATGGAGGTGCTCGGCGCCGGCTGGTCGCTGGTGCGCCGCGAGTACCCGACGGCGATCGGGCCGGTCGACATCCTCTGCCGGGACGCCGAGGGCGGCACCGTCGCCGTGGAGATCAAGCGCCGCGGCGAGATCGACGGCGTCGAGCAGCTCACCCGCTACCTGGAGCTGCTCAACCGCGACCCGCTGCTGGCACCGGTCAAGGGCATCTTCGCGGCCCAGGAGATCAAGCCGCAGGCCCGGGTGCTGGCCACCGACCGCGGCATCGGCTGCGTCGTCCTCGACTACGACGCGCTGCGCGGCATCGACGACGACAAGCTCAAGCTGTTCTGAGCCGGTAGCCCGCCCGTTCGGAGGCGCTGCCCACGCTCTCCCCCAGCGCCCCCGGCCTGACGGCTGGGGCGCTGGGGTCAGCTCGGCCGGTCCTCGCTCGGCCCCGCCGCGAAGCGGCTGGGGCAGGGCTCGGAACGCGGTGCTCAGCCCGCGGCCGCGGGCTTGAGCGTCGGGCTCCCCGAGACCGGGGGCGGCGTGGTCGGCGGGACGGCGCTGCTCGCCGGGGCGCTCGGGGTCGTCGGGTTCTGGGTGGGCGGCGGGGGCGGCGAGACCGAATGGCTCGGCGACGCAGGGCCGGGGTCCGACGGCGCCGGCGCGCTCGGCGTGGTCGGCGCGGCCACCGGCGGGGCCGGCTGGTCGGGGGTGCCCGGTGCCGTGGTGCCGCCGCCCGTGGTCTGCTGGGTGGTCGGTACGGCCGAGTGCGACCGGCCGGCGGTGGCAGTCGCCGAGGCCGGAGTACCGGCCGTGGCCGTCGTGCTCGCCGAGGCCGAGGCCGAGGCGCTGCCGGAGGCCGTCGCACTCGCCGTCGCACCGCCGGCGCTGACCGCCGTGCCGGTGCCGGTCATTGTGTTCCCCGACACCCCGTTGTCGCCGCCGACCGTCGCCCCGGCCGGAGCCGGAGCAGGCGATGACCCGGCGCCCAGCACCCCCACCGTGGTACCCACCACGGCGAGCACCACCAGCCCGCCCGCGGCCACCAGCACGTTCCGCCTCGACCAGCCGCGCAGCACCGACGCCGACTGCGAGGCCGACTGCCAGGAGCGCTCCGCCAGCGCCCGGATGACGGGCCGTCGGATCGCCTGGGTCTGCGCCTCGGAAGCCGCCGGCTCCAACTCCAGCCGCTGACTCATCGTCAGCAGCCGCCGCGAGGCCAGCATCCCGCGCGAGTCCCCGGCCCCCGAGCGCAGCCGCCCGGCCGCCTCCAGGGCCGTCCTGGCCTGCTCCTGCTGGTCCTGGCAGAGCCACAGCACCCCGAGCTCATGCCGGAACCAGGCCTCGTCCCGGGCGCTGCCGAGCGCCCTGGCCTGCTCCGCGCCCAGCTCCAGCACCTGCCGCCAGGCGCCCCAGCGCAGCGCCAGGGCCAGCGCCGGCGCGGCCGACCGGGCCAGGCCCAGCACGGCGTCCGGGCGGCCGGCCGCCCGCTCCGCGCGCAGTGCGCCGAGCAGCACCTCGGCCTCCGCCGCGATCTGGGCACCGCTCACCGAGGCGTGGCCGACCCACCAGGCGAAGTGCTCGGCCGCGCCCTCGGTGATCTGCGCATCGGTGCCCCAGCGCGGCGCCAGCGCGGTCAGCACGCCGGCGGTGAGCCGGTGGTGGCCGCCGAGCGACTCGGCGAGGCCGCACTCGGTCAGCTCGCGCAGTGCGCTCTCGCCGTGGTCCACGTCGATCAGGGCCGGCAGGTGCGGGGCGGTCGGGCACTCGCCGCCGAACGCCACCGCCAGCCGGAGCACCGCCAGCGCCTCGTCGCTGAGCCCCTCCAGCAACAGCTGGGCCGGCGCGGCGACCTCGGCCACCGACGGCAGCGCCACCGTGGCACGCAGCTCGGCCTCGCGGATCGCCGGATCGGTGAGCCCGGCGGGCTCGGCCGGGCGCCCGAACAGTGTGCCGCGGTCCTCCGCGGCGGCCAGCCGGGCGTCCACCTCGGCGTCCCGGCGGCGCAGCAGCGCGGCGGCCTGGACGAAGCGCAGCGGCAGGCCCTGCGACTCGAACCAGAGGTCCACCGCCCAGGACCGCTCGGCCTCGTCCAGCGGCCGCCCGGTCAGCCGGGCCAGCAGCGCCAGGCAGGCCTCCCGGGACAGGCCGCCCAGCAGCTGGTCCTCCAGCCGGGATCCGACCGGCAGTGCGCCGCCGGAGCCGGGCGCCACCGAGAGCAGGAACGCGCACTCGGGGGCGGCGGCCAGCAGCTCCTCCAGCTCGGCGCCGTCCGGGCCCACCTCGTCGATCACCACGACCGCGCCCACCCGGGCCAGCAGCTCCAGCAGCCGGGCCCGGTCAGGCCGGTAGCCGTCGGCCTGGTAGCCGGCGGCGAACAGGTCCTGCAGCAGGTCGTCGGCGGTGCGCCGGTAGCCGGACAGCTGCACCACGCCGTCCGGGGCCAGCCCGGCGGCCGCCTCCGCGACGGCCGCGAGCAGCGCGCTGCGGCCCGAGCCCGGGTCGCCGAGCAGCCGGATCGAGCGGCCCTCGGAGAGCATCCCGACCAGCTGGGCGACCTGTCCCTCGCGGTCCAGCAGCGGCAGATCGCCCGGGGCCGCGCCGAGTGCGACCGGGCCCACGGCCGGCATGGGACCGGGCCCGGCGGCGGCGCCCGCCCCGGAGCCGGCACCGCCGACCGGGCGGCGGCGCGGCTCCGGGTAGCGGTGCGGCGGGCACGGCTGGACCTCCGATCCGTCCGGTCCCGCCACGGTCACCAGGTACCGCCCGGCGACCAGGTCGCCCGACCGCACGCGCAGGTTCTCCTGTCCGATGCCATCGGATGGCTGTGCCACGATTGCGCTCCGCCTGTGCTCCGCCGGGCGGCCGCGGGCCGCCGGCCGCTGTGAGGGACCGAACCGTACGGACACCCGGTTGCGTCCGACGGGCGACCAACCGTCGCCCCCGTACGGCGGCGCCGCCACAGCCGGCCCACGGGGATCAACAGTCCTGTCGACCGCAGACTCTCGCACACTTGGGCGACCCCACGCAGGTTCGGTCCCCGCCGGGGCCCCGGCAGGGACTCAGCGCCCCCGCGCGGTCACGGTGAGGTGATCACCGGCGGGAGCGGCCCGGCGCCCGGCACCCCGGCCAGGCCGGGCAGCGCGGCACTCAGCGGATCCGGCGAGCCGCCCTCGACGGCCAGGATCCGGTGCAGCCGGGTGGCCACCAGCAGCCGCTGCAACTGCTGCGGCACCGCGCGCAGCACCAGTCGGCGGCCGAGCCGCCCGGCCCGGCGGTGGGTGCCCATGATCACGCCGAGGCCGGTGGCGTCCCAGGAGCGCAGGGCGGCCAGGTCGAGCACCAGATCGCCGGCGCCGTGGTCGACCGCCTGGTGCAGCCGGGCCCGGGCGTCGGCCGCGCTGCGCACGTCCAGGCTGCCGTCCAGCGCCAGGACAGCCTGGCCGCCGGTTCCCGGGTACTCCACGATGCGCACGCTGTCCTCCTCAGGCAGTGAGTTCGGCGGTGAATTTGGCACTGAGCTCGGCACGAGACCCCCACCGTCTCAACCATCTGACGTCGGACCAGCGGCCCGGGTTGCTGCTCCCCGCCCGTTCTGAAGCAACTTCACTCGTCCGAGGGAATATACGCAGAGCAGCCCGGCACTCATGCTGCTTTGCGGTGCAAATCACCCGTCCGAGGCACCCCAGGTGAGCAAGCTCACCCGGGGTGGGACCGCGCTGGCGGCCAGGGTGAGGCTCGGTCAGCTCTGGTAGTCGTAGAAGCCCTTGCCGGACTTGCGGCCCAGATCGCCGGCGGTGACCATCCGGGCCATCAGCTCCGGGGCGGCGAACTTCTCGTCCTGGGTCTCCGCGTAGATGTTGCGGGCCGCGTGCAGCAGGATGTCGACGCCGGTCAGGTCGGCGGTCTGCAGCGGCCCCATCGGGTGGCCGAATCCCAGCCGGCAGGCGGTGTCGATGTCCTCGGCGCTGGCCACGCCCGACTCGTAGAGCTTGGCCGCCTCCACCACCAGGGCGGTGATCAGCCGGGTGGTGATGAAGCCGGCCACATCCCGGTTGACCACGACCACGTCCTTGCCCACCCCCTCGGCGAAGGCCCGCGCGGCGGCCAGCGTGGCGTCGCTGGTCTTGTAGCCGCGCACCAGCTCGACCAGCCGCATCAGCGGGACCGGTGAGAAGAAGTGCACGCCGACCACGGCCTCCGGGCGCTCGGTGACCGCCGCGATCCGGGTGATCGGGATCGCCGAGGTGTTGCTGCCCAGCACCGCGCCGTCCTTGGCGATCTTGTCCAGCTCGCGGAAGACGCCCTCCTTGACCTCCAGCTGCTCGAACACCGCCTCGATCACGATGTCAGCCTCGGCGACCCCGCCCAGATCGGTGGTGGTGGTGATCCGGCCCAGCGCGGCGGCGGCCTCCTCCTCGGTCATCCGGCCCTTCGCGACGAACTTCGCGTAGGAGGCCTCGATGCCGTCCAGCCCGCGCCGCAGAGCCTGCTCGGTGACGTCCCGCAGCACCACCGGGTGGCCGGCCTGCGCCGACACCTGGGCGATGCCGGCACCCATCAGGCCGGCACCGATGACCGCGACCTGCTGGCCCTGCGTGGAAACACTGCTCATGGCTGGTTCTCCCGAAGTCCCGTACGGGCGGGCCCGCCACGAGGTCGTCCCCGGGAGCCGCGCCGCTCACGGCTGGGACTGTAGTGGTCCGGCGCGGGTGATGAAACGACTCCCGGGTGTGATCTGCGTCGGGCGGGCAACCGCCCCGAGCTGCGGTCCTTGTGGAGAATGACCGGCATGAGCACAGCCCCCGAACCGGACCCGCTCCCGCACGAAAGCCCGGCTCAGCGCGCCGACCGCAACCTGCTCGAACTGCTGCAGGAGCTGCGGGTCATCCAGACCGGCGTGCAGATCGTCTTCGCCTTCCTGCTCGGCCTGGCCTTCACCAGCCGCTTCCCCCAGCTGACCGACTTCCAGGTCGACCTCTACATCATCACGCTGCTGCTCACCGCGATCGCCGCCGCGGTGCTGGCCACCCCGGTGGCGATCCACCGGGCGCTCTTCCACCGCGGCTACAAGCGACAGATCGTCAAGGTCTCGTCCCGGCTGACGGTGCTCGGCCTGGTGATCCTCTCGCTGGCGCTGAACGGCGCGGTGCTGCTGGTCACCGACGTGGTCCTGGGCCACGCCGCGGCAGCCGCGATCACCGCGACCACCGCGTCGGTCTTCGCCGGGCTCTGGTTCGTACTCCCCTGGACCCTGCGCCCGGACCGCCTCGGCGGCCAGGAGTAGGCGGACCCGCGCCGCTAGCGGTTCTCGCCCGGCACCCAGAGCACGTCGCCGCGCTCCTTGTTGGCCACCCGGGCCAGGATGAACAGCAGGTCGGAGAGCCGGTTCAGGTACTTCGCGGTGAGCGGGTTGACGGTGTCGCCATGCTCCTCGATCGCCAGCCAGGTGGCCCGCTCGGCCCGCCGCACCACGGTGCAGGCCAGGTGCAGGTAGGCGGCCCCCGGGGTGCCGCCCGGCAGGATGAAGCTGCGCAGCTTCTCCAACTGCTCCAGGTAGGCGTCGCACTGGCCCTCCAGCCAGTCGATGTAGCCCTGCTCGACCCGCAGCGGCGGGTACTTGGGATCCGGCACCACGGGCGTCGCCAAGTCCGCGCCGACGTCGAACAGGTCGTTCTGGATCCGGGTCAGCACGGTCACCAGGTCCTCGGCCAGCCCGCCGACCGCGATCGCCACCCCGAGCGCGGCGTTGGCCTCGTTGGCGTCGGCGTAGGCGATCAGCCGCGGGTCGGTCTTCCTGGTGCGGCTCATGTCGCCGAGCGCGGTGCTGCCGTCATCGCCGGTACGGGTGTAAATGCGCGTCAGATTGACCATGAGCTGAAGCCTACTCAGCGCTGCGCGGCTCGCCGGTGACGGCGGTGTCGATCACGAACCCCTTGGCGGGGCCTTCGGGGATGGTGACGGGGGTGCCGTAAGGCATGCGGACTTCGGCCAAGTAGGCGCTCGTCTGCGGGTCGGGATCAGTGAGGACGCTGACATGCCCATTGCCGTCGTAGTCGTCAATGATCACGTAGACCGGAACCCCTGCTCGTGCGTAGCAGCGACGCTTGCGAATGAGATCACGCGTCCGCCCGTCATGCCCTGGTGACACGACCTCGGCGACCAGGGACACCCGGGTCGCGTCGGCACCCCAGCCATCGGGATCCGGAATGTCCTCCAGATCCTCGGGGCCGATTACCAGATCCGGGATGTACACCTGATGACCGTGAAGCACATTGAGATCCTGGAAGGAGGCGAACCCAGTCCCCTTCAGGAAATAGACAAGCGCTTCACGAAGGCGGTTGGCGATCTGAGCATGGCTCCGCCGTCCGGTAGGCGACACGTCGATGAACCCCTCGATGATCTCGGCACGAAAGCCCTCGGGGAGTTCCAGCGTGAGCCAGGCCTGCCACAGTGCCTCACTCAGTCCCGGCTCAAGATCCAGTTCCGTGGCCATAGCGGTCATCGAGCACACACCTCCTCGGTACAGTCTGGGCGGACACCTCCATCCTCCACAACAGCCCCGCCCGGCCGCCCCCAAACCAAAAGGTGGCCGCTCGAACGAGCGACCACCTCTCACGCGACATTGTCCCCCACGCTCCGCGCGGGGGTACCCCCACAGGGTCTCGTCGCTACGCGACATTGTCCCCCACGCTCCGCGCGGGGGTACCCCCACAGGGTCTCGTCGCTACGCGACATTGACCCTCTGTCCCGGCGGGGCCGCCTCCAGCCAGGCCAGGAAGCCGGTCAGGGCGTCCTCGCTCATGGCCAGCTCCAGCGGGGAGCCGTTGTGCAGGCAGCGCAGCACCACTGAGCCGGAGAGCAGGGCGAGTTCCTCCTGGCCCTCGGGGTAGCGGCGGCCGAGCACCTCGATCTCGCGGCGCGGCAGCACCCGGCGCGGGCGGGGGGCGTAGGAGAAGACCCGGAACCACTCGATGTGGTCGCCGCTGTACCGCCCGATACCGAAAACCCACCCCTTGCCGTCGGTCGCGGGGACCGGGGCGGAGGTGGGCTGTCCGTTCTCGTCGAGATCCGGGAGTGTGGAGGCGTCCGCGGGCATTTTGAGCCGGTAGCTGCAGTCGAACGTGCCGCCGACCCGCTGGATCAGCCGGCGCCGTACCGCGAACCCCAACAGGCCGACCACCCCGAGAGCAATCACCGCCGCGCACACCACAAGGGCGAGGACCATGCCCACCGACCTCCTCGCTTGCTCGCTGACGCCGGCGGCCGTGTGCAGCGGCCCCGCATCTCCCCGTCCCGGCAGCTCCCGTCGGGCCACCGGGTTGAACTCTCCAACCGATACGACGGTCCCGGGGTCACGCTGGCGCGTCCCCGGGACCGTCGGTCAAGCTCAGTGTCAGGCTGCCTTGCGGCGGCCTGCGGCGACGAGGCGGACCTCGGCGCGGCGCGCGGCGTGCGCGTCGCTGTCGGACTTGGCGGCCTCCAGCGCGCGCTCGGCGCGGTTGACGTCGATCTCGTCCGCCAGCTCCGCGATCTCGGCGAGCAGCGACAGCTTGTTGTCGGCGAACGAGATGAAGCCACCGTGCACGGCGGCGACGACGGTGCCGCCGTCGGTCGTGCGGATGGTGACCGGACCGGACTCCAGCACGCTCAGCACCGGGGTGTGGTTCGGCATGATGCCGGTGTCACCGGAGGCCGTGCGGGCGACAACCAGGGTGGCCGCACCGGACCAGACCTTGCGGTCGGCTGCGACCAGCTCGACGTGCAGCTCAGCCAACGTGGGCTCCTAGGCTCTTGCAACGCCCGATTACTCGGGAGTTTCGGTAAGAATAACGGGCTCGCGCCGCTGGCATGAAACGCACGGCGCACAGATGACCGGAATCACAGCCGTTGTGCCATGAGGGGTGGTCCCCGACGCGCGGGGACCACCCCTCATGGTCACTTGGCCATCAGCCGGTGCTTACTTCTTGGCCAGCTCGGCAGCGTTCTTCTCGAGGTCTTCGATGCCACCGCACATGAAGAAGGCCTGCTCCGGAACGGCGTCGTACTTGCCGTCCGCGATCGCGTTGAAGGCCTCGATGGTCTCCGACAGCGGCACGGTCGAACCCTCGACACCGGTGAACTGCTTCGCCACGTAGGTGTTCTGCGAGAGGAAGCGCTCGATGCGGCGAGCCCGCTGCACCGTGATCTTGTCCTCCTCGGACAGCTCGTCCATACCGAGGATGGCGATGATGTCCTGGAGGTCCTTGTACTTCTGCAGGATCCCCTTGACCCGGAGCGCGCAGTCGTAGTGGTCCTGCGCGATGTAGCGCGGGTCCAGGATGCGGGAGGTCGAGTCCAGCGGGTCGACGGCCGGGTAGATGCCCTTCTCCGAGATCGGGCGCGACAGCACGGTGGTCGCGTCCAGGTGGGCGAAGGTGGTGGCCGGCGCCGGGTCGGTCAGGTCGTCCGCGGGGACGTAGATCGCCTGCATCGAGGTGATCGAGTGACCGCGGGTCGAGGTGATGCGCTCCTGCAGGAGGCCCATCTCGTCGGCCAGGTTCGGCTGGTAGCCCACCGCGGAGGGCATGCGGCCGAGCAGGGTCGACACCTCGGAACCGGCCTGGGTGAACCGGAAGATGTTGTCGATGAAGAGGAGCACGTCCTGCTGCTGCACATCGCGGAAGTACTCCGCCATGGTCAGGGCGGACAGCGCGACCCGCAGACGGGTGCCCGGCGGCTCGTCCATCTGGCCGAAGACCAGCGCGGTCTTGTCCAGAACGTCGGAGTCGATCATCTCCTGGATGAGGTCGTTGCCCTCACGGGTGCGCTCGCCGACGCCGGCGAACACGGAGACGCCACCGAAGTTACGGGCGACGCGGTAGATCATCTCCTGGATCAGAACGGTCTTGCCGACGCCGGCACCACCGAACAGACCGATCTTGCCACCGCGGACGTACGGGGTGAGCAGGTCGATGACCTTGATGCCGGTCTCGAACATCTCGGTCTTGGGCTCGAGCTCCGAGAAGTTCGGCGCCTTGCGGTGGATCGGCCAGCGGACCGTCGCCTGGGCCTTGAACTCCTCCGGGTCGACGTTCAGCACGTCGCCGAGGGCGTTGAACACCTTGCCCTTGGTGATGTCGCCGACCGGCACCGAGATGGCCGCGCCGGTGTCGGTGACGGTGGCGCCACGGACCAGGCCGTCGGTCGGCTGCATCGAGATGGCCTTGACCAGGCCGTCACCCAGGTGCTGGGCGACCTCCAGGGTCAGGGTCTTCTTGCCGCCGCCCGCCGGGTCCTCGACCTCGACGTGCAGGGCGTTGAACATGTCCGGAATCGCGTCGACGGGGAACTCCACGTCGACGACCGGGCCGATGACCCGCGCGACGCGGCCCGTCGCCGTGGTCGGCTCAACAGTGGTGGTCATTCTCATTCGCTCCCCGCGCTAGCGTCGGCCAGCGCGTTGGCGCCACCGACGATCTCGCTGATTTCCTGGGTGATCTCGGCCTGACGGGCCGAGTTGGCAAGCCGCGTCAGCGACTTGATGAGCTCGCCGGCGTTGTCCGTCGCGCTCTTCATCGCGCGACGGCGGGCGGCGTGCTCGGAAGCAGCCGACTGCAGCATCGCGTTGTAGATCCGGCTCTCGACGTACCGCGGCAGCAGTGCGTCCAGGACGCCCTCCGCCGACGGCTCGAAGTCGTACAGCGGGAAGATCTCCGCCTTGGCCGGCCGGTTGTCGCTCAGCTCGACCTCGTCCAGCTTGAGCGGCATCAGCCGGGCGTCCTGGGCGGTCTGCGTCAGCATCGACACGAACTTGGTCGACACCAGGTGCAGTTCGTCCACCTCGCCGGTCGTGAAGGCCTCGATCAGGAGACCCGCCACGTTCTTGGCGTCCGCGTAGGTGGGCTTGTCGGAGAAGCCCTCCCAGGAGCCGGCCACCTGCAGGTTGCGGAACCCGTAGTACTGCTTGCCCTTGCGACCCGCGATGTAGGTGACCACCTCCTTGCCCTCCGCCTTGAGGCGCTCGGTCAGCGCGAGCGCCTGCTTGATGGCGTTGGTGGAGTAGCCGCCGGCCAGACCACGGTCCGCCGTCACCAGCAGGACCGCGGCCCGCTTGGCATCCGGGTTCTCGTGGGTGAGCGGGTGCTTGGCGTTGGACCGGGTGGCCACCGCCGTCACCGCCCGGGTCAGCTCATCGGCGTACGGAGTGGAGGCGGCCACCGCGCGCTGCGCCTTGACGATGCGCGCCGCGGAGATCATCTCCATCGCCTTGGTGATCTTCTTCGTCGCGGTGACAGAGCGGATCCGGCGCTTGTAGACCCGAAGCTGTGCTCCCATGGGTCGTTACGTCCTTTCCCTCGCTACCGGACTCAGGCCTGCTCGCTGAGCAGCTTGCCGTCAGCCGTGGTGAAGCCCAGCTTGAAGGAGTTGATCGCCTCGGTCAGGGCGTCGATGGTGCCGTCCTCAAGCTTGGAGGTCTCGACGATCGCGGCCAGCAGGTTCTTGTGCGAGCCACGCAGGAAGTCGAGGAACTCGCGCTCGAAGCGGCGGATGTCGGCGACCGGGACGTCGTCCAGCTTGCCGGTGGTGCCGGCCCAGATCGAGACGACCTGCTCCTCCACCGGGAACGGCTGGTACTGGCCCTGCTTCAGCAGCTCGACCATGCGGGAACCGCGCTCCAGCTGGGCCTTGGAGGCCGAGTCCAGGTCGGAACCGAAGGCGGCGAACGCCTCCAGCTCGCGGTACTGGGCCAGGTCCAGGCGAAGGCGGCCGGCGACCGACTTCATCGCCTTGATCTGGGCGGAGCCACCGACGCGGGAGACCGAGATGCCGACGTTCACGGCCGGGCGGATGCCGGCGTTGAACAGGTCGGACTCCAGGAAGCACTGGCCGTCGGTGATGGAGATGACGTTGGTCGGGATGTACGCCGAAACGTCGTTGGCCTTGGTCTCGATGATCGGCAGACCGGTCATCGAGCCGGCGCCCATCTCGTCGGAGAGCTTGGCGCAGCGCTCCAGCAGGCGCGAGTGCAGGTAGAAGACGTCGCCCGGGTAGGCCTCGCGGCCCGGCGGACGGCGCAGCAGCAGGGAGACGGAGCGGTAGGCCTCGGCCTGCTTCGACAGGTCGTCGAAGACGATCAGGACGTGCTTGCCGGCGTACATCCAGTGCTGGCCGATGGCCGAACCGGTGTACGGGGCAAGGTACTTGAAGCCAGCCGGGTCAGAGGCAGGAGCCGCCACGATGGTGGTGTACTCCAGCGCGCCGGCCTCCTCCAGGGCGCCGCGCACGGACGCGATGGTGGAGCCCTTCTGGCCGACCGCGACGTAGATGCAGCGGACCTGCTTCTTCGGGTCGCCGGAGGCCCAGTTGTCCTTCTGGTTGATGATCGTGTCGATCGCCACCGCGGTCTTGCCGGTCTGGCGGTCGCCGATGATCAGCTGGCGCTGGCCGCGGCCGATCGGGGTCATCGCGTCGATGGCCTTGATGCCGGTCTGCATCGGCTCGTGCACCGACTTGCGGACCATGACGCCGGGGGCCTGCAGCTCCAGGGCGCGGCGGCCCTCGGAGGCGATCTCGCCCAGACCGTCGATCGGGTTGCCCAGCGGGTCCACCACGCGGCCGAGGTAGCCGTCGCCGACCGGAACCGAGAGGATCTCGCCGGTGCGGCGGACCGTCTGGCCCTCTTCGATGCCGCCGAACTCACCGAGGACGACGACACCGATCTCGCGGTCCTCGAGGTTCAGCGCGAGGCCGAGGGTGCCGTCCTCGAACTTCAGCAGTTCGTTGGCCATGACCGAGGGCAGGCCCTCGACATGGGCGATGCCGTCCATCGCGTCAGTGACCGTGCCGACCTCTTCACGCGAGGCGGCGTCCGGCTGGTACGACTGGACAAAGTCGGCCAGCGCGTCCCGGATCTCCTCCGGCCGGATCGTAAGCTCCGCCATCAGGCTTCCCTGCTCTCCTAGGTTGCGTCCTCGGCCCGCCCAAGGAGGGCCGCAAGTATTCGATCCTCGGCCGGTGCTGTTGGACCGGCCGTACGTATGTGCCGGCTGCCCCGTGGGTGGGACCGGCGCCCGACCGAGGGTCGGATGTGCTGTGCGGGTGGCTCAGCCTTCGAGGGCCTGACGAGCGCCCTCGAGGCGGCTCGACACGGTGCCCTCGATGATCTCGTCACCGATCTGCACCCGGACACCGCCGACGACCTCGGGGTCGACGTCGATGTTCAGGAGCACCGCCCGGCCGTACAGCTTGGCCAGCGCGCCGGAGAGGCGCTGCTTCTGGCCGTCGCTGAGCGGCACCGCGGTGGTGACCAGGGCCACCACACGGTCGCGGCGGTCGGCGGCGAGCTTGGCGTAGGACTCCAGGCCCTGTTCCAGGCTACGGCCACGCGGGGTGGTGACCAGCGAGGTGACCAGGCGGACGGTGCCCGGCAGGGCGCGGCCGCCGAGCAGCTTCCGGACCAGCTCCGCCTTGGCGGCGGTGCCGGCCTTCGGCTCGGTCAGACCGGCGCGCAGCTCGTGCGAGCCGCTGACGATCCGTCCGAACCGGAAGAGCTCGTCCTCCATGTCGTCGAGCTTGCCGGCCTTGTCGGCGGCGACCACCTCGGCGTAGGCGGACAGCTGCTCGGTGGCGTCGACCAGGTCGCGCCCACCCGACCAGCGGGACCGGACCAGGCCGGAGACCAGGTCGACGGTCTCACCGGAGACCTGGCCGGACAGCAGCGAGGTGACCAGCGACGCCTTGTCCTGACCGGACCGCGAGGGGTCGGTCAGCACGCGGCGGAGCGAGACCTCGCGGTCGAGCAGCGTGGTGACGGCGCTGAGCTCCTCGGCCAGCTTGCCCGCGTCCACCGAGGTGTTGTCGGTCAGGCTGTCGAGGTTCTCGCGACCGGCACTCAGGGCCTCGCGGCTGGCGCCGATCACTTGGCAACCGCCGCGTTGGCAGCGGCCTTGGCCTCCAGCTCGTCCAGGAAGCGGTCGATGACACCGCTCTGCCGCGCGTGGTCCTCCAGGGACTCACCCACGATCCGGGAGGCCAGCTGCGAAGCGAGCGAACCCACGTCCTGGCGCAGGGCGGCGGTCGCCTGCTTCTTGTCGGCCTCGATCTGGGCGTGGCCGGCCGCGATGATGGCCTCGCGCTGGCGCTGGCCCTCCTCGCGCATCTCGGTGATCAGGGCAGCGCCCTGCTCACGGGACTGCTCGACGATTCGAGCGGCCTCGTGACGCGCCTCAGCGAGATCGGCGCGGTACTGCTCAAGGAGGGCCTGAGCCTCAGCCTGCGCGGCGTCGGCGCGCTCAATGCCGCCCTCGATCATGTCCCGGCGCTCCGCCAGCGTCTTCTCGATGCTGGGGAGGAGCTTCTTGCCGAGCAGACCGAAGACCACGAAGAAGCAGATCAGGCCGATGATGAGCTCAGGCGCCTTGGGGATCAGAGGGTTGAAGTCCTCCGCGGCCAAGTGCATCGCGACGAGCGACATATCTGGACCTTCCGTCTGATGGGTCTACGGCGGGCTTACTTGGGGCCCTGGCCGTAAACGAACGGCATGACGATGCCGATCAGGGCGAGGGCCTCGGTCAGCGCGAAGCCGATGAACATGTTGGAGCGGATCAGGTTGGTGGCCTCGGGCTGGCGAGCCATGGCCTGCACACCGTTGCCGAAGATCAGACCGACGCCGATGCCGGGGCCGATGGCGGCGAGGCCGTAGCCGAGGGAAGCGACGGAGCCGTAGACACCGGTGGCGGCGAGGAGAGCGGACATCTCAGCTAGTCCTTTTCGGGGTAGAGATACCGGTGGTGGTTGGCCACCGGGGGTTCAGGGGCGCAGCCGGGGCTGCGCAGGATCAGTGCGCCTCTTCCAGCGCACCGGCGATGTAGCTGCTGGCCAGGGTCACGAAGATGTAAGCCTGCAGGAACTGCACCAGGAGCTCGAAGCCGGTGAGGGCGAGCGTCACCACGAAGGAGGTGGTGCCGTACAGCGCGCCGATGGTCGGGCTCAGCAGGTACCAGGTCGCGACGGAGAACACCACGATCAGCAGGTGGCCGGCGAACATGTTGGCGAAGGCACGGACCGCGAGCGTGAAGGGCCGGACGAAGATGTTCGAGAAGAACTCGATCGGCACCAGGATGACCATGACCCAGCCGGGAACACCGGACGGCCAGCAGAGGTTCTTCAGACCGCCGACGAAGCCGTGCTTCTTGAAGGTCAGCGACATGTAGGTGATCCAGCACACCAGCGCCAGACCGGCCGGCCAGCCGATGACCGCGGTCACCGGGAACTGCGCCACCGGGATCACGGACATGACGTTCATGATCCAGACGAAGAAGAACAGCGAGACCATCATCGGGACGTACTTCTCGCCCTTTTTGCCGATGTTCTCGTAGACGATCGCGCGCTTGACGAAGTCGTAACCGATCTCGCCGACCAGCTGCATCTTGCCCGGCAGCACCTTGGGCTTGGCGAAGGCGACCCAGAAGAAGACGATGATCAGCAGGGCGCAGATGAACGACAGCAGCATCGGCTTGTTGAAGCCGAAGCCGGCGACCGTGAAGATCGGGTGGAACTGGAACTCGTTCAGGCCCGGCGCCGGGAAGCCGCAGCCGGAGAACAGGTGGCAGCCCCCGGAGGCAAGCTGCACGGCGAGCTGGTCAGCACTCACCACGGACTCCTTCGTCGTGACGCATGGTTACGGCAACCTCGGTGTGTCGGCGCGGCACGAGGCCACGGAGCGGCACTGAAACTAGATGGGTTTCTCCTGGACGACCCGGCGCACCGGCGCTTCGTGTCGGCGCGGGATCTGTCAAGACTGCGTGAGCTCGGGGGGCGATCCGTCCGTTGGGCGGAGGGACCAGGCCGCGTCCCGTACTCGATTGTTGCGACGGACGATAGCAGCCTGTCAGGACCGCATAAACACCGCCCCCCTCGCCAGGGGGACAGCCAGGGCGACTCACTGTTGACGCCCTGGCTTCGACTGTTCGTCAGGCTTGTCGTCGTCGGTCTGCACGTAGAACTGCTTGGTCTTGAGGTGGGCGCGCACCTGCATGCCGCACCACACGAAGACGCAGCCGAGCAGGGTGAAGCCGAAGACCTTGGTGTCGAAGAGGGTGGTGTCCTTGAACACCGCCAGCACGATGCCCACCAGCAGGATCTGCGTCGTGTACACCAGCAGCGCCACAGCCATCATCAGCTGCGGGTTGTTCCTGGTCAGGCGGTCGAGGGCGAACTGGCCCGCGCCGAAGAAGACCATGACCAGCACCGCCGCGAAGCCGGCGCCGATGGCGCCCTTGCCCCCTGCCACCGCAGCGGAGATCGCAGTGGCGAGAATGCCGGCGACCGCAGTGGGGATTGCGGCGCCGCGGATGGTCCGGGCGTCGTGGGACGGCATGTCGGCTACTCCGGCGGCATGTCGAGGACAGGGAGGCTCAGGAAAGCAGGGGTTGCGCACTGGTGCGGGGACACCGGACCGAGCGAGTCGGCCGCGATACCGGCCGACGAGCGGGCCGGGATCGACCAAACAAACCCACTGCGGGACGGAGGTCCTGCACCACTGGGTCTTTCGGCGCTCTCTCGGTACTCGTGAACGGTATCACAAACTATTTGATGAGAGCTTTACCATGAACGTGTGGTGCCTGTCACACCAGCGGGCTACTCGTGCCGCCGAACGGGTGAGGCAAACAGAGTAAGGGAGTTGACGTCCCCTCAGACCCATTCGGCTCACTCCCACCGGGTGCACTGGCACTCCGTCAGCTCCGTCGGCCCCGTCAGCTCTGCCGGCGGTCGCCGACGGCGTGCGCGCCGGTGCCCAGGCTCCCGAGCAGCTCCTGATCACGGGCCGACAGCTCGGCCATCGCGCCCTGCTCGGCTTGCACCGGTGCCTCCGAGCCGGCCGCGGCCTCGGTCCCGGTGGCGGCCTTGCCGCCCCGGCGGTAGCGCGGCGGCACGAACGCCTGCACCGCGCTCGGCGCCTTGGGCCGGAACCACGGCAGCAGCAGCACCACCAGGCCGACCAGGCAGAGCCCGGCGCAGGCCAGCACCACGGCCCGCCCGGTGTTGGTGACCGAGATCCCCACCGTGCCGAAGGCGATCAGCGCCGCCCAGAAGTACATGATCAGCACGGCCCGGCTGTGCGAGTGGCCGATCTCCAGCAGCCGGTGGTGCAGGTGCTTCTTGTCGGCGGCGAACGGCGAGCGGCCCGCCCAGCTGCGGCGCACCACGGCCAGCACCAGGTCGGCCAGCGGCAGCGCGATCACCGCCAGCGGCAGCAGCAGCGGGATGTAGGTCGGCACCAGGATGTGGGTGGCGGCGGTCTGCGAACCGGCCTGCGCGGTGATCAGGTCGGGGTCGACGCGGCCGGTCACCGAGACCGCGGAGACCGCCAGCATCAGGCCCAGCATCATCGAGCCGGAGTCGCCCATGAAGATCCGGGCCGGGTGCAGGTTGTGCGGCAGGAAGCCCAGGCACATGCCGATCAGCAGCGCGCTGAACAGCACCGAGGGCGCCGCCTCGCTGATCTGGTAGACGTACCAGAGGCGGTAGGAGTACAGGAAGAACGCGATCCCGGCGATGCAGACCATGCCGCCGGCCAGCCCGTCCAGGCCGTCGATGAAGTTGACCGCGTTGACCATCACCACGACCAGCGCGACCGTGATGACCATGCCCAGGGTCGGGCTGAGCGCGACCGGGCCGACGCCGGGCACCGGGATCGAGATCACCGTGATGCCCTGGTAGACCATCACACCGGCGGCGATCATCTGCCCGCCGAGCTTCACCAGCGCGTCCACGCCCCACTTGTCGTCGAGCACGCCGAGCACCCACATGATGCCGACCCCGGAGAGCAGCGCCCGGATGTCCGAGGAGTCGCTGAACACCTTGCCGAGGCCGTGCAGCTGGGAGGCGACCAGCAGGCCCGCGCAGAGCCCGCCGAACATCGCGATGCCGCCGAGCCGCGGGGTCGGCTCCCGGTGCACGTCACGGGCCCGGACCGCCGGCATCGCCCCGGCCATGATGGCGAACTTCCGCACCGGGCCGGTCAGCAGGTAGGTGACGGCCGCGGTGCAGAACAGCACCAGCAGATACTCACGCACCGCCGTCCTCCTTCCGTGCGCACGACCGGGTGCGTACGGGAGCTGCTCCCGCACGGGCAAGGGGTTCGAGGTGCGTCGCCACGGCACCCACCTTATTGAGTCGGACGAGCGCGGTGTGCACCGCGGTTCGCTCTAGCGCCCGGCTTTCCCCGGGAATGCGCGGGCCAGCTCCCGCACCCGGGCCGCCACCGGGTCCGGCTCGGCACCCGCGATCAGGCCCCCGACCAGCGCACCCGCCTCGGCGAGCTCGGCCGGACCCATGCCGAGCGCGGCGCAGCAGCCGGTGCCCAGCCGGATCCCGGAAGTCTCGACGGCCGGTGCCGGATCGAACGGCACCGCGCACTTGCCGAGCATCAGGCCGACGGCCGCGCAGCGCCGCTCGGCCTGGGCACCGGTCATGCCGAGCGCACCGATGTCGGCCACCACCAGGTGGGTGTCGGTGCCGCCGGTCAGCGGCCGGGCCCCGGTCTCGGCCAGGGCGCCGGCCAGGGCGCGTGCGCCGTCCACCGCACGCCGGATGTACGCGCCGAACTCCGGAGTGGCCGCCTGCGCGAACGCGACCGCCTTGGCCGCCACCTCGTTCATCGCGGCCCCGCCCTGGCTGAACGGGAAGACCGCCCGGTCGATCCGCTCGCCCAGCTCCCCGGTGCAGAGCAGCAGCCCGCCGCGCGGCCCGCGCAGCAGCTTGTGGGTGGCGGCCACCACCACATCGGCGTACGGCACCGGGGACGGCGCGGCGCCGGCCGCGATCAGCCCGGTGGTCTGGGCGGCGGCGGCGATCAGGTAGGCGTCCACCTCGTCGGCGATCTCCCGGAAGGCCGCCCAGTCCGGGTGCCGCGGGTAGGAGATCCCGCCGGCCACGATCGCCTTCGGCCGGTGCGCCTTGGCCAGCTCGCGCACCTGGTCCAGGTCGATCCGGCCGTCCTCCTCGCGGACCCCGTAGCCGATGAAGTCGAACCAGCGACCGGAGAAGTTGGCCCGGGAGCCGCAGGAGAGGTGCCCGCCGTGCTCCAGCGACATCGCCAGCACCGCGTCACCCGGCCGCAGCAGCGCCGCACAGGTCGCCAGCATCGCCGAAGTCCCGGACCGGGCTTGGACGTTGGCGTGCTCGGCGGCGAACAGGGTGCGGGCCCGGGAGACGGCGAGCAGCTCGGTGGCGTCGGCCACGGCGCAGCCGGTGTGGTGGCGGTGGCCCGGGTAGCCCTCGGCGTACTTGTCGACCAGCGGTCCGGCCAGGGCGGCCAGCACCGCCTCGGTCGCGAGGTTCTCCCCCGCCAGCAGCTGCAGCCCGCCGGCTCGCCGCTCGGCCTCGGCCGCCAGCAGGTCGGCCACTTCGGGATCGGCGGTGCGCAGGGCCTCAGCGGGCTCCCAGTGACGGTGCTCGACGAAACCGTGCGCGGCATCGGTGAGGGTCATGGCGGCGCTCCGGAGCTACTCGGCTGGTGGAGCCCAGCCTAGGACCGTGCGCCGTGGCTGTCCTGGGGGCGCGGACCGGGTACGCCCGTCAGGGCGGTCAGTACCGGGTCGAGCGCGTCGAATATCTCCTCGCCGCAGTGCCGGAACATGCCGATCGGCGCGCCGTAGGGGTCGTCCACCTCGTCCGTGACCGGGTCCGCGGACGGCCGCCAGCCGCGCAGTGCGGCCGCCGCCCGGACCAGCGCCCGGGCCCGCTCGGTCACCTCGGCGCCCTGGCCGACGGCCGGCAGGGTGGCCGCGTCTATCAGCTGCACCAGCCGGGTGAACTCCTTGAGCGTGAAGGTGCGCAGGCCCGCGGCGTGGCCCATGGAGATCACCTGGGCCCGGTGGTCCAGGGTGGCGGTCAGCACCAGGTCGGCCTCGACCACGTGCTCGTCCAGCAGCTCGCGGCCGGCGAAGTTGCCGCTGTCCACGCCGTACTCGTCGAGCACGGTGGCGGCGTGCGCCTCCATCGGCGCGCCCTCGTGGCCCCAGGTGCCGGCGCTCTCCACGACGATCCGGCCGGCCGCCCGCCAGTCCAGGCGGGTGTCCAGCTCATGGCGGGTCAGCCGCTCGGCGATCGGCGAGCGGCAGATGTTGCCGGTGCAGACGAAGAGGATCTTGAAGTTGTCCGCGGTGCGCGGCGGCAGGGCGCGGCGCACCGCCGGGCGGGCGTGCGCCGGGCCGGGGTGGAGCGAGGCCGTCAACTGCCGGCCTCCAGGTCGGGGACGACCTCCCTCAGCTGCTCCAGGCTGACCGCACCGGCCCGCAGCAGCACCGGGGTCTTCCCGGTGACGTCGACGATCGAGGAGGCCTGCCCGTGCTCGGTCCTGCCGCCGTCCAGGTAGACCGCCACCGAGTCGCCCAGCTGGTACTCGGCGTCCTCGCAGTCGGCGGGGGCCGGCTGGCCGGACTTGTTGGCGCTGGAGACGGCCAGCGGGCCGGTGGTGTTGAGCAGCTCGATGGCGACCGGGTGCAGCGGCATCCGGACCGCGACGGTGCCGCGGGTCTCGCCCAGGTCCCAGCGCAGCGACGGCTGGTGGCGGGCCACCAGGGTCAGGCCGCCCGGCCAGAACGCGTCGACCAGCTCCCAGGCCTTCTCGGAGAAGTCGGTGACCAGGCCGTGCAGCGTGGTCGGGGAGCCGATCAGCACCGGGGAGGGCATGTGGCGGCCGCGGCCCTTGGCGGCGAACAGGCCGGCCACCGCGTCGGCGTTGAAGGCGTCCGCGGCGATCCCGTAGACCGTGTCGGTCGGCATGACGACCACTTCGCCGCGGCGGATCGCCGAGGCGGCCTCACGCAGACCGGTGGCGCGGTCGCCGGCGTCGGCGCAGTCGTAACGGCGGCTCATCGGAGCACTCTCCTCTTCGAATTACAGCGACTTACAGCGACGTCTTGCGAGCGGTGGTGAACCTTGGGCGGCCATTGAGATCCCGGTGGTCGGCCGTGTCCGTCCAGCCGCCCTCCTCATTGAAGATCCACGGCACCTGCCCGCCCTGGGTGTCGGCGTGCTCGATCACCACCGCGCCGCCGGGCCGCAGCAGCCGGGCCGCCACCCGCTCGATGCCGCGGATGGTGTCCAGGCCGTCCTCGCCGGAGAAGAGCGACATCTGCGGGTCGTGGTCCCGGGCCTCCGGCGCCACGTACTCCCACTCGGTGAGCGGGATGTACGGCGGGTTGCTGATCACCAGGTCGAACCGGCCGTTCCAGGACGGATCGTCGGCGAAGGCCTTGGTGGCGTCCCCGGCGTGCAGGGTGACCCGGTCCCGGTCGCCGCTGGCCGCGATGTTGCGCCGGGTGTACTGCATCGCGCCCTCGTCCATCTCGAAGGCGTGCACGATGGAGCGCGGCAGCTCCTGGGCCAGGGCGAGCGCGATGGCGCCGGAGCCCGTGCACAGGTCGACCACCAGCGGCTCGGCCACGTCCATCTCGCGGACGGCCTCTATGGCCCACTCCACCACGCTCTCGGTCTCCGGCCGGGGCACGAAGACCCCGGGGCCGACCTCCAGCTCCAGGTAGCGGAAGAACGCCCGCCCGGTGATGTGCTGCAGCGGCTCGCGCGCCTCCCGGCGCGACACCGCCTCCCAGTACCGGGCGTCGAAGTCGGCGTCCTGCACGGTGTGCAGCTGGCTGCGCTTGACGTGGTGGATGTGCGCCGCCAGCTCCTCCGCGTCGAAGCGCGGCGACGGCACTCCGGCCGCGGCCAACCGCTGGGTGGCCTGGGCCACCTCGGCGAGCAGCAGGTTCATCCGACCCGACCCCTCAGTCTCAGTTCTCCTGGGCGGCGGCCAGCTTGGCCGCCGCGTCGGCGTCGACCGCCGACTGGATCAGCGCGCCCAGATCGCCGTCCAGCACCTGGTCCAGGTTGTACGCCTTGAAGCCGGTGCGATGGTCGGAGATGCGGTTCTCCGGGAAGTTGTAGGTCCGGATCCGCTCCGAGCGGTCGACCGTGCGGACCTGGCTCCGCCGGGCGTCCGAGGCCTCCTGCTCGGCCGCCTCCTGCGCCGCGGCCAGCAGCCGGGACCGCAGGATGCGCATCGCCTGCTCCTTGTTCTGCAGCTGGCTCTTCTCGTTCTGGCAGGACGCCACGATACCGGTCGGCAGGTGGGTGATCCGGACCGCCGAGTCGGTGGTGTTGACCGACTGGCCGCCCGGGCCGGACGAACGGTAGACGTCGATCCGCAGGTCGTTGTTGTTGATCTCGACCTCGACCTCCTCGGCCTCCGGGGTGACCAGCACGCCCGCCGCCGAGGTGTGGATGCGGCCCTGCGACTCGGTCGCGGGCACCCGCTGCACCCGGTGCACGCCGCCCTCGTACTTCAGTCGGGCCCAGACGCCCTGGCCGGGCTCGGAAGTGCCCTTGGTCTTCACGGCCACCGAGACGTCCTTGTAGCCGCCGAGGTCGGACTCGTTGGAGTCGATGAGCTCGGTCTTCCAGCCCACCCGCTCGGCGAACCGCAGGTACATCCGCAGCAGGTCGCCGGCGAACAGCGCGGACTCCTCGCCGCCCTCGCCCGCCTTGATCTCCAGGATCACGTCCTTGTCGTCGCTGGGGTCGCGCGGCACCAGCAGCAGCCGCAGCTCCTCGGTCAGCTCGGCCTGGCGCTTCTCGGCGGCCTTGGCCTCGGCCAGGAAGCCGGGGTCCTCGGCGGCGAACTCGCGGGCCGCCTCGATGTCCTCGCCGGCCTGCCTCCAGGCGCGGTAGGTGCGGGTGATCGGGGTGAGCTCGGCGTAGCGCTTGGACAGCTTGCGCGCGTTGGCCTGGTCCGCGTGGACGGACGGGTCGGCAAGCCGCTCTTCGAGGGCGGCGTGCTCGACGAGGAGCTCTTCGACTGCCTCGAACATGGGGGGCCTACTTTCCCGGGAGAACGTGGATGACTGAGGAGGACGGACGGGCAGACGCGAACGGCGCCGGTCCCCGACGCCCCCGTGGATACGGGGACGCCGGAGACCGGCGCCGCGTGAGCGCTAGGCCTTCGCGCTGTGCTGCTTGCCGAAGCGGGCCTCGAAGCGGGCCACGCGGCCACCGGTGTCGAGGATCTTCTGCTTGCCGGTGTAGAAGGGGTGGCACTGCGAGCACACCTCGGCGCGGATCACGCCGGAGGGCTCGGTGGAGCGAGTGGTGAACTCGGCGCCACAGGTGCAGGTCACGTTGGTGACCACATACGTGGGGTGAACGTCGCGCTTCAAGGGGATCTCCTAGGTTTCGGGAGGGTACCGGGTCGGCGGCAGGGAAGCCGCACGTGAACCGGGACCGACGGACCAGTGTGCCAGCACCGGCCGCTTCTTCCCAAACCGGCCGGGTACTCCAGAAATTCCGCGGGCCCCGATCAAGAGCCGCGGCCAGGAGCCACGGCGCCCGAACCCGGCTGCTAGCGGCTCCTGGTGGCGCCGGGCGCCGGGCTGGGAGCCGCACTCGGGCCCGCCGAGGCGGTCGGATCGGCCGGGTTGGCCGGGTTTGCCGGCTGGCTGCTGACGACCTGGGCCGGGGCCGGCCGATCGGCCCGCAGTGCGGCCCAGAGCTGGTCGGCGTCGGGCGCCTTGGCCACCACCCGGTTGAGGTCGGTGGGCGCGGGTACCACCGGCAGCGTGACCATGGTCAGCTGGTCGGTCCCTATCGCCTTCAGCTCCTCCCCCAGCCCGGTCAGCGCCGAGACCGAGGCCAGCGCGGAGTCGGTGGTGATCGACTTGGTCAGGGTGTCGCCGACCGAGTACAGCTTGACCGGGTTGCCGAACAGCCCGATCGACGAGACCTGCTTGACGATCGACTTCACCATCTGCTTCTGCAGCTCAATCCGGCCCAGGTCGCTGCCGTCGCCGACGCCGTGCCGGGTGCGCACGAAGGCCAGCGCCTGGGTGCCGTTGAGATGGTTGGTGCCGGCCGGCAGGTTCAGTCCGCTCTCCTTGTCGTGGATGTTGACCGTGGTGGTGACGGTGGCACCGCCGATCGCGTCGATGAAGCTCGCGAAGCCGCTGAAGTCGATCTCCACGAAGTGGTTCATCCGCATTCCGGTCAGCTGCTCGGTGGTCTTCACCGCGCAGGCCGCCCCGCCCGTCTCGAACGCGCTGTTGTACATCACGCTCTTCGTGGCCGGCACCGTGCTGCCGTTCTTGGCGGTGCAGGCCGGCCGGGAGACCAGGGTGTCGCGCGGGATGGAGACCACGGTGGCGCTCTTGTGGTCCTGGGCGACGTGCACCACCATCGCGGTGTCGGAGCGGGCGGTGCCGTCGGTGTTGCCGCCGGCCAGCGAACTGTTGGAGCCGGCCCGCGAGTCGGAGCCGAGCACCAGCACGTTGAACGAGCCGTCGCTGGGCGCGCTGGGGCGGTTGGTGCCCAGCTGGGCGTCGATGTCGACGCTCTTGATGTTGCCGTTCAGCTTCCAGTACGCGTAGCCCGCCGCGCCGCCGCCGACCAGCACCAGACCGGCCGCCGTGAACGCACCGGCCCGCAGCAGCTTGGACCTGCGGCTGCGCACCTTGCGGTGCCGGCGCGCGGGCCGGGAGTTCTCGTTCTGCTGCTGCGATTCGGACATCTTTTGAGCATATGCGAGCGTATGTCCGGTTCGCGTAACAGCCGTGCGGCGCACCGGAACACCGAGGGCCGCCCGGCCTGTCGCCCCTCGGAGATCCTTGGGTCAACAGGCCGGGCGGCCCTGGTGTCACACACCGTCAGACGACGGTCCGTCAGTCGCCGGAACCCGGAGTGGTCTTGGCGATCTGCATCAGGAACTCGGCGTTCGACTTGGTCTGCTTCATCTTGTCCAGCAGCAGCTCGATCGCCTGCTGGGAGTCGAGCGCGTGCAGCACCCGGCGCAGCTTCCAGGTGATCGCCAGCTCCTCGCTGCCGAGCAGGATCTCCTCCTTGCGGGTGCTGGACGCGTCCACGTCCACCGCCGGGAAGATCCGCTTGTCGGCGAGCTTGCGGTCCAGGCGCAGCTCCATGTTGCCGGTGCCCTTGAACTCCTCGAAGACCACCTCGTCGGCCCGGGAGCCGGTCTCCACCAGGGCGGTGGCGAGGATGGTCAGCGAGCCGCCGTTCTCGATGTTGCGGGCGGCACCGAAGAACTTCTTCGGCGGGTAGAGCGCGGTCGAGTCGACACCACCGGACAGGATGCGGCCGGAGGCCGGGGCCGCCAGGTTGTAGGCACGGCCCAGGCGGGTGATCGAGTCGAGCAGGATCACCACGTCGTGGCCCAGCTCCACCAGGCGCTTGGCGCGCTCGATGGCGAGCTCGGCAACGGTGGTGTGGTCCTCGGCCGGGCGGTCGAAGGTCGAGGAGATGACCTCGCCCTTGACCGACCGCTGCATGTCGGTGACCTCTTCCGGACGCTCGTCGACCAGGACGACCATCAGGTGGCACTCGGGATTGTTGCGGGTGATCGCGTTGGCGATCGCCTGCATGATCATCGTCTTACCGGTCTTCGGCGGGGCGACGATCAGACCGCGCTGGCCCTTGCCGATCGGCGACACCATGTCGATGATGCGGGTGGTCAGCACGCCCGGGTCGGTCTCCAGGCGCAGCCGCTCCTGCGGGTAGAGCGGGGTGAGCTTGCCGAACTCGGGGCGGTTGCGGCCGCTCTCCGGGTCCATGCCGTTCACCGAGTCCAGCCGCACCATGGCGTTGAACTTCTCGCGGCGCTCGCCGTCCCGCGGCTGGCGCACCGCACCGGTGATCGCGTCACCCTTGCGCAGGCCGTTCTTGCGGACCTGGGCGAGCGAGACGTAGACGTCGTTGGAGCCCGGCAGGTAGCCGGAGGTCCGGACGAAGGCGTAGTTGTCCAGGATGTCCAGGATGCCCGCGACCGGGATCAGCACGTCGTCGTCGCCGACCTGCGGCTCGGCCACGCCCTCGAAGCCCTCGCGGCGGCCGCCCCGGCGGTTGCGGTCGCGGTAGCGGCCACGGCGGCCACGGCGGCCGTCGCCGAACTCGTCGTCGTCGAAGCCGCCCTGCTGGGCGGCGGCGGCGGGCTGGGCGGCCGGCTGCTGCTGGGCCGGCGGGGCGCCCTGCTCGCCGCGGCGGTCGGCCCGCTCCCGGCGGTTGCGGCGCTCGCGGCGGGACTCGCGGCCATCGCCGTCGCCCTCGCCGCCCTCGGTGCGGTCGCCGCGGTCGGCCCGGTCGCGCCGGTCCCGGCGCTCCCGACGGCCGTCGCGCTGCTCGTCGCGGCCCTCGCGGGTCTCGGTCTTCGCCTCGGCCTTGGCCTCGGCGGCCGGCTCGGCGGTCTCCACAGCGGTGGCGGTCGCGGCCTCGACGGCGGTCGGCGCACCGGCGGCGGCGGTGGCACGGCGGCGGCCGCGCTCACGGGCCGGGGCGGCGGCCTCGGGGGCGGCCTGGCCCGGGATGTCAATCTGGGTGGGGGCCTCGGCCGGCTCGGTGGCGGCAGCGGCGGCGGCCCGGGTCCGACGGGCCGGCTTCTCGGCTGCCGGGGCGGTCTCCTTGGCAGCGGCGCGGGCGGGCGCCGGCGCGGCCGGAGCGGAGGCGAGCAGCGGGTCGCCGCCGCTCTTCTCCTTGATCGCCTCGATCAGCTGGCTCTTGCGCATCCGCCCGGTGCCGCTGATGCCGAGCGTCGAGGCGAGCTTCTGCAGCTCGGCCAGGACCAGACCGTCAAGGCCTGCGGCAGCGGTACGGCGGCGCTTGGCCGGCGCCGCGGGGGCGGCGGGCGCGTCCGTCGCGTCGGCGTCCGGGCGCGCGCCCATCAGATCGGTGGTGTCGCTCACTAAGGGTCCTTCCCTGGAGCGGACGTCGGCCTGTCTGGCTCGGCGACCGGTTGTGCTGTCTGACCTGCGCTCTGCGGTGCGCAGGTCCGATGCGGTGGGTCCCGCCACCGCTAGGTGCAAGGTGGCGGAAGAGGTGCGAGGTGCGGTGCACGGGGCACCGTGGTGCAAAAGGGCACGGTGGGCGATCTCATGCCGACCGCGCTGCCTGCGAAACCCGGGCCCCCGTCGCGTGACGTTCTCCCGCGCTCCCGCCCGGCTGGTCCGTGACCAGTTGCGGCGGGTGGGGTTCAGGATTCGACACGGCTTCGGGATGCGGCCGCAATCGCGCAGGCAGGCTGCGTACGCGCTGTGGCGGGCTCCCGGAGAATCGTGGTCCCCGACAACGCCTCGGGCCCGTGGAGTCGGGTCCTGGGGAGGGGGACGCGGCGCACCGGGCCCCGCGGGGCGCCTGATGCAGACATGAGGTTAACACTACCGACCCCCTCACACATTCCCCAGCCTTGAGCTTGCCAATCGTGTCCGTCCCTCCCGCCCGGTCGCGCGTTGGGCGCACGGCCGTGCGGAAGCCGACCGTGCTCACCACACGGTCGAATCCGGTCGGGAACGGTCACCCGTCCAACGGTCGAATGCCCGCTCCGTCACGGTCCAGCCGCAGTCGGTGCGCGGCGAACCGCTCACCGGCGAACTGCAGCAGCTTTTCGGCGCCGGCCTCGTCGGTCAGCGCGAGCACGGTCGGACCGGCTCCGGAGATCACCGCCGGCACGCCCTCCGCGCGCAACGCGCCCACCAGGGCGGCACTGTCGGGCATCGCGGCGGCCCGGTAGTCCTGGTGCAGCCGGTCCTCGGTGGCGGCCAGCAGCAGCTCGGGGCGCCGGGTGAGCGCCTCCACGAGCAGCGCCGAACGGCCCGCGTTGACCGCGGCGTCGGCCAGCGGGACGGTCTTCGGGAGCAGATCGCGGGCCGTCTTGGTGAGCACCTCGGTGGCCGGGATGAAGACCACCGGGACCACACCCTCGTGCGGGTCCAGCCGGACCGCCTTGGCCGAGTCCTCATCGGTCCAGGCGATGGTGAAACCGCCGGTCAGGCAGGCCGCGACATTGTCCGGGTGGCCCTCCAGCTCGGAGGCCAGAGCCAGCACCGCGGTGTCGTCAAGGGCCGCCGGGCCGCCGATGGTGACCGCACGGGCGGCGATGACGCCGGCGCAGATCGCGGCCGACGAGGAGCCCAGGCCACGGCCGTGGGGTATCCGGTTGGCGCAGACCACTTCGAGGCCGCGGGGCTGCCCGCCGAGCCGGTCGAAGGCGGCCCGCATCGAGCGGACCAGCAGGTGGTCCTCGTTCCTGGGCAGCGTGTCGGCGCCCTCGCCGGCGATGTCCACCGACAGGCCCGAGTCGGCGACCCGGACCACGACGTCGTCGTAGAGGCCCAGCGCGAGTCCGAAGGCGTCGAACCCGGGGCCCAGGTTGGCGCTGGTAGCGGGGACCCGCACCCGGACGGCGGCGGCACGGAACGCGGGACCGGCCATGCGGTGGACTCTCCTGGAGAACTGGGGCAGGCCCGTCATCGGGGGCCGGCGGTGCTGTGATTCGAAACTGGGGCGATGGGGGGTGTCAGGGCACTGCGAGCGGGTCAGTCACTGAACAGCTCTCGGCATGTGCCACACCGCCAAGGCTCAGCGTATCGAAGAGAGGTTCCACAGCGGTACACCCCGTTCCCCTTCGATCTGCCGTGTTGCAGGTTATGGCCGGAATTCATGCCGATTCAGCACCGGTTGGAACAGCACAGCGCACATGCCAGGAACAACGAAAGCGACACCGAGGCGTTACCCCGGATCGGCGGGGTAACACCTCGGTGTGACGATCCCTCAGGCTCCGTTCGGTTCGGCCGGGCCCTGGGTTCAGTCCAGCAGGCCCAGGTGCTGCGCGGCGGCAGCGGCGGAGACCGGGACGACCTGCGGCTGCGGGGCACCGGCCACGGCCCAGTCCGGATCCTTCAGACCGTTGCCGGTGACGGTGCAGACGATCCGCTGGCCCGGGTCGACCAGGCCGGCCTCCGCCTTGGCCAGCAGTCCGGCCACACCGGCGGCCGAGGCGGGCTCCACGAAGACGCCCTCCCGGGAGGCCAACATCCGGTAGGCGGCCAGGATCTGACGGTCCGTCACCTTGTCGATCAGGCCGCCGGACTCGTCCCGGGCGGCCTCCGCGAAGGCCCAGGAGGCCGGGTTGCCGATCCGGATCGCGGTGGCGATGGTCTGCGGCTTGAGCACCGGGGCGCCGTCCACGATCGGGGCCGAGCCGGCGGCCTGGAAGCCCCACATCCGCGGGGTGCGGGTGGCGAGCCCGGGGAGGGTGCGACGCGGTGGGGGTCCCCCCGGCCGAAGGCTGGGGGAGTCTCCGTCAAGGGTGGCGGCGGGCGACGGGTGGGCGTACTCGCGGTAGCCCTTCCAGTAGGCGGTGATGTTGCCCGCGTTGCCGACCGGCAGCACATGGATGTCGGGGGCGTCCCCGAGCATGTCCACGATCTCGAAGGCGGCGGTCTTCTGACCCTCGATCCGCACCGGGTTGACCGAGTTCACCAGCGCGACCGGGTAGTTCTCGGACAGCTCGCGCGCCAGGGTGAGGCAGTCGTCGAAGTTCCCGTCCACCTGGAGGATCCGCGAGCCGTGCACCAGCGCCTGGCCCATCTTGCCGAGCGCGATCTTGCCCTGCGGCACCAGCACCGCGCAGACCAGGCCGGCCCGCACCGCGTAGGCGGCGGCCGAGGCCGAGGTGTTGCCGGTGGAGGCGCAGATCACCGCCTGGGCGCCGGCCTCCTTGGCCTTGGAGATCGCCATCGTCATGCCCCGGTCCTTGAAGGAGCCGGTCGGGTTGGCGCCCTCGACCTTGAGATAGACGTCACAGCCGGTGCGCTCGGAGAGCACCTGGGCGGGGACCAGCGGCGTGCCGCCCTCCAACAGGGTGACCACGGGAGTGGCCTCGGAGACCGGCAGGCGGTCGCGGTACTCCTCGATCAGGCCCCGCCACTGGTGGGTGTGCCCGCCGACGCGGTCGATCACGGCGTTCATGCTCATTCCCCTTCAACCCGCATGATGCTGGCCACATCCCGCACGCTGTCCAGCGCGCGGATCTTGTCCACGGTCGCCGACAGCGCGGCGTCGGTGGCCCGGTGGGTGACCACGACGAGCGAGGCGTCGCCGTCGCGGCCCTGCTGGCGCACGGTGTCGATGGAGACCCCGTGCTCGGCGAAGACCGAGGCCACCTGCGCCAGCACGCCGGCCCGGTCGTCCACGTCCAGGCTGACGTGGTAGCGGGTGACGACCTCGTCCATCGGCTTGGCCGGCAGCTGGGTGTAGACCGAGTCGCCCGGCCCGGTGCTGCCGTTCAGCTTGTTGCGGCAGACCGCGACCAGGTCGCCGAGCACCGCCGAGGCGGTCGGCGCGCCGCCCGCGCCCGGCCCGTAGAACATCAGCCGGCCAGCCGCCTCGGCCTCCACGAAGACCGCGTTGTAGGCCTCCCGGACGCTGGCCAGCGGGTGGCTGAGCGGGATCATCGCCGGGTGCACCCGGGCGGTGACCGACTCGCCGTCGGCGGCGCGCTCGCAGATCGCCAGCAGCTTGACCACGCAGCCCATCTGCTTGGCGCTGGCGATGTCGGCGGCGGTCACCTCGGTCAGGCCCTCGCGGTAGACGTCGGCGGCGGTGACCTTGGTGTGGAAGGCGATGCCGGCCAGGATCGCGGCCTTGGCGGCGGCGTCGAAGCCCTCCACGTCGGCGGTCGGGTCGGCCTCGGCGTAGCCCAGCGCGGTGGCCTCCTCCAGCGCCTCCGAGTAGCCGGCGCCGGTGGAGTCCATCTTGTCCAGGATGAAGTTGGTGGTGCCGTTGACGATGCCCAGCACCCGGTTCACCCGGTCGCCGGCCAGCGACTCGCGCAGCGGGCGGATCAGCGGGATGGCGCCGGCCACCGCGGCCTCGTAGTACAGGTCCACGCCGGCCTCGGCGGCCGCCTGGTGCAGCTCGGCGCCGTCCTTGGCGAGCAGCGCCTTGTTGGCGCTGACCACCGAGGCGCCCTGTTTGAAGGCGGCGAGGATCAGGCCCTTGGACGGCTCGATGCCGCCGACCACCTCGATCACCACATCGATGTCGCCGCGGTTGACCAGCGCCTCGGCGTCGGTGGTGATCAGGTGCCCGGGCACTCCCGGGCGGGGCCGGCCGGCCCGGCGGACCGCGATGCCGGCGAGCTCGACCGGCGCGCCGATGCGCGCGGCGAGGTCGGCGGCGTCCGTCGTCATGATGCGCGCCACCTCGGAGCCCACCACACCACAGCCCAGCAACGCCACCTTCAGCGGCCGCGTACGCATCATCCGACTCCGCTCATTCCGTTCGGGTATTCCGGGCCTGGGATCCGGCGTTCGGATCCGGCCTTGGGGTCAAGTCTCGGGGACGATCGGTAAAGATCTATCGCCGTTTCAGGATCTGAGACAGGATTTTCGTTATCCGATATCCAGTCGCAGCAGATCCTCTTCCGTCTCGCGCCGCACGATCACCCGGGCCGTGCCGTCGGAAACGGCCACCACGGGGGGGCGGAGCGCGTGGTTGTAGTTGCTCGCCATCGAGCGGCAGTAGGCGCCGGTGGCCGGCACCGCGATCAGGTCGCCGGGAGCCAGGTCGGCCGGCAGATAGGCGTCCTTCACCACGATGTCGCCGGACTCGCAGTGCTTGCCGACCACCCGCACCAGCATCGGCCCGGCCGTGCTGGTCCGGGAGACCAGGGCCACCGAATAGGCGGCGTCGTAGAGCGCGGTGCGGATGTTGTCGGACATTCCGCCGTCCACGCTGATGTAACTGCGCAGCCCGGCCAGCGGCTTGACCGTGCCCACCCGGTAGAGCGTGCAGGTGGTCGGGCCGGCGATGGCCCGGCCCGGCTCCACGCTGAGCCGGGGAACCGCCAGATCGGCCGCGGCGCACTCGCGGCGGACGATCTCGGTGAGCGAGGCGGCGATCTCGGCGGGCTCGCTCGGGTCGTCCTCGTCGGTGTAGGCGATGCCCAGGCCGCCGCCCAGGTCGATCTCCGGCAGCTCCACGCCGTGCTCGTCGCGGATCCCGGCGAGCAGGCCGACCACCCGGCGGGCCGCCACCTCGAAGCCGGCGGTGTCGAAGATCTGCGAGCCGATGTGCGAGTGCAGGCCGCGCAGCTCCAGGGCGTCGTGCTCGGCCAGGGTGCGCCGGACCGCCTCGGCGGCCGCGCCGTCGGCCAGCGAAAGACCGAACTTCTGGTCCTCGTGGGCCGTCGCGATGAACTCGTGGGTGTGCGCCTCGACGCCGACCGTGATCCGGATCAGCACCGGCTGGCGCACCCCGTGGGCCCGGGCGACGGCAGCCAGCCGGTCGATCTCCTGGAACGAGTCCAGCACGATGTGGCCCACCCCGGCCTTCACCGCCAGCTCCAGTTCCTCGGGCGACTTGTTGTTGCCGTGCAGCGCCAGGCGCCCCGCAGGCATCCCGGCGGCCAGCGCCACCGCGAGCTCCCCGGCGCTGCACACGTCGAGGTTGAGCCCCTCCTCGTGCAGCCAGCGGACCACCGCCTTGCAGAGGAAGGCCTTGCCCGCGTAGTAGACGTCCGCCCCGGGGCCGAAGGCGTCCCGCCAGGCCCGGGCCCTGGCCCGGAAGTCGGCCTCGTCCAGCAGGTACGCCGGGGTGCCGAACTCCTCGGCCAGCTCGGTCACCGGGATCCCGCCCACGGTGGCGGCGCCGGCGGCGCCGCGGCTGACGGTGTGGGACCAGATCTTCGGGTCCAGCGTGTTCAAGTCGCCGGGCGGGGCCGGGTGGTGGCCCTCCGACAGCACGTCTGCGTAGCGCGGACCGGCGGGGTGCGCGGAGCGGCTCATGGTGCTTCTCCTTGTGCTCTGCTGGCTCTACTAGCGGACAGGGGCGGTGACGGTTCCCGATGAACCGTCACCGCCCCTGCCAGGCAAGGCGATTGGCGGCTACATCCGCTCGGGGGCCGAAACCCCGAGGAGCGTCAGGCCGTTGGCCAGCACCGTACGCGTCGCCTCGACCAGCCAGAGGCGGGCCCGGTGCGTGTCGTTCAGCTCCTCGTCGCCCTTCGGCAGGAACTGGCAGTTCTCGTAGAGCCGGTGGTACTTGCCGGCCAGGTCCTCCAGGTAGCGCGCGACGTGGTGCGGCTCGCGCAGCTCGCCGGCCCGGGCCACGATCCGCGGGAACTCGCCGAGCGCGCCGAGCATGTCGCTCTCCCACTCGGTGGCCAGCAGCTCCGGCTTGAACTCGGCGGCCGTGCCCTTGTCCACGCCCAGCTCGGCGGCCTTGCGGGCCACCCCGCACATCCGGGTGTGCGCGTACTGCACGTAGTAGACCGGGTTCTCGTTGGTCTGGCTGGTCAGGATGTTGATGTCGAGGGTGATCGTGGAGTCGGTGGAGGAGCGGCTCAGGGTGTAGCGCGCGGCGTCCACGCCGATCCAGTCGACCACGTCGTCGATGGTGATGATGTTGCCGGCCCGCTTGGACATGCGGACCTCCTCGCCATCACGCAGCATCTTGACGAACTGGCCGATCTTGACCTCGATGTTGCGGTTCATGTCGTCGCCCGCGCAGGCCGCGATGGCCTTGAGCCGGCCGACGTAGCCGTGGTGGTCGGCGCCCAGCATGTAGACGCTGACCTCGGCGCCGCGGTCTCGCTTGGAGAGGTAGTAGGCGGCGTCGGCGGCGAAGTAGGTGGTCTCGCCGTCGGCCTTGATCAGCACCCGGTCCTTGTCGTCACCGAAGTCGGTGGTGCGCAGCCAGATCGCGCCGTCCCGGTCGAAGACGTGGCCCTGCTCGCGCAGCCGCTCCATGGCCTTGGTGACGGCGCCGGAGTCGTGCAGCGACTTCTCCGAGAACCAGGTGTCGAAGTGGGTGCCGAACTCGTCCATGGAGCGCTGGATCTCGGCCACCATGAGCTGCAGCCCGTGGGTGCGGAAGGCCTGCAGCTGCTCGTCCTCGGGCAGGTCGAGGATGCCCGGCACGCCGTCGGTGATCGCCTTGGCGATGTCGTTGATGTACTCGCCGACGTAGCCGTCCGCCGGGACCGGCTGCCCGTTGGCGGCGGCCTTGAGCGAGGCGGCGAACTTGGAGATCTGCACGCCCGCGTCGTTGAGGTAGTACTCGGTGGACACCTCGGCGCCGGTCGCGCGCAGGATGCGGGCCAGCGAGTCGCCGACGGCCGCCCAGCGGACGCCACCGATGTGGATCGGGCCGGTGGGATTGGCCGAGACGAACTCCAGGTTGATCTTCAGACCCTTGAGCGCCTCGTTGCGGCCGTACGCCGTGCCCGTCTCGACGATGACGCGGGCCAGCTCGCCCTGGGTGGCGGCGTCCAGCGTGATGTTGAGGAAGCCCGGGCCTGCGATGTCGACCTTGGCCACGCCGGGCAGCTCGCGCAGTCGGGCGGCGACCAGCTCGGCCACCGCGCGCGGCGGCATGCCGGCGGGCTTGGCCAGCTGGAGCGCCACATTGGTGGCGTAGTCGCCGTGGTCGCGGTTCTTCGGTCGCTCGACCGTCACCTGCTCGGGAACGTCGACGGACAGCTCGCCCGCCTCGACGGCGGCGCGCACGGCGACCTGGACTGCCTGGGAGAGCTCTGCGGGTGTCACGCGCCCAAGCCTAGGCGAGAGGCGGGTAGGGACCGCGCGGTGGCTGCCCTTCGAGATCCTGTTCACTCTGGGCGAACAGGGTGCTCGCCTCCCCCGCGCCGAAGGTGAACCCCGCCCGCGGCTGCCCGCGCAGCGCCAGCAGGCGGTGCACCAGGGCCACCAGATCCGCCGGGTCGAACGGCTTGGCCAGGTAGCCGTCCACCCCGACCGACTCGCCCTTCTCCAGATCCGCCGGCGTACAGGCACTCACGATCGCGATCGGCAACCCGGCCGTGCCGGGCTCGGAACGCAGCCGGGCCGCCGTCCGCAGCCCGTCGAGGCGGGGCATCATCACGTCCAGCGTCACCACGTCCGGACGCACCCGGCGGACCACCTCCAGGCACTCGGCACCGTCGGCCGCGGTCACCACCTCGAAGCCCTCCAGCTCCAGGTTGACCCTGATCAGCTGACGGATCACCTCGCTGTCGTCCACCACGAGGACCCGCCCGGACACACCCGACACCCCACCGAGCCTAGGCCCGCCCACCCGCTCCCGTCCGGGCTTTCCCGCACCCGGCCCGAGCCGGTCCTGCCGCCCGCTGCGGTCCTGTCGTGGTCCTGCCGTGGTCCTGCGAAAACCCGTGCACGGAGTGCTCCGCGGAGCTGGTAATGTTCTCCACGTCGCCGGAACGCGAGGGAAAGCGACGAAGGCAAGCCCCCGTAGCTCAGGGGATAGAGCACCGCCCTCCGGAGGCGGGTGCGTAGGTTCGAATCCTACCGGGGGCACTTCGCGAGAAGTGCTTGAGTGAGGCCCAGGTCCAGTGGATCTGGGCCTTTCGTCATGCACACGGAGAGCCGCGCCGCCCGCCGAGCCCGCGGCGCCTCATCTGTACACGGGCACGAACAGCGCGAACAGCAGCGCGAGCACCGGCACCAGCCCGGCCAGCACGCCCACCCCCAGACACACCCACCCGGCCCACCTGGCCCCCGGCGTCGCGCGCTGCCGCAGGACGCCGTAGGCACCCAACGCCATCGCGCAAACCAGCACCGCGCCGAACAAGATGATCACACCGGCGTTATTCATGTCCCCCCTCTACGCACTGAGCGGGAGCGATCGTAGCCCTACAAGATCCACAACCGCGCACCCGCGCAGCACCCGCACCAGCTGGGCAGCCGGACGCATTGTCCTGCCCTGCTCCAGGCCGAGGAACTGGCACCGGAGTTGATTCGCACACACCTCACGGCACGGAACGCCATCCGTGAGTTGGTGCTCCTCTCGGGTAGAAGGACACCGGCAACGTTGAAGGCGCTCGCGGAACAGGCTGACGCTCGGCCGTAGCGCTGCTGTGCGAGGAGAGGGAAGCGCATGGCGGGTGACCGGGTCGTATGGCCGCTGCGACGGCGGGGAATCCCGCGCCTGGCGGAGAGTCAGTGGGGTGCGGGCGCGTCGATCTGGGCGGCGGACATCGGGGACCGGGATCTGGAAGTCGACCGGGTCGACGTTTCGGTAATGCCTGCGCGGCCCGAGATCGCCGCGCTACTCGGCGAATCGGTCCTGATCCGGCGTCGGCGATTCGTGCTGGACCGCAAGCCGGTCCTGCTCTCCGACTCCCACTTCCCCGCCGCCCTGGTCGCCGGCACCCGGATCACCGAACCGGACACCGGCCCTGGCGGGAGCTATGCGCGGCTGGCCGAGGTCGGGGGGAAGCCGGTGCGGTTCCGGGAGGAGATCCGGTCGCGGATGCCGAGCGCCGAGGAGGCGGCGGCGCTGGAGTTGGCGGCGGGGACTCCGGTGGTGCTGGTCTGCCGCACGGCGTTCAGTGCCGACGGCCGGGCCGTGGAGGTCAACGAGATGGTGCTGGACGCGGGCGCCTATGTGCTGGAGTACGAGTTCGAGGCCTGATCAACTCAACTGCCGCACGCGGAGCTGCTCTTCCAGGTCGGCGCGGGCGGCCCGTTCCAGAAGGACGGCGGGGCACAGTGCGTCGATGACCGCAGCGAGGTAGATGCCGGGCGTCACGGCGATCAAGAACGCGTAGGGCACCACCAGGATGACGAACAGGCCCCGGAGCGGCTTGCGACGGTTGCCGGCCAGCCGGGAGAGCGAGGACTGCTTGAAGAGCAGGAGCCGGAGGCCCTCGACGGTGCCCAGCAGGCTGACGGCCAGGATCCACCAGGCATGGGCGTCCAGGCGCCCGCCCAGTCCGTCCCACCACGCACCGGCCGTGACGAACGCCATCAGCCCGCCGACGGCCAGGTACCCCGCCCGCCCCAGCCGGTAGCGCACCCCGCGCCGGTACCAGCTGACCCCTAGGAAGGGCACCGACTGCACGGTCACCCCGGCCGGGTGCTCCGCCAGGTGGACTCGCCGCGGCAGGAACCGGTAGCCGCCGGGATCCTCGGTTTCGGCCAGGCTGGCGGGCATGCGCGCGTCCGCGGTCTTGCGGTACTCGCGCAGGGCGCTCGTCCCGGCCTTGCGGGCCCGGAGTTGGGCGTCCAGGTCGGCGCGGGCGATGCGCTCGTCCCAGGGGACGGGGCGCAGCGACTCGACGGCGGCGGCCAGGGACATGCCCGGGGCCAGGAAGAGGACGCTGACCAAGTAGACCAGCGCCGGCAGGGCCAGCAGGTTCTGGACGGGCTTGGGTTGGCGGCGCCTCAGCTCCGCGAACGGGAAGGCCCGGCTGAGGAAGGCCACCCGGAAGCCCTCGACGGTCGCGAGGAGGCCGAATGCCGCCACCGCCCACCACTCGGCGCCGAAGCGGGTGGTGTGGGGGTCGTCCGCCAGGATCAGCTTGTAGAAGAGGCACTGGACGCCCGCCAACGCGGCCATGATCACCACAAGAGCCGCCCGCGCCGCCCAGTACCGCCCACCGCGCCGGTACCAGTCCGTCCCGACCCCGGGGATCGACAGCACCGCCACCCCCGACGGGAGGCCCTGGAGGTGGACGCGCTTCAAGCGGGGCGGGATGGCACCGGTCGGTGTGGGCATGCGGACGGTTCCTCGACGTCGGAACGGGGACCGTCCGCACCCTACCGGCCGGTCACGACCCTGTCGCCGTGCTGTACAGGTTCCCGATCGTCGAGTCGAAGTACGCGCTGTACGAGGTGTCGTCGGTGTAGCCGCCCTGCTGGTAGCCGCCGATGACGCCGATGACGTTGCCGGTGGCGGTGGAGATCCAGGGGCCGCCGCTGGTGCCGTTGGGGTAGGCCGGGCAGTCGATGCGGCGCTGGTAGGCGGACTGCTGGGTGGTGGCGTTGCTGCAGACGATCGGCTCGTCGCTGGCGTTCGGGTAGCCGTAGAGGCGGACGGTGGCGGTGAAGGGCTCGTTGAGGCCCAGGTTCTCGCTGCCGACCACGTCCTCGACCTGCTGGCCGCTGCTGTTGGCCGCGACCTGGAGGAACGCGAAGTCCTGGTCGGGGTCGCCGGTCTGGGACCAGCCGTTGGTGGTGAAGACCTTGGTGACCTGCCAGGTGCCGAACGGGGCCTTGCCGTCGCGGTAGCCGGGGGCGAAGGTGACGCCGCTGGCGCCGCTGGAGACGCAGTGCGCGGCGGTGAGGATCAGGTCGTGGCCGGCGCTGTGCACCACGCTGGCCGTGCAGAAGTGGTCGCCGGGGCCGACCGGTGAGTTGAACAGGGCGCCGACCCGGTTGGACTCCGCGCCGGGCGGGGCGGGCGAGGTGGTGGGGGTCGTGCGGGTGTCGGAGGCGACGGGGGCCGGCGAGGAGGGGGCGGCCGAGCTCGGCGGGTCGGACGGCGAGGGGGCCGGCGGCGTGTCGCTCGGGGTCGGCGTGGCTGACGGCGACGGGGAGTTCAGCGGCGGCAGCTGGGCCACCGGGGAGCTGGTGGACGGCTCGGCGACGGCGGCTCCGCCGGCCGGGTCGGCGGCGGGGGTGCTGGGGGCGGCCGAGGTGGCGGACGGCTGGCCGCTCTTGACGGTCTTGGCCGGCGCGCCTGACCGGTGCGCACCCGAGCCACCGGTCAGCCCGGTGAACGCGGCGGCGCTGGGGGTGAGCATGCTGACCCCCGTTATGGCCCCGAGCAGCACCAGGGCGAGCACGGCCACCAGGACCACCGGACGGAACCTGCGGACGCGGGCGGTACCGCGCTGGTGCTCACTGGTCATCAGGACGTGACTCCTGCCCACGATCGCTCGTGCTCGTGCTCGATGGCCCGGTCGGTCGACTGCTCAGCGCCTGGGTGCGGCGCCGCGGACCCTACCGACTATTACCCGGCACGCTGGTCGCTAGGTGATCCTCGGCTGAGATCCGCCTGAGAATCCACCGGCCGGGGTAAGGCAGGAGACGAGAACGTGTCCGGCTGGTGGACTGCGGAACATCATGACTGACGCTTCGCGCCGGAAGGAAGAGGGGCTGCGGGAGCGACGGGACGGGCCTTCGGATAGCCCCGTCGCCTCCGCAACCGCCGCGTCAGGTGGCCTCCGGCTCCGCGGCCTCCGCGGTCGCCGGTCGTCCGGTGGCCGGCAGCCGGGCCTCGCTCTCCTGCTCGGCGCCCCGCTCCTCGGGGCTCGGCCGGTGGTCGACCATGACGGCCGCGACCAGCGCCGCGAGTAGGAAGACTCCGAGCGCGACCCAGGCGGCGATGCTGTAGCCGTGCACCGCGCCCGCGTTCTGGACCGCCTTGCTGGACACGTCCTTGCCGACCAGGTAGGCGGTGGTGGCACTGGCCGCGATGGTGTTGAGCAGCGCGGTGCCGAACGAGCCGCCGACCTGCTGGGCGGTGTTGATGGTGGCCGCCGCCGCACCGGTCTCGCGTGGTGCGACACCGAGGGTGGCCAGGTTCATCGACGGCATGAACACCAGGCCCATGCCGAAGCCGAGCAGCAGTTCGCTGGGCAGCACCATGGCCGCGTACGGGCTGTCCACCCTCATCTGGGACAGCCAGGCCATCCCGGAGGCGCCGAGCAGCAGCCCGGGCACGATCAGGAAGCGGGCCGGCACCCTGGTCATCAGCCGGGCCGCCACGCCTGCGGAGGCGATGATGATCGCCGCCGTCATCGGCAGGAACGCGACCCCGGTCTTCAGCGGCGAGAACCCCTTGACCGTCTGCAGGTAGTAGGTCAGGAACAGGAACATCCCGAACAGCCCGATCACGGCCAGGCCGACCGACAGGGCGGCGCCGCCGCGGTTGCGGTCGCGCACGATGTGCAGCGGCAGCAGCGGGTGCGTGGAGCGCTTCTCGGCCAGCACGAAGCAGACCTCCAGCGCCGCACCCAGGCAGAGGCAGGTGAGCACTAGCCAGCTGCCCCAGCCGCGCGACTCGGCCTCCGAGGTGCCGTAGACGATGGCCAGCAGGCCGCCGCAGCCGAGTGCCACGCCGGGTAGGTCGAGCGGGATCCGCCGGCCCTTCTCGATGTGGTCGCGCTTGAGCAGCGTGTAGGCGGCGAGCGCCGTGACCAGCGCGATCGGCGCGTTGACGAACAGGCACCAGCGCCAGTTGAGGAACTCGGTGAGGAAGCCGCCGGCGATGAACCCGACGGCGCTGCCGCCGGCCGCGATGGCGCCGAAGATGCCGAAGGCGGTGGCGCGTTCCCGCGGGTGGGTGAAGGTGGTGGAGAGCAGGCCCAGCGCCGAGGGGGCCAGGAGCGCGCCGAAGGCGCCCTGCATGGCACGGGCGATGAAGAGCATGGCCGGGGAGACCGCGGCACCGCCGAGCGCGGAGGCGGCGGCGAAGCCGAGCAGGCCGATCATGAAGGTGCGCTTGCGGCCGTACAGGTCGCCGAGGCGCCCGCCGAGCAGCAGCAGCCCGCCGAAGGCGAGGGTGTAGGCGGTGACCACCCACTGCCGGTCGCCGGTGGAGATCCCCAGATCCTTCTGGGCGGAGGGTAGGGCGATGTTCACGATCGTGATGTCGAGCACGATCATCAGCTGGGCGATGGCGATCACGGCCAGTGCCCGCCAACGGCGGGGATCCGGCACCGGGTCGCTCATCGCGTGTTGGGCGGACACGGGAGAGCCTTCCGGACGGGGGTGCCGCCGGCGTGCGCGGACGGCACTTTCTCCAGCGAAGCTCGCGGAATCGGACAAGGCAAGTGAAAAACGGCGAAAACGGGGAATAAGTCCCCGATTCCACCAGGGACTCACCAGGGGTGGCCGGGTGGCGACGCCCCGGAACCACGCCGCCGCGACGTGGTCCCGGGTTCCCGGCCGGAGCCGCCCGTCAGCCGGCCCCGCCCGTCAGAGCGCCGAGAGCTCCGCCACCAGGTCGTCCAGGCCCAGCGAGCCCTGGGAGAGCGCCGCCATGTGCCAGGCCTTCAGGTCGAACTCCTCGCCGCGCGCCTCGTGCGCCGCCCGCGCCGCCGCCCGGCCGCGCAGCCAGGCGCGCTCGCCCAGCTTGTAGCCGATCGCCTGCCCGGGCATGCCCAGGTAGCGGACCAGCTCGCTGTCCAGGAAGGCCGCCGACAGCCCGCAGTACTCGCCGAAGAACTCCCGGGCCGGCTCGGGGGTCATCGGCTCGCCCGGGTGGAACGGCGAGTCGGCCGGGAAGTCCAGGCCGACGTGCATGCCGATGTCCACGATCACCCGCAGCGCCCGCATCATCTGGGCGTTGAGGTAGCCGAGGCGGTGCCCCGGGTCGGTGAGGTAGCCCAGCTCGTCCATCAGGCGCTCGGCGTAGAGCGCCCAGCCCTCCAGGTTGGCGCTGACGCCGCCCATGCTGACCTGGTAGGTGGACAGGCTGCCGGCCACGTAGTTCCACTGCGCCAGCTGCAGGTGGTGGCCGGGGACGCCCTCGTGGTACCAGGTGCTGACCAGGTCCCAGACCGGGAACCGCTCGCGGCCGAGCACCGGCAGCCAGGTGCGGCCGGGACGGGTGAAGTCCAGCGAGGGGGCGGTGTAGTACGGGGCCGCCGCGCTGCCCGCGGGGGCGATCCTCGACTCCACCCGGGTGACCGGCTCGGCCAGGTCGAAGTGCACGCCCTGCAGGTCGTTGATCGCCTGGTCCATCAGGCCCTGCAGGTACTCGCGGGCCGTCTCGGCGCCCTCGATCGCCTCGCCGTCGGTCTCCAGCCAGTGCATCGCCTGCATCGGGGTGCTGCCCGGTCGGACCTTCTCGGCCTCGACGCGCATCTGCCGGTCCAGGTCGTGGAACTCGGTCCAGGCCCACCGGTAGGCCTCGTCCAGGTCCAGGTCGGCGCCCGTCCAGTAGCGCACCCAGCGGCCGTAGCGCTCGCGGCCGACCGCGTCGGGGGTGTCGGCGGCGGCCGGACCGTAGACCTCGGACAGCCAGCCGCGCAGCGCGGCGAGCTCCTCGGCGGCGGCCCGGGCGTGACCGACCAGCTCGGCCCGCACCGCCTCGGGGGCCGGGCTGACCAGCACGCCGAACCAGCCGGCCGAGCGGGCCTCCTCGACGGCCGAGTCGTCGGGCGCCAGCCACTCGTCGAGCTGCCCGATCACGGTGACCACCTGGCGCGGGCCGGACAGCCGCCCCGCGGCGATGCCCGCCTCCAGCAGCTCGCGGTACCCGCGCAGGGTCAGCGGGATCCGGGCCAGCCGGCGGCCGAGCTGCCGCCAGTCGTCCTCGGTGTCGGTCGGCAGCAGGGTGAACAGCTCGCGGGTGTTGTGCAGCGGCGAGCCGAGGTTGCGGACCGCGCGCAGGTGCTCGCCGGCGTCGTACACGGCGAGCTCGGCGGTGAGCCGCTCGCGCAGCAGCCGGGCGCAGCGCCGCTCGGCCTGCGGGTCCGCGGCGGCGTCGATGGCACCGGCGGCCTCCGCGGCGTCCAGCTCGGCCAGCGTGCGGCGGGCCAGCTCGGCGACGGCCTCCTGGCCGGCCGGGGAGAGGTCGGGGAGGCGGTCGTCCTCCGGGTTGAGTCCGAGGTAGACCGCGGTCAGCGGGTCGAGGTCGGCAAGGGCCTGCACATAGCCGTCCGCGATGGTGCGCGGAGTGCCGGCGGAGGAAATGGTTTCGGAAGCCATTCGGACATCTTTTCGCAGCCCGGACGCTTTGCAAGCCCCTTTCCGGAACGTGTGGTTGCGATTTACCGGCGCGTGCGCCCGCTGGTCGGCACGCCCGCGAGGCTGTGGTGCGCCGGTACCGGCCACTACGCTGACCGCCATGAGCGACACGGAGCCGGTACCAGCCGCTGCCCCCGCCGGCCGCAAGCGGGCCGGCTACCGACGGCTCCCGGTGCAGCAGCGCCGCGAGCAGCTGATCGCCGTGGCGCTGGCGCTGTTCTCCGCCCGGCCGCCGGACGAGGTCAGCCTGGACGACGTGGCCGAGGCCTCCGGCGCCTCCCGCCCGCTGGTCTACCGCTACTTCGCCGGCGGCAAGCAGCAGCTCTACGAGGCGGCGCTGCGCAGCGCCGCCGAGGAGCTGATCAGCCGGTTCGTCGTGCCGGCCCGGGGCACCCCGACCGAGCAGCTGGGCACGGTGCTGTCCGGCTACCTCTCGTTCGTCGCCGAGCACGACGCCGGCTACGCGGCCCTGCTGCGCGGCGGCTCGGTGGTGGAGACCGCGCGGACCAGCGCGATAGTCGACGAGGTGCGGCGCACCGCGCTGCGCCGCACCGTGCGCTACATGGGCGTGCGCGAGCCCGGGCCCCGGCTGACCCTGCTGGTCCGGTCCTGGATCTCGGTGGTCGAGGCCTGCTCGCTCAGCTGGCTGGACGAGGGCCGCCAGCTGCCGCCCGCCGAGCTGTGCGACTGGCTGGTGGACGAGTTCGTGGTGATGACCGCGGCCACCGCCGGCCATGACGAGCAGACCGCCGAGGTGCTGGCCGGCCTGCTCGCACTGGACGGACCGGACGGGCGGGCGGCCCGCCTGCTGGGCCGGCTCGCCGCCCCGCACGCCGTCGGCTGAGCGGCCGTCAGGCCTTGCCCAGCAGCTGGCGCTGTCGGCCGAGCCCGTCGATCTCGAGCTCCATCACGTCGCCGGGCCGCAGGTACGGGCCGTCGGGCCGCCCCATGGCGACCCCGGCCGGGGTGCCGGTGGAGATCACGTCGCCGGGGTGCAGCACCATGAACCGGCTGATGTAGTGGACCACCGAGAGCACCGGGAAGATCATCTGCCCGGTGCTGCCGTCCTGCCGCAGCTCGCCGTTGACCCAGAGCCGCAGCCGGAGCGCCTGCGGGTCGCCCAGCTCGTCGGGCGTCACCAGGTACGGGCCGAGCGGGTTGAAGGTCTCGCAGCTCTTGCCCTTGTCCCACTGCCCGCCGCGCTCCAGCTGGAAGGCGCGCTCGCTGACGTCGTTGGAGACGGTGTAGCCGGCGATGCACCGCGCCGCCGCCGCCTCGCTCTCCAGGTAGCGGGCGGTGCGGCCGATCACCACGGCCAGCTCGATCTCGTAGTCGGTCTTGGTGCTGCCGCGCGGCACCAGCACCTCGTCGTCGGGACCGATCACGGTGTCGGGGGCCTTGAGGAACAGCACCGGCTCGCTGGGGATCGCGGCCCCGGCCTCGGCGGCGTGGTCGCGGTAGTTGAGGCCGACGCAGACCACCTTGCCGGGCCGGGCCACCGGCGCGCCCAGGCGCTGCCCGGCGAGCTCCAGCACCGGGAACTCACCGGCGGCCAGCGCGGCGGACAGCTCGGCCGCGTCCAGCCGGGACAGGAACGCGCCGTCCAGCTCCCGGGTGCGCCCGGAGAGGTCGTAGGCGGTGCCGTCCGGACCGAGCACGGCCGGGCGCTCGGCACCCGGGGGGCCAACGCGGAGCAGCTTCATCAGCCGGTCACCTCTTCGCAGCTGGGGACTTGGGTGCTTCGAGGTATACCAATCCGCCAGGCCCACCGGCCAGCGGGCGGTTCCTCCCAACCGGTGCCGCCCCGACCGGGCCCGGCTCAGCCGCCCGTACGGTTGACGGCGCCGAGCAGCGCGGCCAGCAGCCCGGACGGGCACGGCCGTTCGGGCACCGGGGTGCGGGCCAGCCGGCGCTGGATCGCCTCCACTTCGGGGTGGCCGTCGCCGAGCGCGGCGGTGGCCAGGGGGGCCAGCTCGGCGAGCAGGCAGTAGGCCTCGTCGGGTCGGCCGAGCCGGGCCAGGGCCACCGCCAGATCGTGGCAGGTGCGCAGCGTGCGGGCGTCGTCCGAGCCGAAGGCGAGCGCGAACTGCTCGATCAGCGGCCGCAGTTGGTCGATCGCCTCGGCGGCCCGGCCGTCCCCGGCAGCCTGGAAGGCAGCGTCCGCGCGGCGCCGCAGGTCGCGGATCGCCTCCAGTGCGCGGTCCAGCCGCTCGGCCACCGCGGCGGCGCTGCCGGGGCGTCCGGCCGGGTCCTTGGCGAGCAGCTCGGTGATCAACTCGACCAGCCCGGTGGGCAGCGCGGGCGGGCGCGGCGGCTCCTCCTCCAGGTGCTGCACCATCAGCGCATAGGTGTTGCCAGCATTGAACGGCCGCTGCCCGGTGAGCAGTTCGTAGAGCACGCAGCCGACCGCGTAGAGGTCGGAGCGGACCGAGCCGGGCTCGCCGCGCCACCGCTCGGGCGCCAGGTACGGGGTGGAGCCGATCACCGAGCCCTCGGTGGTGAGCGCGTCCCGGTTGTCGCCGATCTGCGCGATGCCGAAGTCCAGCACCTTGAGCACGCTCCGGTCCGGCGCGGTGAACATGATGTTCTCCGGCTTGACGTCGCGGTGGATCACCTGGGCGGCGTGGGCGGCGGCCAGCGCCGCGCACAGCTGCCGGGCCCACTCCAGGGCGCGCGGCAGCTCCGGGCGCCCGTCGGCCAGCGCCTGCTTCAGGGTGAGGCCGTTGAGCAGCTCCATCACCAGGTAGCTGAACCGCTCCCCGTCCGAGGAGTCCTCGCCCATGTCCAGCACCAGCACGATGTTCGGGTGCACCAGCTTGGCCAGCACCTCGGTCTCCCGGCGCAGCCTGGCCAGATCGGTGGCCGCCGCCTTGGTCCCGTGGTGGCGCAGCGTCTTGACCGCCACCTGGCGGCCGAGCCGCTGGTCGTAGGCCTCCCAGACCACCCCGAAACCGCCCCGGCCCAGCTCCCCGATCAGACGGTAGCGCTCCCCCAGTACGTCGCCGGCTCTCATGACTCCCCCAGAACGTGCCCGGCCGGCGCCTTGAGACGGCCAACCGGCCTGCCGCGCCAGCGATATCGTCAGCCATCTCAGGCCCCTTGGCAAGGTGCGACGGGCCGGTTGGGCAGCAGGGTTTCGGCCGGTCTCGGGCCCTGTGGCCGGTCCCGCCGGGTGAAAGGATGGCAGCAGGGGCCGTCGACGGCGCAGCCCCGGACGGACCGACCGGTCCCAGACCGACCGACGAAGGAGCGCAGTCATGGCCAAGCAGGCCCCACAGAGCGATCCCGCGCAGGACGCCCCGGCGATCGGCGCCCCGAAGCGCTCGGCCGTGGGCCTGCCCGCCGTCGTCAACAGCCTGAAGATGGCCAACGAGCAGATGGGCGCCCTGCGCTCGGTAGCCGCCCTGGGAAAGGTCAACCAGCACGGCGGCTTCGACTGCCCGGGCTGCGCCTGGCCCGAGCCGGACAAGCCGCACACCGCCGAGTTCTGCGAGAACGGCGCCAAGGCGGTGGCCGAGGAGGCCACCGAGCGCCGGATCACCGCCGACTTCTTCGCCGCCCACCCGGTCGCCGAGCTGGCCGGGCGGTCCGGCTACTGGCTGGGCCAGCAGGGCCGGCTCACCGAGCCGATGCTGCTGGAGGAGGGCGCCGACCACTACACGCCGGTCCCCTGGGAGCGCGCCTTCGAGATCGTCGCCGAGGAGCTGCGGGCCCTGGACGGGCCGGACGCCGCCGCCTTCTACACCTCGGGCCGGACCAGCAACGAGGCCGCCTTCGCCTACCAGCTGTTCGCCCGCAGGCTGGGCACCAACAACCTGCCGGACTGCTCCAACATGTGCCACGAGTCGTCCGGTTCGGCGCTGGTGGAGACCCTCGGGGTGGGCAAGGGCAGCGTCAGCCTCAAGGACCTCTACCAGGCCGACCTGATCATCGTGGCCGGCCAGAACCCGGGCACCAACCACCCCCGGATGCTCTCCGCGCTGGAGCGGGCCAAGCGGGCCGGCGCCACCATCGTCAGCGTCAACCCGCTGCCGGAGGCCGGCCTCGAGCGGTTCAAGAACCCGCAGCACGCCCGCGGCCTGGTCGGCCCCGGCACCAAGCTGACCGACCTGTTCCTGCAGATCCGGCTCGGCGGCGACCTGGCGCTGTTCCGGGCCGTCAACCAGCTGCTGCTGAACGCCGCGGACGGCATCGACCGGGCGTTCATCGACGAACACTGCCACGGCTTCGAGGAGTTCGCCGCCGAGGCGAAGTCCACCGACCGCGAGGCGGTGCTGGCGGCCACCGGCCTGCCCTGGGCGCAGATCGAGCAGTTGGCCGAGCTGGTGCTGAAGTCCCGCAAGGTGATCGTCTGTTGGGCGATGGGCCTGACCCAGCACAAGCACGCCGTGCCGACCATCCGCGAAGTCGTCAACTTCCTGCTGCTGCGCGGCAATGTGGGCCGTCCGGGCGCCGGGGTCTGCCCGGTGCGCGGCCACAGCAATGTGCAGGGCGACCGCACCATGGGCATCTTCGAGCGGCCGACCGCCGGCTTCCTGGACGCGCTGGGGCGGGAGTTCGGCTTCGAACCGCCGCGGCACCACGGCTTCGACTCGGTGGAGACGATCCGGGCGATGCGGGACGGGCGGGTCAAGGTCTTCTTCGCGATGGGCGGCAACTTCGTCGCGGCCACCCCCGACACCCTGGTGACCGAGGCCGCGATGCGCCGCTGCCGGCTCACCGTGCACGTCTCCACCAAGCTCAACCGCTCGCACCTGGTCACCGGCGCCCGGGCGCTGATCCTGCCGACCCTGGGCCGCACCGACCGGGACCGCACCGCCGGGGGCGACCAGTTCGTCACCGTCGAGGACTCGATGGGCATCGTGCACTCCTCGCAGGGCCGGCTGCGGCCGCCCGCCGACGGGCTGCTCTCCGAGACGGCGATCGTCTGCCGGCTGGCCCGCGCCGTGCTGGGGGCCGCCGACCCGCTGCCCTGGGAGGAGTTCGCCGCCGACTACGACCTGGTCCGGGACCGGATCGCCCGGGTGGTGCCGGGCTTCGAGGACTTCAACGCCAAGGTGCGCCGCCCCGGCGGCTTCGCGCTGCCGCACGGCCCCCGGGACAGCCGGACCTTCCCGACCGCCACCGGCAAGGCCAACTTCACGGTCAACCCGCTGACCGCCCCCGAGGTGCCGGCCGGGCGGCTGCTGCTGCAGACGCTGCGCTCGCACGACCAGTACAACACCACGGTCTACGGCCTGGACGACCGCTACCGCGGCATCACCGGCGGCCGCCGGGTGGTGCTGGTCAACCCGGCCGACGCGGCCGAGCTGGGCCTGACCGAGGGCGGCTACGTCGACCTGGTGAGCGAGTGGCGGGACGGCGTGGAGCGCCGCGCCCCGCACTTCAAGGTGGTGCACTACCCGGTGGCGCGCGGCGGGGCGGCGGCCTACTACCCGGAGACCAATGTGCTGGTCCCGCTGGACTCGACCGCCGAGATCAGCAACACCCCGACCTCCAAGGCCGTGGTGATCCGGTTCGAGGCCGACTCCGGGCTGCTCGAAGCCCGTTGAGACGACTGCGGCGGGCGCCCCCCCGGGGGGGGGGGGGCCCCCCCGGGGGGGGGGGGGGCGGGGGGGGGGGGGGGGGCGCGGGCCCCCGGGCCCCGGGGGCGGGGGCGCGGCCCCCGGGGGCCGGGGGGGGGGGGCCCCGC
>NZ_JARZAH010000024.1:0-113004 GCF_029892145.1 Kitasatospora sp. GP30
ACCTGACCGGTCAGATTCGACGCCATCACATTGACGTTGTCGGTGAGATCCTTCCACGTACCCGACACGCCGCGCACCGTCGCCTGCCCACCCAGATTGCCCTCGGTGCCGACGTCCCGCGCCACCCGGGTCACCTCGTCGGCGAACGCCGACAGCTGGTCGACCATCGTGTTGATGGTCTCCTTCAGCCGCAGGATCTCGCCACGGGCGTCCACCGTGATCTTCTGCGACAGGTCGCCCTCCGCGACCGCGGTGGCCACCTGGGCGATCGACCGCACCTGACCGGTCAGATTCGACGCCATCACATTGACGTTGTCGGTGAGATCCTTCCACGTACCCGACACGCCGCGCACCGTCGCCTGCCCACCCAGGATGCCGTCGCTGCCGACCTCGCGGGCCACCCGGGTCACCTCGTCGGCGAACGCCGACAACTGGTCGACCATCGTGTTGATGGTCTCCTTGAGCTCCAGGATCTCGCCGCGCGCGGCCACGGTGATCTTCTGCGACAGGTCGCCCTCCGCGACCGCCGTGGTGACCTGGGCGATGTTGCGCACCTGGTCGGTGAGGCGGCCGGCCATCGCGTTCACCCCGCGAGCCAGCTCAGCCCAAGCGCCCCGCACGCCGGGCACCTCGGCCTGGCCGCCGAGCCGGCCCTCGGTGCCGACCTCGCGGGAGACCCGGGTCACCTCGGCCGCGATCAGCGCCAGTTGCTCCACCATGCCGTTGAAGACCCGGTCGATCTCGCCCAGCAGCCCGTCGGCACTCTCCGGCAGCCGGACCGACATGTCGCCGTCGCGCACGGCCGTCAGGCCGGCCAGCAGCCTGCGCAGCGCCTCCTCGCCCCCCGGTCCGCCTGTCACTGCCGCTCGGGTCATCGGCCCCACCTCACTGCCGCTCAGCACTCCGCTTCACTCTCGAACAGCACCGCGCGGGGCACGTTCCGGCCTGGTCCACGGCGGTGGTCGACTGACGGGTGGTCATGTGCTGCTCCGTTCGTCAGGCGCGATCAGGGGTGGTGGCCTCGGCCTGCGCCACGCTGGCATGCACCTGGAAGACCTCCTCCGTGCCGGTCAGGGCCAGCAGCCGCAGCAGCCCGGACGCGGCGCCACCAGGTCGAGCCCGCCCCCGGCGGCCTGCGCGGCCGTGCGGGCCCTGAGGATCACGCTCAGGCCGGTGGAGTCGCAGAACCGCAGCCCGGCGCAGTCCACCAGGATGTACGGCCGCCGGCTGCGCACCTGCCGCTCCAGGGCGTCGCGCAGCAGTCCCGCGGTGTCCAGGTCCAGCTCGCCCTCCGGCGCCACCACGGCACCGTGTGCCCACGGCCGCACCGAGACGGTCATCGCCGGCTCGGTCTGCTCGTTCCGCGCGTCCATCAGAGCGCACCTCCGGTGCTTCCGGCGGGGCGTTTGCCCGGCGACCATCAGGACAAACGCCCTGCTGTGAGAATGCCGGAACGGGCTGGGCAGCCCCCCGAGGAGGGGCGCCATGAGACGCCCTTCGAGCGCGCGGACCGACGCTGGTCGGAGACCCTGCAGGAGGTCCGGGTAGCGCAGACCGGTGCCCAGATCCTGCACCGGCACTGAGCCCGGCGTCTCCGCTGCGTCGGCACCGGCACTGGGCCCGACATCCGGATCAGGCTGAGCCCGGGCGTCCGGATCAGTCGGTCAACTAGTCAACTGGTCAGTCGGATGGTCAGTCGGAGTCGAGGCGCTCACGCAGCTCCTTCAGGGTGGCCGCCAGCAACCGGGAGACGTGCATCTGGGATATCCCGACGCGGTCGGCGATCTGACTCTGCGTCAGATCGTCCCAGAAGCGCAGCACCAGGATACGCCGCTCGCGGTACGGCAGAGCCGCCAGCAGCGGTCTCACCGCCTCGCGGAAGTCGACCAGTTCGAGTTCCGCGTCCCGGTCGCCGAGTCGGTCGAGCAGCGAACTGCCCACCGGGTCCTCGCCATCGTGCGGGGCGTCCAACGAATCCGCGCGGCAGACCCGCCCGGCCGCCTGCCCCTCGGCCACCTGCGTCTCGTCCAGGCCCAGATCGGCGGCGATCTCCTCGGTGCGGGGCTCCCGGCCCAGGCGCTGCTGCAGGCGGTCGGAGCCGCGCACCACCGCCAGGTACAGCTCCTGCACGCTGCGTGGCACCCGCACCGGCCAGGAGGTGTCCCGGAAGTATCGCTTGATCTCGCCGGAGATGGTCGGGATCGCGTAGGTCACGAACTCCACGCCGCGGTCGAGGTCGTAGCCGTCGACGGCCTTGATCAGCCCGACCGTGCCGACCTGCAGCACGTCCTGCATCTCCTCCGGGCGGTGCCGGAAGCGGCCGGCCACGAAGCGCACCAGGGGCATGTTCAACTCGATGATGGTGCCGCGGACATAGCTGTAGGCCGCGGACTCGCGCTCCAGCCCGGCCAGCCGGGCGAACAGCGAGTCGCTCAGTTCACGGGCCTCGTCCTTGCCCATCGTGCGCAGCCGGGCCTGGCTGGGGCGCGGCGGCATCGGCGTGGTCGCGGGCCTCAGGGCAGTGGTCTCGGCGACGGCAGTCGCCGAAGCCGGCATGGCACTCATCTCCCGGGCATGGCAGGCGATACGCCCCGGGGCCGGCCGCTTGCGCACCGCTGCCCGTGGGGGATATCGAGAGTCGCCACCCGACTTCTGCAGGCGGCGACGAGTCGCGGTCGATCCGCGATCACTGAGTCCCCTACCCAGGCCCGCCACCCCCAATCAGCAGGGGCCGGCGTCGCGGGCCGCGAAGGTGTGCCCCCGTCACCGCCCGAGGGCGAGCAGTAGCAGGGTGACGCCGGCGTCCTGGGCGGCAACGATGATGGTTCACCGGCGCTCGGGCGGTCGGGTTGAGCGGTGCGAGCTGGTGCCGTCCGCCGATCTCCCCCACGCCCGGACTCTTCGGCTCATGGAGCTTGCCTAAAGGCTTTAGGCATGCACATAATCGCTTTCGTCAGATTGGAGAATGGTGATGGCACGGGCCGGACTGAGTGCGGATCGTTTGATCCAGGCGGGCGCGGAACTGGCCGACGAGGTCGGCTTCGAGCAGGTGACGGTCTCCGCGCTGGCACGCCGGTTCGATGTCAAGGTCGCGAGCTTGTACTCGCACCTGCGGAACTCCCAGGACCTGAAGACCGGGATCGCCCTGCTCGCCCTGGAGGAACTCGCCGACCGAGCGGCCACCGCGCTGGCCGGCCGGTCCGGCAAGGACGCCCTGTCCGCCCTCGCCAACGTCTACCGCGACTACGCCAGGGAGCATCCCGGCCGCTATGCCGCCGCCCAGCTCCGCCTGGACCCGCAGACCGCGGCCGCCAGCGCGGGCGTACGGAACGCGCAGCTGACCCGGGCGGTGCTGCGCGGCTACCACCTCTGCGAGCCGGACCAGACGCACGCCGTGCGGCTACTGGGCAGCACCTTCCACGGCTACGTCAGCCTTGAGCTGGGCGGCGGCTTCAGCCACAGTGCCCCCGACACCGAGGAGACCTGGACGCGGATCCTGGACGCCCTCGACGCCCTGCTCCGCAACTGGCCTACTTCATCGTCGAGTTGAGCGAGGTCGCCAAGTCACTGAGGCACTGAGTTGCCGAGTTGGCAGACCTCCCTCCCCCGACCCAGGACAGGCATTCGCCGATGAGCACCCCGACCCAGCTGACCACCACCCCCATCACCGCCGAACTGCTGCGCGGTGCCCTCGACTTGGAGCACACCGCGCACGGCGTGCTCCCGCACCGCCTGCCCGCCCGGGCTCGCGCGCAGTGTGCGGACCCGCAGTTGGCCATGGCGGAGTCCCAGCCGTCCGGCGTGCGGCTGGCCTTCCGCACCGGCGCCAGCGTCATCGAGCTCGACGCCCTGGCCACCAAGCGGGTCTACCCGGGTGCCCCGCCCCGGCCGGACGGCGTCTACGACCTGCGCATCGACGGCCAGTTGGCCGGGCAGGCCAGCCTGACCACCGGCAACACCCTGACCATCGACATGGCCGCCGGCACCGCCACTTCGCAACCCGGCCCGGTCGGTACCCTCCGCTTCGCCGACCTGCCGGCGGGCGAGAAGGATGTCGAGATCTGGCTGCCGCACAACGAGACCACCGAGCTCGTCGCCCTGCGCACCGACGGCCCGGTGGCGCCACTGTCCGACGGTGAGCGCACCGTGTGGCTGCACCACGGCAGTTCGATCAGCCATGGCTCCGAGGCCGCCAGCCCCAGCACCACCTGGCCCGCGCTGGCCGCGGCGGCCGGGCGGGCGCAGCTCATCAACCTGGGCCTGGCTGGCAGCGCCCTGCTCGACCCGTTCACCGCCCGGGCGCTGCGCGACACCCCGGCGGATCTGATCAGCGTCAAGCTGGGCATCAACGTGGTCAACTCCGACCTGATGCGCCTGCGTGCCTTCACCCCAGCCGTCCACGGCTTCCTGGACACCATCCGTGAGGGCCATCCGAACACCCCGCTGCTGGTCGTCTCCCCCATCCTGTGCCCGATGCACGAGGACACCCCCGGCCCCACCGGTTACGACTTCGCCGCCCTGAGCTCCGGCGAGCTGCGCTTCTGCGCCACGGGCGACCCCGCCGAGACCGCGACCGGGAAGCTCACGCTGCGCGTCATCCGTGCCGAGCTCGCCCGCATCGTCGAGCAGCGCGCCACCGAGGACCCCCACCTCCACCACCTCGACGGCCGCGAGTTGTACGGCGAGGCCGACGCCGCCCGGCTGCCGCTCCCCGACGGCCTGCACCCGGACGCCGCCACCCACCGCCACATCGCCGAGCGGTTCTCCGAACTCGCCTTCGGCGCCACCGGGCCGTTCGGGCGACCGGTGACGAGCTGAGCCCTCCGCGGCGGCGCTGCCCGGTGTGCTGGGCGTGCCCGCTCTGCACTGCGAACGCCCGCCGAACGCTCAGCAGTGCCGCCCACCGTGCTGGACACGCCCGCTCCGCACGGCGATCGCCCGCCAGAGCAGGAGCAGCACGGCAGCCCCGAGCAGGCCGCGTTTGAGCAGGTCCGGGTGCGGCAACCCGGCGCCGAGGGTGAGCGGTTCGGGCGTCGCTGCCACGGCGGCGTCGGCCTCGTTCGCGCGAAGAGTGCCCAGGTCGGTGCCGACCGAGGCGGCCAGCACGCCGAGTGCCGATTCGGGGTCGGCCGGGAAGCGGGCGATTGCGTCGCGCCGCAGCCCGTCCAGCTCGCTCCTGCTCAACACGGCGGAGGAGAGCCAGAGTTGCTGGTCGGCCAGGATGACGCAGGTGGGGCTGGGATCGTATCCGGTCAGGGCGAGGTCATGGCAGAGCCGGTCGGCCAGTTGCTGGGCTCCTCCGGCGAACTGTGCTGAGGGCGCCGGGAGTTGGGCCACGTAGAGGCCGCCGCCGGCGTCCTGCACAACGGTCTCCATCGCGGACGCGTCGGCGGAGTCGATGGCCTGCGGCAGGTAGACGGGGTCGTCCCTGAGGTCATCCTCGGCGCTCCGGAGCGCACCATCGCGCGGTGGTGGCAGCACCGACGGGGTGGCGGCAGGCGTCACCCGCAGGGCCGGCAGGACGAGTGGTGGGGCAGCGAGCTGGAACACGGACCGCACCGGTCTTCGCACCAGGGACAGCACTACCCCGGCCGCCCCCGCGACCGAGAGGGCCAACGCCGCCACGGCCAGCAGGCTGGCGAGTCGCAACGGTCTGCGCGATCTTCGACGCGGCATGGGCGATCACCCCTCCGCCATCGTCCTGCCGAGTCAACTGCTAAGCAAGAGGCAGGAGTTGTCGCAGTGGCGTCAATTCGCACACGGCCGCCGGCATGCCTCACGGGATGGCCCAGGAGAGCGGGACCCATGGGCGCGAAGCTGACCCCTTCACCGACCGACCCCGTCGCGAGCCAGCGGGGTCGGCGCCGTCCCAAGCCATGCCAACCCGTCCTCACCCGCACGGACCAGGCGAGTACCGGACCTCTCGACCGGCCGGGCGGCTACCATGAGGCCGTGCTCTCGGTGGTGGTGGCGCCCTGGCGGCGTGATCCGTTGGTCCTGCGCAACGCGCGGGTGCCGCACGAGGCTGCCAGCACCATGAAGATGGCCGTACTGGCGGCCCTGTACCGCAGCGGCCTCGACTGGGAGCTGCCGGTGCCGGTGGTGAACCGGCACCGCTCGGTGACCGGCGGCGAGTACGCCAACACCCGGGACTGGGACGGCGATCCGCTGCCGTGGCAGCGCCTCGGCGAGCGGGTGCCGCTGCGCTGGCTGGCCGAGCGGATGGTGCGGCACTCCTCCAATCTGGCGACCAATCTGTGCCTGAGTCAGGTCGGGGCGGCCGCCGTCGCACAGGTGTGGCAGCGGGCCGGGGCGGTGAGCCGGACGCCGCGGGGCATCGAGGACAAGGCCGCCCGCGAGGCCGGGGTGCACAACCGGGTGAGTGCGCTCGATCTGGTCCTGCTGCTGGAGTCGCTGGAGCCCGCGGTGCTGGCCATGCTGGAGCACAACGCGCACGGGGTGGACCTCGCGGCCGGCCTGCCGTCCGGCACCCGCCTGGCCGGGAAGAACGGCTGGCTTCCCGGGGCGCGGCACAGTGCCGCGGTGATCCACCCGCCCGACGCGCCGCCCTATGCGCTCGCCGTCTGCTACACCGGCCCGCTGGCCAACGGCGAGGACGTGCACGATCCCGCCGCCCGCCTGCTGGCCCGCATCTCGGCGGGGGTGTGGCAGCGGCGGCATGCCATTGCCACTGCTGCTTCCTGACGACTGGTCGGCACCACCGCTTGCCGTCAATGCGAGATTCGCCCGGGTTTCCGCATCGCGCCTTCGCTGAATTTCACGTGCCCGCCGGGAGACGTTCAAAGCGCTGTTGCGTTTGGTTGCGTGCCCCGATTTCCCCGCTACCTATGGTTTTCGCCGCGCCGCTGGGCGACCATGTCGCCGGAGCGCTGCGGGCCTGCCCTACCCGGGGCTGCCCCTCGATCCCCCTGCCTCACACCCCACCCCTGGAGACACCTACCGTGACTTCCGCCAGCCCGGCTCGCGCGACCCGAGCACTGCGCCGCCACCTGATCGTGGCGGCCGCCACAGCCGTGGCCCTGCTGGGCGGTCCGGCCGGCATCGCCGCCGCACCCGCCTCCGCCACCACCGTCACCAGCGCACCGGCCACTGCGGTGCTGACCGGTGCCCAGCTGTCCGCGTCCTGGACCGGCCCACTCAGTACCCGGGGCCGCTACATCGTGGACGCGGGCGGCAACCGGTTCAAGCTCAAGGCCGGCAACTGGTCGGGCGCCCAGGGCACTTGGGAGGGAAGCGGGGACGTCAACGACCCGGCGAACAACCAGGCCGGACAGGTGTCGCACAACATACCGCTCGGCCTGGACCGCGCGCCGATGGGCGAGATCCTGGCGGGCTTCCACAGCCTCGGCCTGAACGCCATCCGGCTGCCGTTCGCCAATGCGCTGATCCACGACACCAGCACCGTGCCGGACTCCGCCGTCGCCGCCAACCCGCAGTTGAAGGGCCTGACGCCGCTCCAGGTCTATGACGCCGTGGTGGCCGCGCTGACCGGTGACGGCTTCGCGGTGATCCTCAACAACCACACCACCAGTTACCGGTTCTGCTGCGGGCTGGACGGCAACGAGCGCTGGAACAGCGGCCAGACCACCCAGCAGTGGGAGGCCGACTGGCTGTTCATGGTGAACCGCTACAAGGCCAACAAGCGGGTGGTGGGCGCCGATCTGCGCAACGAGGTGCGTCGCGACACCTGGGACGACCCCAACTGGGGCATGGGTGACAGCCATGACGAGTACTCGGCGTTCGAGGAGGCGGGCAATCAGATCCTCCAGGCCGACCCGGACATGCTGGTCATCATGGAGGGCATCAACTGGCAGGGCATCCCGACCGCCATCACCGCCCACGGCCGACCCATGCTCACCCCGGTCGCGAACCTCTCCAACACCCTGATCAACTCGGGCAAGTTGGTCTACTCGGCGCACTTCTACGCCTACACCGGCCCCGCCAACACCGGTGCCAGCAGCGGCCTGGGCGCCACCAGCGACCCGCGCTACGAAGACTTCACCCCCGACCAGCTCGCCCAAGTGGTCAACCAGGAAGCCCTGTTCGTCACCCAGTCCGGCCAGCACTTCACCGCCCCGGTGTGGGTGAGCGAGTTCGGCGCGGCCGGGCGCGGCTCCACCGACACCAAGGAGCAGGCCTGGTTCGACAGTTTCACCGACATCCTGGTGAAGAACGACACCGATTTCGCCGTCTGGCCGCTGGTCGGCTGGACCGATGCCAACGGCAACCCGCAGGACAACTGGGCGCTGCTCGACTACACCAGCAGCGGCACCCAGCTCAGCCTCAACGACCCCGGCGACTGGCGGGCCGCCGACTGGAACAAGCTCGTCAACGCACCCTCGTACGGCGGCCAGGTGCCGCAGGTGAACCACTGGAACATGCTCGATCTCGACCACGGCGACCAGGACGTCTCGGCCACCATGCTGGCGCAGGGCGACTGGAGTTACGGCAACCGCAAGGGCAACTGCCCCGACACCGAGCGCCTGGTGGGCCTCGGCCGCAGCGACAGCCGCGGCCTCTGCACGGACGCCGGCCAACCGGCCACCACCGGGGGCCAGTTCACCACCGTCACCGACGAGCGCTATGTCACCGAGGGCGACTGGGCCTCCGGCTACAACAAACTCCAGTGCCCCGACAACACCTTCGCGGTCGGCTACAGCGTCAACAAGAACGCCATGTCGGCACTGCTCTGCGCGCCGTCCAGCCGCCCGCTGCCCACCGGCGGCCATGACGTCTGGTTCGACCACGGCGACAACCGGCCGACCAGCGGCGGCTCGACCGCCAGCGACTGGGCTCCCGGGTACTACAAGGGCCAGTGCGCCGACAACGAGTACGTCGCCGGTGTCGCCTACACCTGGCAGTGGCTGCAGTACGGCGTCCCGGACGCGCTGCTCTGCCGTCCGCTGAGCTGACATCGCACCAGCAGAAGGCGCCTGCGGCCCCTCAGAACGGCCGCAGGTCCGCCGGGCCAGTAGGCCATCACCGACAGCCTGGTGGGCATCCACTGCGCCGCACTGGCTCCGGGCGACTTCCAGATCCTGGCCGGGCACGGCGGCTCGATGGTGTGGTCGCCGCTGTCGAACCTGCTGCTCTACGGCCAGACCGCGACATCGCCGCCGCCAAGCAGGCCGGCAACTGGCGCTGGACGAGATCCGCCCCGCTGGCATGACCCTGCGCCCCCGACTGCCGCTACACACCACCCCGCCCCAGCCGCCCGCACCCACCACGCCCACCGCTCCCCCGGACCACCTGATCGCCCTCGACCTGGACGAACTCACCGCCACCCTCGACACCGGCTTCATCCAGCGACTCGGCAGCGGGGCCAATCTGCCCATCCCGTACCGCACAGCCCTTGCGGCGCTGGTGAGTTGACGATCAGCGCCGGGGCTTCACCGCATGTTCGAGTCGTACCCCTGATCCTGACAGGCCATCAGGAGGGTTCGCAAGAAGCCGCAAGCACTTGCGTGCGCGTCAACCGCCAACCTTGGGGGAAAGCCTTGATGACTGGGCGTCAGCTTGTGACGGGGATGCAAGGTGCCCCTGCACGTGCCATTGACATGTACGTGCAACCCTGCCTTAACCTGGCTGGCGCTACCAGTGGGTAGCGTCGGATTCGAACCGGGGCGCGGATTTTCGCGAACACCCTCCGCACAGCCTGTGAGGGTATCTTGCCGCGCCTGAATCCGGGAGTCGCCCCTGCCCCCAACTGCGCCGTGACTCAGCATCGGAGAGAGCCTGATGAGGCCGACGAGGCCCGCGTTGCCGCTGCCCGACGTCATCGTCGGGATCACCCCGTTCCATGAACCCGACGCCGGGCTCGCCGAGGCCGTGTGCCGCGCGGGTGGCCTCGGCGTGCTCGACCTCGGCCGGGGCGACCGCCGGGCCCGGGAGGAGCTCACCGCGCTGCGGGAACGCGCACCCGGGCGCTTCGGGGTCCGGATCGGACCGCAATGCCGGCTCACCCCCGAGGAGTTGCGCGGCGACGGCGCCGACCAGCCGGAGATCCTGGTGCTGCCCGCCGGGCTGCCCGGCTGGGAGCTCGCGGAACTCGCCACCGAGTACCGGCTGCTGGTGGAGGTGACCGACCTGGCGCAGGCGCTGTCCGCCGCCCGGGCGGGTGCTGCCGGGCTGATCGCACGGGGTTGCGAAAGTGGCGGCAGAGTCGGAGAGTTAAGCGCCTTCGTGCTGCTCCAGGAGCTGCTCGCGGAGCCGCTACTCGGGCTACCAGTGTGGGCCTGCGGTGGCATCGGCCCGTCCACCGCGGCCGCCGCCGTGGCCGGCGGGGCAGCCGGCGTGGTGCTGGACACCCAACTCGCGCTGCTCGCCGAGTCGGCCGCGCCGGACGAGGCGGTGGCCGCCCTGCGGGGCATGGACGGCTCGGAGACCGTCGTGGTCGACGGGGTCCGGCTGCTGCGGCGCGGTGGCACGGAGTTGATGGTGGGTCAGGAAGGCTTCCTGGCCGCTCGGTTCGCCGAGCAGTACGGCACGGTGGAGCGAGCGGTGCGCGCCGTGCGGGAGGCGGTGGCCGGGGTGCTGCGGGCGGTGGCCGAACCCGGCGCAGCCGATGCCCTGCTAGGGCCCGATGCGCCGCTCAGCCGGGCGCTCGGCACCCGGCTGCCGGTGGCGCAGGGGCCGATGACGCGGGTGAGCGATGAGCCCGGGTTCGCGGCCGCGGTGGCCAAGGCCGGTGCGCTGCCGTTCGTGGCGCTGGCACTGGCAGGCCCGGAGCAGACCCGAGAGCTGCTCGCCCGGACCGCCGCCGAGATCGGTGGACTCCCCTGGGGTGTCGGGGTGCTGGGCTTCGCGCCGGAGGAGGTGCGCAGCGCCCAGCTGGCCGAGGTGCTGGCCGCGCGGCCCAGCCATGCGGTGATCGCGGGTGGCCGCCCCTCGCAGGCCCGGGCATTGGAGCAGGCCGGGATCCGCACCTTCCTGCACGTGCCCTCCCCCGGGTTGCTGCGGCAGTTCCTGGAGGACGGCGCGCGCCGGTTCGTCTTCGAGGGTTCCGAGTGCGGCGGCCATGTCGGGCCGCGGCACAGCTTTCCGCTCTGGGAGGCGCAACTGGCCGTGCTGGCCGACTTCCTGAAGACGGCGAAGGAGCCGCAGTCGATCGAGGTGCTGTTCGCGGGCGGGGTGCATGACGAGCGGTCGGCGGCCATGGTGGCGGCGCTGGCCGCGCCGCTCGCCCAACAAGGGGTGGCAGCCGGGCTGTTGATGGGCACCGCGTACCTGTTCACCGAGGAGGCGGTGGCACACGGGGCGGTGCGGCCGGCCTTCCAGCGCCAGGTCTGCCGGGCGCGCGGCACCGAGCTGCTGCAGACCGCCCCCGGGCATGCCACGCGGTGCGTGCCGAGCCCGTTCACCGCGGAGTTCGCGCGCCTGAGCGCCCGGTTGCGGGACCAGGGCGTGCCGGACCGCGAGGCCTGGGAGCGGTTGGAGCGGCTGAACGTCGGCCGGCTGCGGATCGCCAGCAAGGGTGTGGACCGGGTCGACGGCGAACTGGCCCAAGTGGACGAGCCCGGGCAGCTGGCGCAGGGGATGTTCATGGCCGGGCAGGTGGCCGTGCTGCGTTCCCGGACCACCACGCTGGCCGAGCTGCACACCGCCGTCAGCAGCGGCGCGGCCGAGTACCTGACCGACCGGGCACGGCAGTTGACACAGGGCCGGTGGGAGGCGGAGAAGCCGGCTGCGGCGCCGCTGGAGATCGCGGTGGTCGGCATGGCGGGCATGTTCCCGCAGGCGCCGGACCTGCCCGCGTTCTGGGCCAACATCCTGGCGGGGGTTGACACGGTCACCGAGGTTCCCGCCGAGCGATGGGACCCGGCGCTCTACCACTCACCGGACGGCGGGCCCGGCACCACCCCGTCCAAGTGGGGCGGCTTCCTGCCGCGGATCCCGTTCGACCCGCTCAGCTACGGCATCCCCCCGGCCGCACTGGGCAGCATCGAGCCGGTGCAGCTGCTGGCCCTGGAGGCGGCCCGGCGGGCGCTGCTGGACGCCGGGTACGACGGCGGCGACGGCTCGGGCGGCCGGCCGTTCGACCGGTCCCGCACCAGCGTGGTGTTCGGCGCGGAGGCGGGCAGCGACCTGTCGAACGCGGGTGTGCTGGGCGCGGTGCTGCCGGGGTACCTGGGCGGCGCCGTGCCGCCCGCGATCGCCGAGCAACTGCCCCAGGTCACCGAGGACTCGTTCCCGGGCATGCTGGCCAATGTGATCTCCGGCCGGATCGCCAACCGGCTCGACCTCGGCGGCGGCAACTTCACCGTGGACGCGGCCTGCGCCTCCTCGCTCGCCGCCCTGGACGTGGCCTGCAAGGAACTGGTTGCCGGGACGGCGGACTTGGCGCTGTGCGGCGGTGCCGACCTGCACAACGGGATCAACGACTACCTGCTTTTCGCGTCGGTGCACGCCCTCTCGCCGACCGGGCGCTCCCGCCCGTTCGATGCCACCGCCGACGGCATCGCCCTCGGTGAGGGGGTGGGCTGCCTGGTGCTCAAGCGGCTGGCCGACGCGGAGCGGGACGGCGACCGGGTGTACGCGGTGATCCAGGGCATCGGCAGCGCCAGTGACGGCCGTTCGCTGGGCCTGACCGCGCCGCGCCCCGAGGGGCAGCGCGCCGCGCTGGAGCGCGCCTACCGCCAGGCGGGGTTCGGCCCGGCCGAGGTGGGCCTGGTGGAGGCGCACGGCACCGGGACGGTGGTCGGCGACCGTACCGAACTGGCCACGCTGACCCAGGTGTTCACGGAGGCGGGTGCGGCGCCTGGCAGTTGTGCGCTGGGGTCGGTGAAATCGCAGATCGGGCACACCAAGTGCGCGGCCGGGCTGGCCGGCCTGATCAAGGCAGCGCTGGCACTGCACACCGGCGTCAAGCCTCCGACCCTGCACCTGAGCCGGCCGAACCCGGCTTGGGAGGCAGAGCAGAGCCCGTTCGGCTTCCACGCCGAGGCCCGGCCGTGGGCGGTGCCGGCGGCCCAACGGGTGGCCGGGGTCAGCGCGTTCGGCTTCGGTGGCACCAACTTCCATGCGGTGCTGCGTGGTTACCAAGGCGCCACGCCGACTCACGGTCTGCAGGAGTGGCCGGCCGAGCTGTTCCTGTTCCGGGGCCCCGATCAGGCGCGTGCGCTACGCACGGTGACCGAGGTGCTGCGGCCGGCCGAGGCGCCGGGCGCACCGTGGCGGCTGCGCGACCTGGCGCTGGTCGCCGCCCGGCTGGCGGAGTCCGCACATGGACCGGTGCGGGTGGCGGTGGTGGCGGGCACGGTCGAGGAGCTGTGCGGGCTGCTGCGGCGGGCGCTGGCCGGGGAGAGCGACCCGGCGGCCGGGCTGCACGTGGCCGATGGGGAGAATCCCGGGCAGGTGGCCTTCCTCTTTCCCGGCCAGGGCAGTCAACGGCCTGGTATGTTCGCCGAGTTGTTCGCCGCCTTCCCGGGCCTGCAGCGGTATCTGCGGCACGGCGAGGGGTATGCGGAGGTGCTCTATCCGCCGACCGCGTTCACCGCCGAGGGTCGGGAGCGGCAGCGCGCCGCGCTCACCGACACCCGGGTGGCGCAGCCGGTGCTGGGCATGACGGGCTTGGCGGCCCATGAGCTGCTGGCGCTGGCCGGGGTCCGCCCCGACCTGGCCGGCGGGCACAGCTACGGCGAGTTGGTCGCGCTCTGCGCCGCGGGGGCGCTGGCCGCGCAGGAGCTGCCCGCGCTGAGCGCCGAGCGGGCGCGGGCCATCCTGGACGCGGTGGGCGCGGGGGCCGACCCCGGAGCGATGGCGGCAGTGACGGCCGGGGCCGAGCAGGTCCAACGAGTACTCACAGCGGGCGGCTTGGCGGGCCGGGTGGTGACCGCCAACCACAACGCACCCCAGCAGACGGTGATTTCCGGGCCGACGGCCGAACTGACCGCCGCGATGGAGCTGTTGCGAGAGGCGGGGTGCGGAGTCAAGCGGTTGCCGGTGGCCTGTGCGTTCCACAGTCCGCTGGTGGCCGGCGCGGGTCGGCGGTTTGCGGGCGCGCTGGCCGAACGGGTGGTGCGGGTACCGGAGTTCCCGGTCTACGGCAACCGTTCCGCGAGCCCGTACCCGGCGGAGCCGGACGGCGTTCGGGCGGAGTTGGCGGAGCAGATCGGCGCCGAGGTGCGGTTCACCGACCAGGTGGCGGCGATGTACGCGGCCGGCGCCCGGATATTCGTGGAGGCCGGGCCCGGTTCGGTGCTGACCCGGCTGGTGAAGGCCGTGCTCGGCGACCGGCCGCACCGCGCGATCTCCCTGGAGGCCCGGCGCGGCGGCCTGCCCGGGTTCCTCGACGCGCTGGCCGAACTGGCCGTCGCGGGCGTTCCGGTGCACACCGGCCGCCTGCTGCGCGGCCGCGATGCGGTGGACCCCGGGCGGGTGAAGGCCGCACGCCGCCCCGGCTGGACGGTGGACGGACAGCTGGTCCGCACCGCCGACGGCGAACTCCTGCCCGGTGCGCTCGCACCGGCCCGACCCGTACCGGAGGCCCTGATGGCACCGCAGCAGGCCGGCGGCAGACCGTCCGCCGGCGATGAGCTGATCGCGGATTTCCTGCGCAGCAGCCGGGAGTTGATCCAGGCGCAGCGGGATGTGCTGCTCACCTACTTCGGTGGGGCGCAGGGCGTGCCCGCGGTGGCTGCCGTCGCGGTCCCGGCGCCCGTCGCGATGCCCGTGGCGGCGTCCGTCGCAGTCCCGGTGGCGGCCACTGCCGTTGAGCCTCCGACCGCGGGGGCCACGGACCTGCTGGGCGTGGTGATCGAGGTGATCAGCGAACGCACCGGCTACCCCGCCGACATGATCGAGCCCGACCTCGACCTCGAAGCCGACCTCAGCATCGACTCCATCAAACGCGCCGAAATCGTCGGCCAACTCGGAAAGCGCCTCGGCACCGAACTCGGCGAACTGACCGACGACGAAATCGACGAACTCGCCCGCGCCCGCACCACCGCCGCCATCACCACCTGGCTCACCACCAGAACCGCCCAACCCCCGGCACCGGCCGCCAAGGCAGGAGCGATCACCGCATCCACCGTCGCCGGCCACGAACCCGCCCGGCTGCTGTTCCAGCCGGCACCCCTCGCCGCCCCGGACCCCGCGACCGCCCCGCCCCTGGCCGGCCAGCGGGTCGCACTGCTCGGCACCGGCCCCGGCGGCGCGGCGCAGGCCCTCGCGGCCCGTCTGACGGCCGCCGGTGCGCAGCCGCTCCTGGTGGACGGCGACCACCTGCTGTCGGACGCCGATGGCGCAGTCGACGCGGTCGTCATGCTGGACCCGCTCAGCGGGCAGGGCGCGCCCGTGCTGCCCGGCGCGGTGCCCGCCTTGCAGGCCGCGCTGGCCCGCGCGCCACGGCAGTTGCTCGCCGCCCGCCGCGCCGCGCCCGCCGACCACGCTCGGGCGGACGGCCTGCGCGGCCTGTTCCGCACCCTGGCCCGCGAGTACCCCGACCTGACCGCCCGACTCGTCGAGCTCGACCCGGCAGCGGACCCGGAGGCAGCGGACCCCGAGGCCGTGGCTCAGGCCCTGCTCGGCGAGCTGCTCGCCCCCGACCGCGAGCCGGTGGTGCTGCACACCCCAGCCGGCCGTCAGGCCCTCACCCTGGTGCCGGCACCGCTGGGCCTGCTGGGCAGCACGGGCGCCGGGCCGGCTGGTGACGGCGTGGCGGAGGCCGCCGCGCTGGGCCTGGACCGCGAGGCCGTGGTGCTGCTGGTCGGCGGCGCCCGCGGGATCACCGCGCGGTTCGCGGCCACCCTCGCCGCGGCGGCGCGCTGCCGCCTGGAGTTGCTCGGTCGCACCGCGCTCCCGGAGGGCCCCGAGGATCCGGCGACGGCGACCGCCCTGGACCGCACGGCGCTGCGGGCCGCGCTCGCCCGCCAGGGTGTGCCGCTGCCCGAGGTGGAGCGGACCGCTGCCCGGCTGCTGGCCGGCCGCGAGGTCACCGCGACCCTGGACGAGCTGGCCGCGCTCGGCGCGCAGGCCCGCTACCAGTCCGTGGACGCCGCCGACCCGGCCGCGTTGCGACAGGCGGTCAAGGAGGTCTACGCCGCGCATGGCCGGCTCGACGGCGTGGTCTACGCGGCGGGCGTGATCGAGGACAAGGTGCTGGCGGAGAAGGACCTGGAGTCGTTCCGGCGGGTGTTCGCCACCAAGGCCGAGGGGGCGCGGACCCTGCTCGACGCGCTCGCCGAACTCCCGGGCAGCGGGCCGCGGTTCACCGTGCTGTTCGGCAGCATCGCGGCCGCGCTGGGCAATCGCGGCCAGGCCGATTATGCGGCGGCGAACGACGCGCTGGAGGAGTTGGGTGCCCGCTGGGCGGCGCGGACGGGCCGCCGGGCGCTGACCGTGCACTGGGGCCCGTGGGCGCCGGACGGTGCGCACGGCGGCATGGTCTCCCCGGAGCTGGCGCGGGACTACGAGCGGCGCGGGGTACGGCTGATCGACCCGGCGGCGGGCAGCCTGGCGCTGTTGCGTGAGCTGGCCTGGGGTGAGGAGTCGGTCCGGTCCGTGGTCTACACGGCGTCGGGCTGGTGACCCCGGTGACGTCTGCGACGGAGCCACGTCCCCCCGTGGCCGTGATCGGCATGGCGGTGCTGTTCCCGGGCGCGCCCGATCTCGCGAGCTACTGGCGCAACCTGGTCGGCGGGGTGGATGCGATCACCGAAGTCCCGGCCGGGCGCTGGGATCCGGAGTACTACGACCCCTCGGGCGGCTCCGCTCCCGATCGCCTGTACTGCCGGCGCGGCGGCTTCGTGGACGGCCTGGCCGAGGTGCAGCCGACCAGGTTCGGACTGATGCCGAGCTCACTGCCCGGCACCGAACCGGACCAGCTGATCGCACTCCAGGTGGCCGCCGCGGCCCTCGCGGACGCCGGCGGCCCGGACCGGTTGCCCGATCGCAACCGGGTCGGCGTGGTGCTCGGCCGTGGCGGCTATCTGACTCCCGGCCTGGTGCGGCTCGACCAACGGGTGCGCAGCGCCCGCCAGTTGGTGCGCACCCTGAGCGAGCTGCTGCCGGATCTCACGCATAGTCAACTCGCGCGGGTGCACCAGGCGTTCGTCGACCGGCTGGGTCCGGACCGCCCGGAGTCGGCGATCGGGCTGGTGCCCAACCTGGCCGCCTCCCGGGTGGCCAACCGGCTCGACCTGCGCGGCCCGGCCTACACCGTGGACGCCGCCTGCGCCTCCTCGCTGGTCGCCGTCGACCAGGCGGTGGGCGAACTGGCCACCGGCCGCTGCGATGTGGTGCTGGCCGGCGGGGTGCACCACTGCCACGACGTGACGCTGTGGAGTGTCTTCGCCCAGCTGCGGGCGCTCTCCCCGAGCGAGCGGATCCGACCGTTCCACCGTGACGCGGACGGCATCCTGATCGGCGAGGGCACCGGTGTCGTGGTGCTCAAGCGGCTGGCCGACGCCGAACGGGACGGGGACCGGGTGTACGCGGTGATCCGCGGCACCGGTGTGGCCGGCGACGGCCGCACGGCCGGGCTGGCCAACCCCGATCCGGGCGGTCAGGCCCGCGCGGTACGGGCGGCCTGGCGGGCGGCCGGGCTGGACCCGAGGGCGCCGGGCTCGCTCGGGCTGCTGGAGGCGCACGGCACCGCCACGCCCGCCGGTGACTCCGCCGAACTCGCCACTCTGGCCGAGGTGTTCGGGCCAGCCACAAGCGACGATAAGTGTGCCGTGCTGGGCTCGGTGAAGTCGATGATCGGCCACACCATGCCGGCCGCCGGCGTGGCCGGGCTGGTGAAGGCGGCGCTGGCCGTGCACCACGGCGTGCTGCTGCCCACCCTGCACTGCGAGGATCCGCACCCCTCGCTCGCCGAAACCCGGTTCCGCACCATCGACGCGGCGCGCCCTTGGGAGACCACGGCGGGCGTGCCGCGCCGGGCGGCGGTCAACGCCTTTGGGTTCGGCGGGATCAACGCGCATGTGGTGCTGGAGCAGGCGCCCGACGCTCCGGTGCGCCGGTCCGCCGTGGTCGTGAGCGAGCCGGAGCGCGTGCTCCGGCTGGCCGCCGAAAGCCCTGAGCAGCTGGCCGAGTTGCTCGCGGGTGACGATGCGGCGGTACTGGCCGCTGCGCAAGGCCCGCTCAGTGGGCCCGCACCGCGCTGCCGCTTGGCGATCGCCGACCCGACCGCCAAGCGCCTGGCGCTGGCCCGCCGGGCCGTCGCCCGTGGCCGGGGCTGGCGCGGGCGCGGCGATGTGTGGTTCGCCCCGCGCCCGTTGCTCCGCGGCGCCGCCGGCGGTCGGCTGGCCTTCCTCTTCCCAGGCCTGGAGGGCGAGTTCACGCCCAGGGTGGACGAGGTCGCCGATCACTTCGGCCTCCCCCGGCCCACCGGCGATGCCCGAAGCGCCGCGGTGGCGGATGTGGGCCGGCATGGCGTCGGCGTGGTCGCGGTGGGGCGGTTGCTGGACAGGGTGCTGCGCCGGATCGGCGTGCGGCCGGACGCGGTGGCCGGTCACAGCGTCGGCGAGTGGACCGCGATGATCACCGGCGGGCTGTACTCCGGAGCCTCGGTGGACGCCTTCCTGGCCGCCTTCGATCCCGACTCGCTGCAGGTCCCCGGGCTGGCCTTTGCCGCACTCGGCGCCTCCGCCGAGCGGGTGCGGCAGGCGCTGGACACGGTCGAGGGCATGGCGGAGGTGGTGCTCTCGCACGACAACGCGCCGCAGCAGTCGATCGTCTGCGGACCCGAGCGGCCGGTCACCGAGCTGGTCCACTGGTTCCGTGCCCAAGGAGTGCTCGGCCAGCTGCTGCCGTTCCGGTCCGGCTTCCACACTCCCATGCTGGCACCGTACTTGGCGCCGATCCGGGCGGCGGCCGAGCGGTTCGAACTGCACCGGCCGAGCGTGCCGGTCTGGTCGGGCACCACCGCCGCGCCGTTCCCGGACACCGAGGCCGAGGTCCGCGCGCTGTTCCTGCGCCACCTGCTGGAGCCGGTGCGGTTCCGGCCGCTGATCGAGGCCATGTACGCGGCCGGGTTCCGGGCGTTCGTCCAGCTGGGCCCCGGGCAGCTGGGCTCGCTGGTGGGCGACACCCTCGGCGACCGCGAGCACCTGGTGGTCGCCGCCAACTCCGCGCAGCGCGACGGGCTGGCGCAGCTGCGCCGGCTGGCCGCCGCGCTCTGGGTGGACGGCGCGGAGCCGGACGCGGCGGCGCTGGAGCGGCGTTCCTCGGCACGCCTGACCGAGCGGACGCACCCGGCGGTGCGCCTGGACCTCGGCGGCGCACTGATATCCCTCGACGGGGCGGCGCTCGGCGAGCTGCGAGCAGAGTTGACGCAACATCAGCGGCCGTCCCTGCTGTGCGACTTCCCGCTGAGCGACTCTCCGCTGGCCGCCGAACTCGGCGCGCTGCTGAGGGAGACCGAACGCACAGCGGCCGAACTGATCCAAGCGGGGCGAACACCCCGACTTCCCCGGCCTGGGCGCCCATCCGAACCGGTCAGGGCAGGTCGGCCCCCCGAACCCGGCACGGCAGGCCGGCCCTCCGAACCCGTCACGGCAGGCCGGCCCTCCGAGCTGCCCTCAACCCCCGTGGCCACCACGCTGGCCGTCTCCACGACCGCGATGCCGTATCTGCTCGACCACTGCTTCTTCCGGCAGCGCCCGGAGTGGCCCGACCTGGTCGACCGCTGGCCCGTGGTCCCGGCCACCACCATCGTCCAGCACCTGATGGACGCCGCCGAGCGGGCCGTGCCGGGCGGGTTGGCGGCGCGCCTGCACGACCTGCGGTTCGAGCAGTGGGTCCCGGCCGCGTCCCCGCTGGAGGTGCCGATCACCTTGCGCCCGACCGGTCCGGCACAACTGGCCGCCGACTTCGGTGGGTTCGCGCGCGGAGTCATCGACCTGACAGACCGCCATGACGATCCGCCCGCTGCCTGGCCGGTTGCACCCGCCGGCGAGCGGACTCCCGAGTTGACCGCCGCCGGGCTCTACCAGGAGCGGTGGATGTTCCACGGTCCCGCCTTCCAGGGCCTGACCGAGCTCACCGCACTCGGCGAGCGGCACGTGCGCGGCGTGATCACCGCGCCGGCCGCTCCCGGGGCACTGCTGGACAACGTCGGTCAGCTGCTCGGCTTCTGGATCATGGCCACCCGCACCGATCGAACCGTGGTCTTCCCGGTCGGCATGCGGCGGCTCGCCTTCTTCGGTCCGCCACCGCCGCCCGGCACCCGACTGCACTGCCACATCCGGATCACCGCGCTCACCGACACCGTACTGGAGGCGGATGTACAGCTGCGGATCGGCGACCGGGTCTGGGCCGAGGTGCGCGGCTGGCAGGACCGCCGCTTCGACAGCCACCCCGATACTCGGCCGGTGGAGCGGTTCGTCGACCGCAACACCCTCGCCGGCCCGCGCCCCGGCGGCTGGGTGCTGGTCCATGAGCGCTGGCCCGACCTGGCCTCGCGCGACCTGATCATGCGCAACCACCTGGGCGCCGCCGAGCGCGCCCGCTACGAGCAGCAACCGCCGCGCGGTCGGCGGGCCTGGTTGCTGGGCCGGATCGCGGTCAAGGACGCGGTCCGCCGGCTGCTCTGGGCGCAGGGCGAGGGCCCGGTGTTCCCGGCCGAGATCGCCGTGGTCAACTCCCCTTCGGGGCAGCCGCAGGTGATCGGTGTGCACGGTCGCGTGCTCCCGCCGCTGGCGGTCTCGCTCGCGCATCGCGGTGAGGCGGCCGTGGCCCTGGTCCGCCCGGCCGAGGCCGGCCCGGTCGGCATCGACCTGGAGGAAGTCGCTGAGCGCACACCCGAGTTGCCGAAGGTCGCCCTGGGCGAGGCCGAGCAAGCGATCCTGATGGACCGTCAACTCACCACGACGGACTCAGCAGAGCTCTGGTTCACCCGCTTCTGGGCCGCCAAGGAGGCCGTCGCCAAGGCCGAGGGCACCGGACTGCGGGGCCGCCCGCGCGACTTCGCCGTCATCGCCGCCGAGCCGACCTCCCTGCTGGTCGCGGTCGCCGGCCCGGACGGCCCGCGCCGCTACACCGTGCACTGCGCCGAGCTGCACAACCCGCCCGGCCTGCCGCCGCGCCACTACGTGGTGGCCTGGACCGAGACGGTCAGCGCCCGCAAGGACGAGACCGTCGCCGCCCGCAATGAGAGGACTCCCCGCACGTGACCGGCACTGCGCAGACCATGGACCGGCAACCTCCCGGCGAGCAGGAGGTATTGGCCGAGATCACCCGGATGCTTGCCGCGATCCTGTCGGAGTACGGGCTGGACGAGTCCGAGGTCACCATGGACTCCCGGTTCACCGACGACCTCGAACTGGAGAGCATCGACCTGGTGACGCTGGCCGCGCGGCTCCAGGAACGCTGGGGCGAGCGGATCAACTTCGCCGAGTTCCTGGCGGGCATGGAGCTCGACGAGATCATCGGCATGACGGTGGGCCGGCTGGTCGCGTACGTGGTGGCGCGCCTGCGGCCCGAGACCGCCGAACGGAGCTGACCGGTGGCCGTGTTGGAGATCGACGGACTGCCGTTCCACGTGCAGCGGCTCAGCCCGGCCGACGGCCGACCACCGGCCGCCACTCTGGTCCTGGTGCACGGGCTGCTCACCGACAGCCTGGCCAGCTACTACTTCACCGTGGGGCCCGCCCTCGCCGCCGCCGGCGTCGAGGTGCTGATGTACGACCAGCGCGGCCACGGCCGCAGCGGACGCCCGCGCACCGGCTACCAGTTGGAGCGTTTCGTGGCGGACCTGGCCACCCTGCTGGACCGGTCGGTCCCAGTCGGCCCGGTGCACCTGGTGGGCAACTCGTTCGGCGGCACGGTGGCGTACGGCCTCGCCGAGCAGCGGCCCGACCGGGTGGCGAGCATCCTGGCGATCGAGTCCGAGCCCGCCTCCCCGGCCTGGGCGACCAAGCTGGACGGCATTCTGCGGCGGGCCGAGACCGAGCTGGTGAAGGCCGGCACGCTCGCCTGGGTGGCCGCCAAGCGCGGCGCGCACACGGCCCGGCTGGCCCGCTCGGCCGGCCGGCTGCTGGCGGCCACCTCGCTGGCCCGGGACATCCCGGCCAGCCGACTGCCCGGCGATGAGCGGCTCGCGGCGATCAGCTGCCCGGTGCTCGCCGTGTACGGGGCGGACTCGGACCTGGCCGAGCAGGCGGTCTGGCTGGCCGGGCTGCTGCCGTACTGCCGCACCGCCTTCGTCCCCGGGCAGGAGCACTCGGTGCTGGTGGAGGCTCCGGAGACGGTGCTGGAGCTCACCGTCGACTGGCTGCGCGAGCAGGGTGTGGTGCTGCGCGGCGCGGCCGCCTGCGGTCTGCAGCGGAGCGCGCGATGAGCAGGTTCCTGTTCGTCGTCCCACCGCTGGTCGGGCACGTCAACCCGGCCGTCGGGGTGGCGGCCGAGCTGGCGGCGCGCGGGCACCGGATCGCCTGGGCCGGGCTGCCTGAGGTGATCGGGCCGCTGGCCGGCCCGACCGCCGAGGTCTTCCGCTGCTCGGCGGGTCCGGACGGGCAGACTGCGGTGCGGCCGCCGGATCTGCGGGGCCCGGCGGCGCTGAAGTTCCTCTGGGACGGCTTTCTGGCCCCGCTGGCCGAGGCGATGGCGCCCGGGGTCGCGACCGCGGTGCAGCGGTTCGCCCCCGACCTGCTGGTGGTCGATCAGCAGGCGGTGGCCGGTGCCCTGGTCGCCGAGCGGCTCGGGCTGCCCTGGGCCACCTCGGCGACCACCTCCGCCGAGTTCACCGGCGCGCTGGACGGCATGCCGCTGGTGGCGGCCTGGATCCGCGACCGGCTGGCCGAGCTGCGCGACCGGGTCGGCGATCCGGGGGCCACCGGCGACCCGCGGTTCTCGCCGCACCTGGTGCTCGCCTTCACCACTCCGGAGCTGGCCGGCGGCTCGGTCGCGGGGCCGGTCCGGTTCGTCGGGCCGTCGATCACGGCGCGCCCCACCACCGCGCCGTTCCCCTGGGATTGGCTGGATCCGGCCCGCGCCACCGTGCTGGTCACGCTGGGCACGGCCAACACCGATGCGGGCAGCGCGTTCCTGACGGCCGCTCGGCAGGCGCTGCGGGAGCGGGCGGACCACCTGCAGGGCGTGCTGGTCGACCCGGGCGGGGTGCTGGGCGATCCGGCGCCGGACCGCGACCTGCTGGTGGCACGCGCCGTACCGCAGCTGGAGCTGCTGGCCCGCACCGCGCTGGTGGTCTGCCACGCCGGCCACAACACGGTCTGCGAGGCGCTGTGGCACGGCGTTCCGCTGGTGGTGGCGCCGATCCGGGACGACCAGCCGGTGGTGGCCGCCCAGGTGGCCGCGGCCGGTGCGGGCCTGCGGGTGCGGTTCGGCCGCACCGACGCCGCCCGGCTCGGCCAGGCCCTGGACACGGTGCTCGGCCATCCCGCCTACCGCACCGCGGCCCACCGGATCGGCGACTCGTTCCGGGCGGCCGGCGGCGCCGCGGCGGCCGCCACCCAGCTCGAACAGCTCCTCATCCCAGCCCGGCAGGAGGCCCCATGACCAGCACCGAGCCCCTGATCGCCGCCCTGCGCCCGGGCTACCAGGCCGAACTGGCTGACGGCACCGACCAGTTCTTCCACCCGAGGCGCACCGACTGCCCGTGGTGCGGCGCCACCCGGCTGCGGGTCCGGCTGCGCACCACCGACCTGCTCCAGCACAAGCCCGGCCGGTTCGTGCTCGACCAGTGCCAGGAGTGCGCGCACGTCTTCCAGAACCCCCGACTCAACGACACCGGACTGGCGTTCTACTACCGCGACTTCTACGACGGCCTCGGCGAGCAGCGGCTGGCCGGCCTGTTCGGCACCCGGGCGGCGGTCTACCGGGGCCGGGCCCGCAGCGTGCTGCCGTTCGCCGCCGCACCCGGCCGCTGGCTGGACGTCGGCACCGGGCACGGCCACTTCTGCGGCACCGCGCGGGAGTTGTTCAAGGACACCGAGTTCGACGGCCTGGATCTCAGTGCGGGCGTCGAACTGGGTGAGCGCGAGGGACGGTTGGCGCACGGCTACCGCGGTTCGTTCCCCGAGCTGGCGCCTGAGCTGGCCGGGCGCTACGACGTGCTGAGCATGTTCCACTACCTGGAGCACAGCGCTGACCCGGCCCGTGAACTGGCGGCCGCCCGGCAGGCATTGCGCCCCGGCGGCCTGCTGCTGATCGAGGTGCCCGACCCGCAGAGCCGCTACGCCCGGTTGCTCGGCCGCTGGTGGCTCCCCTGGCTGCAGCCGCAGCACCTGCATCTGGCGCCGCCGGCCAATCTGCGGGCCAGGCTCGGCGAGTTGGGCTTCACGGTGGTGCTGGAGCAGCACCGCGAACCGCATGACCCGCTCGATCTGCTGGCCGCCGGCTGGCTGGCGCTGGACGCGCTGGCCCCGCGCGAGAACGCCCCCTGGCTGCCCGGCACCCCGCCCGGCCGCCTGCGCCGCCTGCTGCGCACCGCGGTCTTCCTGGCGGGCGCGCCGGCCCTGCTGGTCGCCGCGCTGCTGGACCGCCTGCTGGCGCGCGGCGCGGGGCGGTTCGGGTTCTCCAACGCGTACCGGGTGCTGGCGCGGAAGGAGGCGTAGCGGGCGGCCGGGCTACGGAAACCCGACAGAGCGGGCGGCCGCGCTACGGAAGCCCGACGGAGCGGGCGGCCGGGCTGTGGAAGCTCAACGGAGCGGGCAACCCACGCACGGTGTCACTGCGCCGGGATCGTGCGCACCGGGTGCTTGCTGAGGATGGAGACCCGGTTGAAGGCGTTGATGGTGATGGCCACCCAGATCACCGCGGAGATCTGGTCGTCCGTCAGGACCTCGCGGGCGGCACGATAGGCGTCCTCCTGCAGGGCGGCGTCCGCAGGGTTGGTGGTCGCCTCCGCCAGGGCGAGCGCGGCGCGTTCCTGCGGGGTGAACAGTTCGGTGTCGCGCCATGCCGGGAGCGTGCCCAGTCGCTGCGCGGTGTCGCCCGCCTGTAGGGCGGCCCTGGTGTGCACGTTGAGGCAGTAGGCGCAGCCGTTGATCTGGGAGACGCGCAGGTTGACCAGTTCCACGAGCTTCCGGTCCAGCCCGGCGTCCGCCGCGCCCGTGCGGGCCGATTCGGCCGTGGCGCGCAGCGCGCGGTAGGCCTCGGGGCTCTGCTTGTCGATGAACACCCGCCGGTGCGTCGAGGTCGCGGTCACAAGGCTGGTCGCATCACTCACGGGAACTCCTCTTGCAGATCACTGTCGGACGGCGCTTCGCCATGGCATAGTAGTTGAATATAAAACCATTTTGAAGTGGGAGGGCGCACACCGTGACCACCGTCGAGACCGACCCCGTGGAGCCCCGCGGCGAAGCCCCGGACCGGAAGGCCTGCCCCCGAGTGGAAGTACTGCCCGCCAGGGACGTACCGCTGGGCGGACCCCGGGCGATGACGGTCCGGCGTACGCTGCCGCAGCGGACCCGAACGCTGATCGGCGCCTGGTGCTTCGTGGACCACTACGGCCCCGACGACGTCGCCGAGACCGGCGGGATGGAGGTCGCCCCGCACCCCCACACCGGACTGCAGACGGTCAGCTGGCTGTTCAGCGGCGAGATCGAGCACCGCGACAGCCTCGGCATCCATGCCTTCGTCCGGCCCGGCGAGCTGAACCTCATGACGGGCGGCCACGGCATCAGCCACTCCGAGGTGTCCACCCCCGCCACCACCACCCTGCACGGCGTCCAACTGTGGGTGGCCCTGCCGGAACGGCACCGCCACACCGCCCGCGACTTCCACCACCACGCACCCCGGCCCGTCCCCCTCGACGGCGGCGAGGCACGCGTCTTCCTCGGCACCCTGGCCGGCGACACCTCCCCCGTCCCAACCTTCACCCCGCTGCTCGGCGCCGAACTCACGCTCCACCCGCACGCGACCGTCACCCTCGCCGTGGACCCCGCCTTCGAGCACGGCCTGCTCGTCGACCACGGCGACATCCAGCTGGCGGACACCCCGCTGCACCCGGCCGAACTCGGCTACCTCGCCCCCGGAGCCACCATCCTCACCCTCACCAACACCAGCGACGAGCCGGCCCGGGCGGTCCTGATCGGCGGCCCGCCCTTCGAGGAGCAGATCGTGATGTGGTGGAACTTCATCGCATCCTCCGGCGAGGAGATCGCCCAGGCACGAGAGGACTGGGAGAACGGGGACCGCTTCGGCGAGGTGCAGGGGTATCCCGGGGAGCGCCTGCCCGCTCCGGCACTGCCGTCAACACCGCTGAAGCCTCGGGGAAATGCACGCTGACCTGGAGAAACGTCACGTCCGACGGACACACTGACGCAGCGCGTGGCCGACGCGGCGGCTGTCATCCAGGGCTGGTGGAGACCGCGAATGGCGCTCCGCGACGGGTCAGCGGACAGTCGCACTGAAAGCTGAATCATTCTCAGGTTTACGCGCGTATAACAGGGTCTGCTCGTACTGATGCTGACTTTTTTGCTGCGCCCACAGCCCAGTCGTGCAACGCCTCGATTGCCTGAGCTGACTCGCCGTCTTGGCGCTCCCAAGCCTCTGCCGCGACCACCGTCCCGAAGCAGCCCGCCGCCTCGCCGACGACCTCAAGAACGAGTAGTCACCCGCCTACCCATTCTGAGGCGCGCCGGCGCAGCCGTGTCCCCGCCGGCGGCGGATCCACCACCGGCCCCGGCCCGGCCACCTGCGAAGATCGCTGTCCGATGACCGGAGCGCGGTGATAGAAATCCGGCGTGCAAAAGACTCTTGAGCTCTACGACCTGCTGCGACTGATCGACGAGCGGTCGGCCACCTTCAGGACAAGTCCGCAGCTGTCCACCAGCAGGTGCCGCTTGCGGCCCCGCACCCGCTTGCCCGCGTCGTAGCCGCCAGGCGCAGCCGCTGACCAGGGCGTACAGCACGGTGTCGACGATCAGGCGACGCACGACTCAGACCCGGACCCTGCACGCCTACCTGCGCTGGCGCAACGCCAACGCACGCCACCGCGACGTCCTGGCCGCCGGGCGCAAGGAACGCGCCCGCATCCGCAGCGAGAAGAGCATCCGCTGGGGCGGACGCCCCCTCGCCACCGCGGCCTGAACGGCCCGGCGAACTGCGGTCAGAGCACCTAGAGTTGTGAAGCCCCTCCGTCGACAGGGAACTCCGCTCCCGTCGAGAAGGTCGCACCGAACGCCAAGTACGCCACCGCGGCGGCCACTTCCTCGGACGCCCCCAGCCGCTGCATCGGGTTCGTGCTCCGGTAGGTGTCCTTCATCATCTCGACGACGTCGGCAGGCAAGGAGCGGTCCAGGATGCCCGAGTCGATCGGCCCGGGGCTCACGGCATTGACGCGCACCTTGCGCGGCAGCAGCTCGCGGGCCAGGGTGCGCGTCATCGACCGCAGGGCTGCCTTGCTCGCCGAGTAGACACTGAGCGCGTCGAGGCCCAGGACGTTCACCACCGACGTGGTGAGGACCACGCCGCTTCCCTCGCGCAACAGCGGCGCCAACGCCTGCACCGTGAAGTACGGGCCCTTGGCGTTGACGCGGAACAGCGCGTCGTACATCTCCTCCGTCGTCGAGTCGAGCGGCGCGGACGCAGTGACGCCGGCGTTGACGAACAGCGCGTCCACCACGCCGAACCGCTGCTGGACCGTGCCGGCCAGCTCCTTGATGTCCTTCAGGGACGCGGCATCGCTGCGGACGGCGATCGCCCTGTCCCCCAACTGCTCCAGCGCGGCGTCCAGGGTGGATCGGGTACGGCCGGTGATCAGTACGTGCGCCCCACCGTCCGCGAACAACCGGGCCGTGGCCAGGCCAATACCGCTGCTCCCGCCCGTGATCACGATCTTCTTGCCGTCATAAGTGGTCATGCCCTCAAGCCAAATGCCCACCCGCACACCCTGTCCAAGACCTGTTCCGCATGCCGTCATGTCCCAGGCGCATGACGGCGCGCGACGTACCCTTGGCGAATGGACCTCGACCTGCGACTCGTGCGCTACTTCACGGTCGTGGCGGAGTACGGCAACTTCGGCCGGGCCGCCACCAGGCTCCACCTGGCGCAACCGTCGCTGAGCCGTCAGATCCAGCGACTGGAGGCTCAGCTCGGCGTCCGGCTGTTCGACCGCTCGCCGCAGGGCAGCAGCCTCACCGATGCCGGTCAGGCCTTCCTTCCCAGGGCCCGGATACTGCTCCAAGAGGCCGAGCAAGCCGCTCACACGGCCAGAGCCGCCGTCCAGCCCCGTACCATCACCGTCGGCTGCGCCGAGGGACTGGTCATCACCGTCTGCGTGCAGGAACTGCGCCGCCGGCACCCTGAGGGCCAGGTCCGCACCAGGCACCTCGACTGGCGGGACACACGCGCCCTCGCCGAGGGGCGGGTCGACGCCCTCGTCGCGTACAGGCCCCTGCCCTTGCCCACGGACGGCTTGCGGGTGACCAAACTCCATGAGGAGTCACGGGTACTGGTCACGTCGGCAAGTCATCATCTGGCGAACGAGAAAACCGTCAGCCTGCGGGCTCTGTCGGACGAGGAACTGGTCGGCTGCGTCAGCACTCCGGTCCTCTGGAGCACGCCCAAGCCCGTCGGCAACCGCCCGGCACCACCCCCGCCCGCGATCGACGACGCTTACGAGGACAAGCTGGAACTCATCGCCACCGGTCACTGTGTCGCGATCTTCCCTGCCGGCGATCGACGCGCTGCTGTGCGCGAGGACATCGCCCTGGTGCCCGTCATCGACATCGATCCCTGCGAGGTCGTGCTCGTCACGCGCGCTGACGACCCCAACCCGCTGCTCGGATCGCTGGAAGACGTCGCACGTACATTGCTCGGCACAGCCTCCCGACGGGAGAACGACGAACTGCCGGTCCACTGAACCCATTGCCTCTGCGCGGTGTTCCAGATGGCTGTCGCCGCGCTGCACAGTCAGCAGGCCTCGGGGGTGCGGGCGGGACTGGTGGCGGGGCGGGAGGAGTGGTCGAGCAGGCCGTTTTCGCCGTACGCGCGCCAGCGGGCGACCACTTGGCCAGGCAGCGGCGGGAGATCCCGGCTCCCGCAGCGACGTGCGCGATCGGACGTCCGGCGTCAACCCGCAGGCACAAGCGCAGACGTCCTTCGGGGGTCAGCGGTGCGTTCCGATGTCCCCTGCTGGTGGCAGTCCTGGACTCGGCGGCCGCGTTCACCGGGAGCCCTGGGATCTCAGGGCTCCCGGATGAACGGCTGTGCGTGGCGTCAGCGTGCGAACTTTGCGATGGCCGCCGGGGTGACGGGGGTGAAGAAGTTGACGAGGTTGCCGTCGGGGTCGCGGAACAGCAGCGACCGGTTGCCCCAGGGCATCGTGGTGGGCTCGGTGACGAACTCCGTCACGAAGCCGGTCAGGTTCTGGTGAACGCGGTCCACATCGTCGACGAGGAACTCGGTGATCACGCTGTGGTTGTCCGCCGGGCGGGCAGAGCCCGCGGCGAACAGCGGGACCGTGCGGATGCCGGCGATCGCAAGGGTGGCGCCCGCGCTCTTGAGTTCGGCGAAGTCCTCGGTGGCCCACGTCGCCGGCACCCCGGTGGCTCGCTCGTAGAACTCGACGAGGCGCGCGACGTCGCTGGTGATGATGCGGATCGAGACGAAGTCCATGGAGATCTCCTTGGCTCTGGTGAAAGCGTGCACGTCGCAGGCTAGGAGAAATAGTGGACAGAAACGGTCCTGTATTCGCCTAGGCTGTGAACATGCCTCGACCCACCGGCCGCGTGCTGACACTCCTGGAGCTGTTGCAGTCGGGCGGCACCCGGACTGTTGCCGAACTCGCCGACCGGCTCGGCGTCGAAGGGCGCACCGTGCGGCGGTACGTGGACCAGCTGATCGACCTCGACGTGCCCGTGGAGTCAGTGCGCGGCCGCTACGGCGGGTACCGGCTCGCGCCCGGCTACCGCTTGCCTCCGCTCATGCTCAGCGACGACGAGGCGCTGGCCGTACTGCTCGGCCTGGTCGCCGGCCGCCGAGCAGGGCTGACGACGACGGAGCACACGGCAAACGAGACGGCATCGGCCAAGATCCGGCGGGTGCTGCCCAAGCACACCGCCCGCCGACTCGACACACTCCTGGAAGCTCTCGCCTTCACGGATCAGCCCGGCGAGTTCGACACCCCGGACGCCGGGGTCTTGCTCACGATCGCCGATGCGGTGCGCCACCACCGACCGGTCTCGATCCGCTACACCGACCGCGACGGACGGCGCAGCGAACGCACACTGCACGCGTACGGGATCGTCGCCCATTCGGGCCGGTGGTACGTCACGGGCAAGGACGCCCAGATCAGCGAGGACCGAACCTTCCGGCTCGATCGCATCGCAGACGCGCGGACCCTGCCCGGCTCATTCGAAATGCCCGTGGGTCCCGGTCCGGCGCAGCGCGTATTGTCAGGATTCGCCACAGCCGAGTACCGGCACGAGGTCACCTTGCGGATCCACGGGACAGTTGAGCAAATCCGCGCCCACCTTCCCATCAGCGTCGCGGACCTGGAGGAGCACGAGCCCGCAGCCGGCGAGGACCGCGCGACCGAGCGCTGGCTGCGCGTCGAGCTACGGGCGGAGCGACTCGACTGGTTGCCTCCAGTACTCGCCTCACTCAACCGGCCGTTCGTCATCGAGCGCCCCGATGAACTCCGCGACCTCGTCATCGCGCTCGCCGATCGCCTGACGGCCTACGCCGCCGAGCATGACCGCGAGGAGCCAATGTCATGAGATGGCACACCTAGAGCCTCGCCGGCGCCGGGGTGGGGGTCGGCAGGTGCGGCAGGTGCGTGGTGGTCTGATTGTGTCGCAGGTCTGGACAGTGAGGGGGCGGTGGGTCAGTCTTCACCAGCATGACTCTCCCGTTCCCTCAGCATCCTTCCAGTGCCGTGCGCACCGCACTCTTCGAGGCGCTCACCGCAGTCGGTGGCGAGGCCGTCGCCCTGCTCACCGGCTGTCGCGGCGACACGCCGATTCCCGGCGCCGAGTGGACGGTTGCCGAGGCCGCGGCCCACCTGGCGATGGCCAACGAGCTGATGGCCGCATTGGCAGCCGGGGAGGAACGGCCGTACGGGGACGGCACTCCGGGCTCGCTGGCTGAGGCGAACGCGGTGTCGCTGGCCCAGCGACCCGAGCGGGACCCAGTCGTACTCGCGGAGGAGATCGCCCAGTGGGCACGGGAGTTCACGGTGGCAGCCGGTTCGCGTGCCGGTACCGAGCCGGTGGTGACCCCGCTGGGCCGGATGGACCTGGACACCCTGGGCGCTTACCTGTTGACCCACATGCTGGGCCATCTCTACGACATCGCCGTCGCCCTTCGGCGGCCGCATCCGATCGACCGGCAGCGCGTGGCGCTGACAATTCCGTTCCTGCGCGCGGCCATGCCGCTGGTGACGGATGCGCGCGCTGCGGCCGGCCACAATGCCTGCTACCGCCTGAAGGTGCGGGGCCTGTGCGGGTTCGCGGTGACGTTCACAGATGGTGTCACCGTAGTGAACGACGAGCCGCCGCGTCGCCCGGACTGCACCATCCTCACCGAGCCGGTGGCGTTCCTCCTGATCGCGTTGGGCCGTTACAGCGCCGCCGGCGCGTTCGCCCGCGGCAAGGTGTTCGCCTGGGGCCGCCGACCGTGGCTGGCCCTGGCCTTCCCCGGGCTGTTCGCCGCCCCCTGAGCCCCCCGGGCCTCGGCGGCCCATGTTGTCCTGATCGCTTCTGGTGCCTCGCCTGGCGATGGCGCGGTGGTGCGGCAGGCCGGTTCCCCGCTCGCCGTGGCTGGGGCGGCCATGGCACGTACCGCTGGTATCGACCCATGAACCCGTTGTTCGCGGCTATCACGGTTCCCGGCACCGCCAAGGAGGCAAATCTCATCGAAGATCTCGGGCACCCCACCAGCGCCAAGGAGGCCAACGCTTCGACGAGGTGCAGGGGTATCCCGGGGAGCGCCTGCCTGCTCCGGAGCTGCCGAAGGTGGTGCTGAAGCCCCGCGGAAGTGGGCGCTGACCCGCAGAAACGCCACGCCCGGCGGCGCGGATGACGAGGCGCGCTGGGCCCGATCGCCGGCCGGACCCAGCGCGCTGGCGGTACCGCTACTGAACGTCCACCCGGCCGACCTGGCCCAGTCGTCGGCCGGCCGGGACTCCCTCAAGCCTGCCGTCTCATAGCGATGACCGCGGCCCCCAGCACACACGCGACGGCGGCCGCGAGGTAGGCGAGGTGGTAGCCGACGAGTTGGTCCCCACTGCTCGCCGCGACCAGGACCATCACCGCCACTCCGACACTTGCGCCGATCTGCTGCGCCACGACATTCACCGCCCCCGCAACGGCATGCTGCTGCACGGGGACGCCGGTGAGCGCGGCGGACGTCATCGAGGGGAAGTTCAGCCCTTGGCCGATGCCGCTCAGCACCAGACCGGGCAGCACCTGCTGCACATAGCTGCCGTCGTGCGGTGTGCTCAGCCACAGCGCGGTACCGACCCCGATCAGGACGAGGCCGACAGCCATCAGCGTTCGCGGAGCGTGTCTGGCCAGCAGGCGTCCGGTGGCGAAGTTGGCGGTGAGGAACACGGCCAGAGACATCGGCACCAGCGCAAGACCGGACTCGAAGGGAGAGTAGTGCAGCATCCCCTGCAGATACAGCGGCGCGAAGAACAGCAGCCCGACCGATCCCGTGTACTGGAGGAACGCCGCCAGACTCGCGGCCCGCACCGATGTGATCCGGAAGAGGCCGAGCGGAAGCACCGGGTCGGCAGTGCGGTGCTCACGCACGACGAACAGCACCAGGAAGACCCCCGCCGCAGCGAGTACGCTCCAAGCCAACGTGCCGCCACTGCTCACGCCGACGATGAGCAGGGTGAGGCCGAGTGTTCCCGATATCGCGCCGGGCAGGTCCAGCCGACCGCTGTGCCCGGCGCTACCAGGTAGTCCGGCCCGCATCGCGGCCAGCACGGCGAGTCCCAGCAACACCGAGAACCACAGCACCGAACGCCAGCCGAGGAACTGGGTCAGTACGCCGCCCAGCAGCACCCCGCCGCTGAAGCTCGCGGCGCCGACCGCCGCGTACACACTGAGTGCTCGGTTACGCGCCGGACCGGCCGGAAACGCCTCGGTGAGCAGAGCCAGCGCGGCCGGCCCCGACAGGGCGGCGCCGATGCCTTGGGCGGCGCGCGCACCCAGCAGCACCATGATGTCGGGAGCCAGCCCCCCAACCAGCGCGGACACGGTGAACAAGGCGACACCGACGCCGAACACCCGCCGTCGTCCGAGTACGTCGGCCAGTCGGCCACCCACCAGCAGGAAGCCGGCGAACGTGACGGCGTAGGCAGTCATGACCCACTGGAGCGTGGTGTCGTCCAAGCGAAAGCGCGCTCCGATGGACGGTAGGGCGGCGTTGAGCACCCCAAGACCGCTCACGTCCAGTGCGAGCGCCCCTGCCAGCACTCCGAGTGCCAGTCCCGGCCGACGCAGCGGCTTGTCCGTGGTGTCGGTCATCTTGTCCGTGGTATCGGTCATACGAGCCTGCCGGCGCAGTCGTGGCGGGTGAGTACCCAACCGGGATGGTCGCTGCGCTGCGAGGAACGTCCGGCTAAGGAGCTGATCGTGCCGGCTGACGCCGTCTCAAGATTCTCAACGTCCATGCGGATCAGCTTGCATTGGTCACTCATCTGCTGTCTACCCTCACCCGCACGTATGTGGAGCCGCCCTCCATGGGGTCATGCGCCTACCATCGACCGAGGCGCGCGACACGACGGGGGGACCGCTGAGCCAAGGCACGTTCCCGAACTGCCGGCAGCTCCAATTCAGGTTGCGTGACGCCGGGTTGAATCAGTCGATTCATGCCACCAGCCGCTATGAGCAGGCCAGGAGGGCCAGGCAGAGCCTGACTTCACGTCGTGTGCGGTGCGTTCGGCAGTTGCGCGCGAACTCGCCGCGGCTGCCCTCCGGTCGCTCTCCAAGGTGTGGCAAGCCCGGTAGTGGGCGTAGGGCGAAGCCGCCGGATCTCAGCCCGGCCCGCCACGCCGATCACGCTCTTTGGACCGCAAGCGGGCGGCACTCCGCCCTCGGTCACCGCAGCTTGGTCGATGACAAAGACCGCACGCCACGGGCACCACCGCCCTAGAGCCGGTCGCATAGCAGGCGAGTGTCTACGAAATGGGGCAAAGCTCGGACGGCCCGCTTTGTCTGGTTGTGGCCCGAGAAAACCCGAGTAGGGCCTCCGAATCGAGTTGCCCTTCCGCCACGCCGGTCAGCAAGAACGCTCGACACCGCAACCGGTCGGCACTTGAACAATCCTCTGTTGAACCATGCCGGAAGAGACTGAACCGGCCACTTCCGGGTCAGATCTGGCCAGTACTCCTTCTGCTCACGGATCATAACTTGTCCCACCGCTCACAGTATGGCAGCCTGACGTTCACTGATCGAGCACCGCATGATTGGTGAACTACCGGCAGTGATACCGAATCAGATCCCGACCTGATTCGGCCAGGCTGATTCATCGGGGGTAGGTTCGCGGTGAACGTACCGTTTTTCGACAGCCACGCCTTTGTGTCCGGAGTGGGACGGGCTGTCCGGCACCACACGGATCTCACTGCCCTGACTGGGATTCCTCGTTCTTCTCGGGCTCGCCGTGTTCCCGTTCGACCGATGGGGCCATCACATCGCCGTGTGCAGCCGGGCACGGTCCAGTAAGCGCATTCATACCGAGAGCAACGGCGCAGACTCGCTACCAGCGAAAGCAACCGAAGAGCTGTCCGGTGAGGACTGGGAGCCCGTTGCGCTCGACACGGCGGAGCTGAACCTGCCGTGTCATGAATCATGCCCATGGCCGGCTGCCCAGGCCCTGGTCGGCCATGTCGAGAACCGCCGGCCCGGCCGTGTGCGCCGGCACGGCCAAGCCGCGGTCATCTCAATCCGCTATTGCGTGGCTGACGGACTCTCGCGCCATCAATCCGCCGACGGAAACCTCTACCAGCTCATTCCATCCGCCCCGCCGAGGAGCCGACATGCCCCAAGACCGCGGAGCGCGTGATTTACGCGCCGTAGTAGACTTCCTGATTTCTCGCGTCGTCGAACTGCTGGACGTATCCGAAGACGCAGTGGATCGTTGGACGCCGATGCACCAGTACGGACTGGACTCGGCGAAGTCGATGGCTCTTGCCGCCGCATTGTCTGAATTCCTCGACTGGCGGGTTCCGATCACCTGGATGTGGCAGTACCCGACCGTCGACGCGCTGTCCCGTGCGCTCGTTGATGGTCCACGGGTCGCCGAGCCCGCCCCGAGCACCGACCGCGGTACGGCACCGCGTGAGCCGGTCGCGATCGTCGGCATCGGCTGCCGGTTCCCTGGAGGACCGGACCCGTCCTCGTTCTGGCGGCTGCTGGTCGAGGGCGGCGACGCCGTTGGGCCGGTACCGGCTGGGCGGCGCGAGCTCCTGGGCGACGCAGTGCGCTGGGGCGGGTTCATCGACGGCATCGACCGGTTCGATCCGCTGTTCTTCGGCATCTCACCCCGCGAAGCCGTCCAGATGGACCCTCAGCAGCGCCTGGTGCTGGAGCTGGCTTGGGAGGCGCTGGAGGACGCGGGTATCGCGCCGCACAGCCTGGTCGGCAGCGACACCGGCGTGTTCATGGCCTCCTGCTGGGGCGACTACGCCGCTCTGGCGCACTACCGCGGCCCCGACAGCCAGATCACCCCGCACACCGCGACCGGCATGCACGACGGCATCATCGCCAACCGCGTCTCCTATGTCCTCGGCCTGCAGGGCCCGAGCATGGCGATCGACGCCGCATGCGCCGGATCGCTGGTCTCGGTGCACGTGGGATGCCAGTCGATCTGGCTGGGCGAGAGCGAGCTGGTGCTGGCCGGTGGCGTGAACCTGAGCTTCGTCTCCGACTACTACACCGCCATGGACCAGATGGGCGCGCTCGCCCCGGACGGCCGCTGCAAGTCGTTCGACGCCCGCGCCAACGGCTACGTCCGCGGTGAGGGCGCCGGCGTCGTCGTGCTCGCCCCGCTGAGCGTGGCGCTCGAGCGCGATCTGCCGGTGTACTGCCTGATCAAGGGCAGCTCCTCAAACAACGACGGTCTGAGCAACGGCATGACGGCGCCGAACCCCCAGGCGCAGCAGAAGATGCTCCGCACCGCCTACCAACGGGCGGGCATCGCACCGCACTTGGTGGACTACATCGAGTGCCACGGCTCCGCGACACCGCTGGGCGACCCGATCGAGGCCAACGCCATTGGCGCGGTCCTGGGCGGCGACCGCGCGGAACCGCTGCGGCTCGGTTCCGTCAAGTCCAACGTCGGGCACCTGGAGGCCGCCGCCGGCATCGTCGGCCTGGTCAAGCTCGCGATGTCGATGCGCAACGGCGTGCTGCCGCCGAGCCTGCACTACAGCGCGCCGAACCCGCAGATCATGTTCGACGAATACCGCCTCACCGTCCAGGACCGGCTGACACCGTGGCCGAGACGGTCCGACGCCCGCCGGGGCGGCGTCAGTTCGTTCGGCTTCGGCGGCGCGATCTGCCATGTCGCCGTCGAGGAACTGCCGCGCCCCGAGAACGGGCTCCTGCTGCTGGCCGCGGACTCCCGGGAGGCGCTGGCCGAGCGGGCCCGGGCGCTGCGTGACGAGACCGACCTGCGCGACCTCTGCAGCCGGATGCCCGGCGACGGCCCGTTCCGGCTCGCGGCCACCGCCCGCGACATGGCCGAACTCAGGGCCCAGCTCGACGCCTTCGGCAGTGGGACCACGGCCGCCGGACTGAGCACCGGGGAGCAGGCCGGGCGCAAGCCGCGGGTGGCGTTCCTGTTCTCGGGCAACGGGTCGCAGTGGGTGGGCATGGGCCGGCAACTGCTCGCCGGGATGCCGGTGTTCCGCCGGTCCATGATGAAGTCCGCCCAGCGGATGCGGGAGTTGCTGGGCTTCTCGCTCGTCGACCAACTGCTGGCCCCGGACGGCCGCCTCGACGACATGGACGTCTTCCAGCCGCTGCTGTTCTCCATGCAGGTGGCCCTGGCCGAGGCCTGGCGCTCGCTGGGGGTGGAGCCGGACGTCGTCGTGGGGCAGAGCGTCGGCGAGTTCGCCGCCTCCCACATCGCCGGTGCACTCGACTTCGACGACGCCTCCCGGCTGGCCGCCCAGCACGGCCGGCTCCTCCAGCAACTGGCCGTGGGGCGCGGCGAGGGCATCGTGGTCATGACCGCCGCGGACGAGGTGGAGCCGCAGCTGACCGGCCGGCTCACCGTCTCCGGCCGCAACGGCCTGCGCTCCACCCTGGTCACCGGCACACCGCAGGAGATCGACGGCCTCGTCCAGCGGCTGACCGACCAGGGCGTCACCACCCACCGGGTGCGGATGGGCCACGCCCCGCACTCACCGCTGGTCGACCACGTGCTCGCCCCGCTGAAGGTCGAACTCGACGGCATCAAGCCCAGGACCGCCCGGATCCCGATGATCTCGACGGTCACCGGCGGACTCGTCGACGGCGCGGAGCTCGGTCCTGACTACTGGGCGGCCAACCTGCGCCAGGAGATCCGGGTGGTCGACGCCCTGACGGTCCTGCGCGACCACGACATCGACGCGGTGATCGAACTCAGCCCGCACCCCCTCTTGCTCAAGTCGGTGTCGGAGATCCTGCCGGCGGCGGCCACCCTGCCCTCGCTCCGGCGCGGTGCCGACGAAGCCTCGACCCTGCTCGGCTCGCTCGGTGCCCTGTACACCGCCGGACTTCCGGTCACGGCCCACCCGTTCCTGGCCGGCGACCGGGGACGTCACACCGCCCCGCGCCTGCGCGACGCCGCGGCCGGTGAGCAGGTGCACCTGGTCACCGTCACGGCACGGACGGCGGGCGCGCTGACCGACACCTGCCGCGAGCTGTCCAACCACGTCGAACGCGACCCGGGCCTGCGGGTCAGCGACCTCGCCTACACGCTCGCCGCCAGGCGCACCCACTACAGCCACCGGATCGCCCTGTTCGCCCGCACCCGGCAGGACGTCCTGGACGGACTCGCCCGGATCGCCGCCGGCGAGCCGCACCCCGACCTCGTCACGGGCCAGGTCTCCGGCAGCGTCGACCGGCGGGTGGCGCTGGTGTTCTCCGGCGGCGGCACCCAATGGGTCGGTATGGGCCGCGAGTTGCTGCGCTCGAACACCGTCTTCCGCAGCTGGATGAGCGCCTGCGACGCCGCGGTGCGCGCGGCCGGCGGCTGCTCGGTGCTCGACCAGCTCGCCGCCCCGGCCGCCCAGGCCAGGTACGAGGAGATGGACTTCCAGCAGCCCGTGCTGTTCGCCCTACAGGTCTCGCTGGCGAAGGTCTGGCTCGACCTGGGCATCGAGCCGGCCGCCGTCGTCGGGCACAGCCTGGGCGAGGTCGCGGCCGCCTGCGTCGCCGGCGCGCTGTCGTTGGACGACGCCGCCCGCGTCGTGGTCGCCCGGTCGCACCTGCTCGAGCGCGAGGCCGCCGCGGGCGCCATGATCTCGGTCGACCTGCCGGAGGCGGAGCTGCTGCCCCGGCTCGCCCGCTACGCCGAGCACGCGGCCATCGCCGTGGTCAACAGCCCCACCAGCGCGGCGGTCTCCGGCTCGCCGGAGGCCGTCGACGCCCTGGAGGCCGACCTCAAGCGGGACGGGATCTCCACCAGGAGGATCCGGGTCGAGCGGCCGGTGCACAGCCCCGGCATGGACCCGCTGATCGAGCCGCTGCGCGAACGCATCGACGGCATCACCCCGCTGCCGCACCGCATCGACTTCCATTCCACGGCGCTGGCCGACACGGTGAACCCGGCCGCCGACGTCGACTACTGGGTGCACAATCTGCGCAACCAGGTCCGGTTCGCCGAGACCATCGGTGCGCTGGTCGACCAGGGCATCGGCACCTTCGTCGAGATCGGCCCGCACGAGACGCTGCGCGGTGCGGTCGAGGAGATCGCGCTGACCCGCGGTGCCCGGGTGCACGCGATCAACTCCCTGCGGCGCGACGGGAGCGATGTCCGCTCCCTGCTGGGCGCCGCCGCGTCGTTGTACGTCAGGGGCCTACCGCTCACCTTCGACTCGCTGTTCGGCGACGATGTCGAGGTCGTGGAAACCCCGCTCGTCCAGTGGCAGAAGGACCGCTACTGGATCGACACCGAGCCCCGCCGGGCGCTCGTCCCGGCACTGGCGCCGACCCCGGCCGGCGACACCGCGGCCACAGCCGAGGCCGGTCCGATGGATCACCAGCCGAAGGCGGAGCGGCCGGTGACGGAGCGGCCGGTGGCGGACGTCGTCCTCGCCGAGCTCGCCGAGGCGCTGGGCGTGCCGGTGAGCAGGCTCGACGTGCACGCCGGCCTGCGCGACTTCGGCCTCGACTCGATGCTGGCGATCCGCCTCGTCAACAGGATGCAGGCGCTGTTCGGGCACCGGGTGTCGCCGGTGGTGTTCCTGGACGGCCGGACCATCTCCGAGGTCGTCGGCCACTTGACCGAGACCCTCGCTGGACCGGCCGCGCCCGCGGCTCCGCCGCCCGCACCGCTTCCGCTCCAGGCCCCGCCCCGCGTGCCCGAGCCGGACCGGACGTTCCTCGAGGAGCTGTCCGAGCTGGACGCCGAGGAGCTGCTGGAAGAGCTGGACGCCCGCGGGCTGCTGGAGGCCACCGACGCACCGGCGTTGGAGCAGCTGCGCGCCGACGGCCTCGGCCTCGAACTGGCGCCGGCGTCGCACGGCCAGGCCTCGCTGTGGTTCATGCAGATGGTCGCGCCGGACGCCGTGCCCTACAACTTCATGGTGACCGCCCGGATCCGGGCCGCGGTCGACGAGAAGGCGCTGGATCGTGCCGTGCGGGCCGTGCTGGAGCGGCATCCCGCGCTGCGCACCCTCTTCGTGGAGGCGGGCGGCCGCCTGTACCAGGTCATCCTGGACGAGCCGGTGTACGAGTTCGTCGTGGTGGACAGCTCCGGCCTGGACGACGAAGAGGCCCGCGAGGAGCTGGCCTGGCACGGGCACCAGCCGCTCGACCTGGACAACGGGCCGCTCGTGCGGATCGTCCTGATGGCGCGCGGGCCGGCCGATCACTACCTGCTGGTACTCGTCCACCACATCGCCTCGGACGCGGCGTCGGCCGACGTCATGATCCGCGAACTCCAGGAGCACTACCAGGGCGCCGATCTCGCCGACCGCGCGCCGGCTGCCCCGTACACGGAGTTCGTCGCGTGGGAGCGGCGGTGGCTGGCCGGGCCTGCGGCGGGCGCGGCGCTGGACTGGTGGTCCGGGGTGCTGGCCGATCCGCCCGCCCACCTCGACCTGTCCGCCAAGGAGCGGCCGGCGGGCGTCACCTATGAGGGCCGCGACCTCGCGTTCCGCTGGAGCGCCGAGGAGACGCGCCTGCTGCGGGAGTTCGCGGTGCGGGAAGGCGTGTCGATCAGCACCGTGGTGCTGGCCGGGTTCTTCGCCACGCTCCACCGTGCGGTCGGGGCCGAGGATTCGGTGCTGGCCACCGCCATCGCCCAACGGGCCGAACCGGGTTGGGAGTCCGCCATCGGCTACTACCTCAACACGGTGCTGGTCCGTGCGAAGCCTGCCGGCGACCGCAGCTTCCGCGACCTGCTGCGCGAGGTCCACGCTTTCTCGCTCGGCCTCCTGGAGCACATGAACTATCCCCTCGACCTGTTGGCGTCCCAGCTGAAGCCGCCGCGGGCCGAGGGCCGCTCCCCGTGGTTCGACGTGGTGGTCAACTGGCTGTCCTCGGAGGCGTTCCCCCGGTCCGTCAAGCTCTTCCACGGCGTCGGTGACACCCTCACACCCGACGGCGCGCTGCCGCTCGAGCCGCTTCAAGTGCGCAGGCACTTGGCCAAGTTCGACCTCGAGATCTCGATGGCCGACATCGACGGCGAGGTGGCGGGCCACGTCCAGTTCAAACCGAGCTACCTGGAAAGGCAGACCGTGACGGCACTGCTCGCGCTGTACCGCACCGTGCTCTTCGACTCGATCGCCCAACCCGACCTGGCCCTCGGCGACATCGCGCCGACCGGCCTCCCCGAGGAGACGGACCAGTGACCGAAGCCCTGCACTGCGCGTTCGTCGAGCTGGCGGCCAAGACCCCCGAGGCGATCGCGGTCTACTCCGATGCGGGCGTCCTGACCTACGGCGAACTGAACGAGCGGTCCCGGGTGTTGGCCGAGCGGCTCACTGCCGACGGCGCGGGACCGGGCGTCCCGGTCGGCATCTGCGTCGAGCGCGCCCCCGACCTGCTCGTCGGCATCCTGGCGGCTCTGCGCACCGGTTCCTGCTACCTGCCGCTGGACCCGAACTACCCCGCCGACCGGCTGGCCTTCATGGTCCAGGACAGCGGGACCCGCCTGCTGCTCACCACGCCCGCGTCCCGGGCGAGTTGCCCGCCCGGCCCGACCGTGGTCGTGCTGGGCGAGACCGTGGTGACCGAGCCCGGCACGAAGCCCGTGGCAGTGGTGCCGGGCGACACCGCGTACGTCATCTACACGTCGGGCTCCACCGGTACGCCCAAGGGCGTGGCCGTCCGGCACAGCGGGTGCGTGGCGATGCTCGCCGAAATGGACCGGGTCCTCGAGGGCTGCGACCTGAGCGGCGTCTCGGCGGCCAGCTCGGTCTGCTTCGACCTGTCCGTGATGGAGATCTTCAACGCGCTGTGCCGCGGCGGTGCCGTCGTGCTCGTCGAGAGCGCGGTGCACCTGTCGGAGAGCCGGTACGCCGACCGGATCACCCACCTGAACGTCGTCCCGTCGGTGATGAACGGCCTGCTCGATGCCGGAGCCGTGCCTGCGAACGTGCGCACGGTGGTGTTCGGCGGCGAGGCCCTGCGCCGCAAGCTGGTGGACCGGACCTACCGGGAGACCGGCGCCGACCGGGTGTTCAACGCCTACGGCCCCACCGAGGGAACCGTCTTCTGCTCGTTCGGGCCGGTGTCCGAGGACGGCACCGGCGAACCGACGATCGGCCCGCCGACGGCCACCGACCGGGTCTACGTGCTCGACGGGAACCTGGAGCGGCTCCCGGCCGGCGAGTCCGGCGAGCTCTACCTCGGCGGCGCCGGCCTCGCGCACGGCTATGTCAGCCGGGCGAGCACCACGGCCGAGCGCTTCGTACCCGACCCGTTCCGCCGCGGCGAGCGCATGTACCGCACCGGAGACGTCGTCAAGTTCACCGACGGCGGCGAACTCCAGTTCCTCGGCCGCACCGACCACCAGGTCAAGTTGCGCGGCTACCGCATCGAGCTGGAGGAGGTCGAGGCCCGGCTGACCGGCTGCCCCGAGGTCCGGGAGGCCGCCGCCGTCGTCCGTGGCAGCCGGCTCGTCGGTTACGTGGTGCCCGCGGGCGACGGCGCCGCACCGGACGGCCCCCGGCTGGACACCGGCCTGCAGAGCGCCATCACCGGCAGGCTCGCCGTCGAACTGCCCGACTACATGGTGCCCGCGACGCTGGTGTTCCTGACCGCCCTTCCGCTGGGGCCGGGCGGGAAGCTCGACCGCAACGCGCTCCCCGAGCCGCCGGCCGCCGACCCCGGCGGGCCCCTGACGGCCGCCGGCTCGCCCACCGAGGTGGCGCTGTCGGAGATCTGGGGCCAGTTGCTGGGCCTCGAGCCGTCGGGCATCGACGTGCACGCCGCCTTCTACGACCTCGGCGGCGATTCGCTGCTGCTCGTCCGTCTGGCCCGGCTGATGACCCGGCGCTTCGACCGCCGGGTCCGGGTGCCCGACCTCTTCAGCTTCCGCGACATCTCCTCCCTCGCCCGTTGGCTCGACGACGAGAGCGGCGCCGCCCCCGAGGTGGTCCAGTCGGCCCGCCTGCGCGCCAGCGCCCGCCGTGCCGCGTTGCGCGGCCGCGGCGCCGCCGGCCGCTGAGTCACCCCCACTCGATACGAAGCAGGAGCCTTCCCATGACCGACAGCCCCGAGCAGGACTACGACCCGGGCGATGTGGCCGTCATCGGCATGTCCCTGCGGGCGCCCGGAGCCCGCACCAAGGAACAGTTCTGGGACAACCTGGTGCACGGCAGGGAGTCCGTGTCGTTCCTGGCCGAGGAGGACATCCATGTCGACGAGACGCTGATCCACAGCCCGTTCTACGTGCGGGCCTGCGGCGTGCTCGACACGTACGACAAGTTCGACCCGTCGGTGTTCGGCATCAGCGACCGGATGGCGGCCGCGATGATGCCCGAGAACCGGCTGTTCCTGGAGAGCGCGTGGGAGGCGCTCGAGGACGGCGGCTACGACCCGGACCGGCTCAAGGCCGAGATCGGCATGTACGGCGCCAACAACCCGCAGACCGCCGCGCTCTACAGCTCCCCGCCGGACCGGGTGTCGGTCGGCCCCGAGGCGATCGAGGCCAGCCTGGCGTGGTCGCCGGACACCATGACCTCCAACGCGCTGTACTACATGGGGCTCACCGGCGAGGCCGTCACCGTCGCCGCCGTCTGCGCGGGCTTCCACTACGCGGTGCACCTGGCCTGCCAGTCGCTGCTGCTCGGCCAGACCGACATGGCGATCGCCGGCGGCTCGATGGTCCGCCTGCCGCACCCCCGGGGCCACCTGTGGGAGGAGAACCGGGTCCTGTCGAAGGACGGCCACTGCCGCCCGTTCGACGCCAACGGCACCGGCACCGCGCTGTCCAGTGGTGTCGTCACCGTGCTGCTGAAGCCGCTGGGCCGGGCCGTCGCCGACCGCGACCACATCTACGCCGTGGTCAAGGGCTCGTCCGTCAACAACAACGGTGTCAGCGCGATGGCGTACGGCCTGGCCCAGCCCGAGCGGCTGAGTGCGTGCATCGCGGGCGCCATGGAGGTGGGCGGCGTCACCCCGGACACCGTGTCCATGTACGAGGCCAACGGTCTCGGCCTGCCGATGACCGACGAGCTCGAAGTGCACGCGGCGAGCATGGCGTTCGGGAAGCAGACCGCGACCACCTCGATCGGCGGAGTCAAGGGCAACGTGGGCCACGGCGGCGTGGTGTCGGGCGGCTTCGGTGCGATCAAGGCCGCGCTGGCGCTCTACCACAAGCAGCTCCCGATGACGATCAACCTGACCGAGGTCAATCAGGACATCGACTTCCCCAGCACCCCCTTCGTACCGCAGCTCGAAGGAGCGGACTGGGAGCCGGAGGCCGGCATCCGCCGCGCGGGCATCACCTCGATCGGCGGCGGCGGCTACAACGCGCACCTGCTGCTGGAGGAGGCGCCGACGGCCACCGGGCGCGCCCCCGAGCACGAGGGCAGGGCCCGGCTGGCCACCCTGTCCGCCATGGACGACGACGCGCTGGCCCGGCAGCGCGCGCGGCTGCGGGCCTGGTTGGAGGCCAACCCCGAACTCCGCCTGGACGACGTCTGCTTCAGCCTCAACCTCGGCCGCAAGGTGATGGCGCGGCGGTGGGCGGTCGTGGTCCGCAGCCGCGCGGAGCTGATCGCGGCGCTGTCCGAGGACGCCGCACGCGGCCCGGCCACCACGACCGCCGCCGCCCCGCAGGCGGACCCCGGTTCCTTCTCGCTGGGCGACAACGGGATCGTGCCGTCGGGCACGGACGCGCAGGCGCTGTCCGACCTGGCCGCCGCCTGGGTGACCGGCCGACAGGTGGACTTCGACGCCCTGCACCTGGGGGAGGCCAGCCACCGGGTGCCGCTGCCCACCTACCCGTTCCTGCCGCGCCGGTTCTGGCGTACGGACTGGTGACCGTGAGCACACCGGCACTGGACACCTTGGACCTGGGCGACCCGGCCACCTTCGCGGGCCGTGACCTCGACGGGTTCTGGCGCACCCTGCGGGACACCGCCCCGCTGCACTGGAACCCTCCGGTGGACGGCCGTCGGGGATTCTGGGTGCTCTCCCGCCACGACGACATCCTGGCCACCTACCGGGACGACGTGAACTTCACGTCGGAGCGCGGCAATGTGCTGGTCACCCTCCTGGAGGGCGGCGACGCCGGGGCCGGCCGGATGCTGGCCGTCACCGACGGGCACCGGCACCACGAGCTGCGCAAGATCCTCCAGCGGGTGCTCTCGCCGAGGGTGCTCGACGAGGTCGCGCTGACGGTCCGGACCAACACCCGGCAGTGGATCCGCGAGGCGGTCGAGGCCGGCAGCTGCGACTTCGCGGAGCAGATCGCCGGCCGGATCCCGATGACCACGATCTCGAACCTGCTCGGCCTGCCCGAGCAGGACCGGGACTACCTGCTCAGCCTGACCAGGACGGCGTTGTCGGCCGATGACGAGGACGTCGACGAGGTCGACTCCGAGGTCGACTCCGAGATGGCCCGCAACGAGATCCTGATGTACTTCATGGACATCGTCGAGGAGCGGCGCGGGTCGCCGGGCGACAATGTGATCAGCAGACTGATCGGCAGCTCCATCGACGGTGTTCCGCTGTCCGACGAGGACATCGTGCTCAACTGCTACAGCCTGATCATCGGGGGCGACGAAACCAGCCGGCTCACGATGATCGACTGTGTTCACACGCTCGCAGCCCAGCTCGAACAGTGGCGGCGGCTCAAGCACGGCGAGGTCGCGGTCGAGACAGCCGTGGACGAGGTGCTGCGCTGGGCCTCGCCCACGATGCACTTCGGGCGCAGCGTCGTACGGGAGACCGAACTGCACGGCGTACGACTGCGGCCGGGCGAGATCGTCACGCTTTGGCACGCCTCCGGCAACCGGGACGAACGGGCCTTCGCGCGGCCCGAGGTGTTCGATCTCGGCCGTACCCCCAACAAGCACCTGGCCTTCGGCTACGGCCCGCACTTCTGCGTCGGCTCGTACCTGGCCAAGGTGGAGATCGCCGAACTACTCAAGGCCCTGCGGGACTTCACCACCGGATTCGAGCTGACCGATGAGGCGCTGCGTATCCGGTCCAACTTCCTGACCGGGTTCTCCACGATGCCGGTGCGGTTCAAGCCCGATCACTGCGGACTGAAAGAAGTCGACTGATGAACGGGACGGCTTGACACCGACAACACCTGACCAGCGATCACAGGAGTGCGGATGAACATCTACGTTTCGGGACAAGGGGCATTCGCGGTACAGGTCGCGGAAGCCCTGCTGGACGAGGGATACAAGATCGTCGGCGTAGCCGCCCCCCGGCTGCGCAAGGGGCGGTCCGACGAGAGCAACGCGATGTCCTGGGACCGCCTGCGCTCCTGGGCGTACCCCAGGGACATCCCGTGGACGGACTCGGCCGAACTGCGCGCGATGCACGTCCCGGACGGAGTGGACATCATCGTCGCGGCGCATTCACACGCTTTCCTCGGCCGCCACACGCGCGCCAGAGCCGCTGTCGCCACCATCGGGTACCACCCCAGCTTGCTGCCCTTGCACCGCGGCCGGGACGCGATCCGATGGACGATCCGCGACGGCGACAAGGTGACGGGCGGGAGCGTCTACCATCTCACCGAACGCACCGACGCCGGCCCGCTCGCCGCCCAGGAGTTCCTGTTCGTGCCCCCGGGGTCGACCGCGCAGAGCCTGTGGCGCGATCACCTGGCGCCACTCGGTGTGCGATTGCTTTCGAAGGTGGTCGCCGACCTCGCTGCGGACCGGCGGATCGAGGTCCCCCAGGACGAGAAGCTGGCGACCTGGGAGCCCGCGATGGGCGCGCCACCACTGTTCAAGCCCGAACTCATCGCGCTGCCCGGAACAGCACAGGTCGACGGCAGCAAGCGGGCACTTCACGACCGGTGAGGGCCGTGTGCCACTCGAAGCCGCAGCCCTGCGCGCAACTGAGTACTTTTCAATCTGGAGTTGCGGCTCACGGGGCTGACTCGGCTACGGCTTGCGGGCGAGGGCCCCGTGCATCTGGACGTGCTCGTCGGGCAGCGCGGCGGACTCCTCGTCCGGCTGCCAGCGGTGCACCAACTGCACGCCGGGGTCGAGGAGTTCCAGCCCGGCGGAGGTGAGGAGCGCCGCCACCTCGGCCCGGGTGCGGGCCCGCGCCGGGATGCCGCGCGCGGCGTAGACGGCCAGCCCCTCGGTGACCTCCGTCGGGTTGCTGTCCGCCGTGACGGTGGACAGCGCCAGCAGGCTCCCCGAGGCAAGCGGAGCCATCAGCTCCCGGATGACGGCACGGGCCGCGTCCTCGTCGGTGACGAACTGCAGGATGGCGAAGAGACTGACCACCACCGGCTGTTCCACGTCGAGGATCTGACGCACCTGCGACGAGGCGGCGATGGCCCGGGCGTCGTGCAGGTCCGCGTCGACGTAGCTGGTCCGGCCCTCGGGTGAGCTGGTGAGCAGCGCCCGGGCGTGCACGAGTACCAGCGGGTCGTTGTCCACGTACACCACTCGGGCGTCCGGGTGCACAGCCTGCGCGACCTGATGGAGGTTCGGCTCCGTGGGCAGTCCCGTTCCGAGATCCAGGAACTGGCGAATGCCGTGCTCGGCAGCCAGGTGGTGGGTCATGCGCCGCATGAACTGCCGGTTGGCGCGCATGGAGACGGGCAGGCTCGGCCACACCTTGACGATCTCCGCTGCGGCTTCTCGGTCTGCCGGGAAGTTGTCCTTGCCGCCCAGGAAGAAGTCGTAGATGCGTGCGGAGTGCGCCACATCCGGGCGCAGCGCCGATATCGACTGCCCTTCCGGCTCGCTGGTCCGCATCCAGTCCTCACTCCGTGCCATCATCCACCCCTGGTCCACCATCAAATCGATCACGCGTGCCGCCCGCACACACGCAGCACGCATCATGGCACGCCGCCGCGTTCACCGCACGAGACACCCCGGAAACGTCTTTCACCCGCCGCACCCTTACAGCCCCGACTCGCCGACGGCCAGCCAGTCCTCGACGGCGGCGACGTGCACCATGGCAACGCTGGAGGCGAGTTGGGCGTCTCGTTGGACGAGTGCGCGCCAGATGGCCTCGTGCTCGCGGTGGGCCTGTTCGCGGGCGGGTGCGTGGTGGGTGCCGCGCACGATCCGCAGCCGCTGGGTGTGGGTGGAGAGAATGCCCAGCAGTGTCGAGAGGACCGGGTTGCCGAGGGAGTCGGCGATGGCACGGTGGAACTCGATGTCCAGTCTGATGAATTCCTGGATGCGGATGGCTGCCGCGCTCCGGTCGAGGATCGCCCGCAGCTCGGCGAGCTGGTCATCGGTCAGCATGCCTGCCGCGAGGGCGGTGACCTGTGGTTCCAGCAGCCGCCGGACCTGGAGGAGTTGCTGCGCGGTGTGGCCGTGGGACACGTCGGCTGCGAATGCCATGCTCTCCAGGAGCAGGTGCGGTTCGAGTCCGGAGACGTAGGTGCCGTCGCCCTGTCTGGGAACGAGGATCCGCAGTGCCGTCAGCGCCCGGACGGCTTCGCGCAGGGAGTTGCGGGACAGACCCAGTTCGTCGGCGAGGTCGGCCTCGTTGGGTAGCCGGGATCCGGGCTTGAGGATGCCGGAGACGATCATTTCCTTGATCTTCTCGATGGCTTGGTCCGTTACCGCCATGATGTCGTTCCCTTCGCTGTTCCTCGTGCGGGCAGTGTCGGGCGCCTCCCCGCGGTGTCCGTCGGGGCCGGGGCGGTACGGCCGAGTCCTCTCCCAAGTGGCCCGCACGCCCCGGTGGCTGTCAGGCCGGCAGGTCCGTCACTCCTGCTGCTCACCGGAGGCGAAGCGGGAGATGATCAGGGCGACGATGATGATCGCGCCGTTGAGGAACTGGTTCCACAGCGGCGGCACGCCGGCGAGCGTCATGACGTTGACCACGAGCTGGAGGGTCAGCACGCCGGTGAGGGCGCCGAAGAGGGTGCCGCGTCCGCCGTTGAGGCTGACGCCGCCGATGACCGTGGCGGCGAAGACCTGGAAGATCCAGCCGTTGCCCTGGTCGGCGGAGATGGAGCCGTAGTGGCCGGTGTAGAGGATGCCGGCGAATGCGGCGAGCAGGCTGCCGAGGATCAGGACGATCCAGGTGATCCGGTCGACGCGGATGCCGGCCGCACGGGCGGCCTCGGCGTTGCCGCCGATCGCGTACAGGGCGCGGCCGTGGCGCAGCCAGGCGAGGGCGCAGCCGCCGATCAGGAAGAGGAGGGCGCAGGTCCAGATGGCGGCCGGGGCGCCGAGCCAGCTGGTGCGGCCGAGGTAGGTGAAGGATCCGGGCACGTTGACGATGGACTGCCCTTGGGAGATGGCGACCTGCAGGCCACGCAGCAGGGTGAGGGCGCCGAGGGTGACGATGAAGCCGTTGAGGCGCAGTTTGAGGATGAGGAAGCCGTTGACGGCTCCGATGAGGGCGCCGATCAGCAGGCAGAGTGGGATGGCGGCCCAACTGGGGAAGAGTCCGATGCCGTTGAACCGGGCTCCGTGGTCGGGCAGGACGAGCCAGACGGCGATGACCGGGGCGACGCCGATGGTGGACTCCAGGGAGAGGTCCATCTTGCCGGTGATGAGGATCAGGGCCTCGGCGAGCACGAGCAGGCTCAGCTCGGTGGCTTGCTGTCCGACGCCGAGGAGGTTGTCCGAGGTGAGGAAGGCGGGCGAGACCGCGAAGCCGATGATCCCGAGGACGAGCAGGACCGGGAGGAGGGAGAGGTCGCGGTAGCGGGCGAGGTCGAAGCTGCGACCCGCGGGGGCGGGGACGGCGGGTGCGGTGTGCTCGCGGGTCTCAGTGCTGGGTGACATGGCTTTCCTTGGTGGTGGTCGGGCCGGTGGTGGTCGGGCCGGCCATGCCCTCCATGGCTGCGACCAGTTGTTCGTCGCTCCAGCCGTGGGCGAACTCGGCGACGACCCGGCCCTGGAACATGGCCACGACCCGGTCGCAGGCCCGCAGGTCGTCGAGTTCGTCGGACACGATCAGGGCGGTCTTCCCGTCGTCGGCGACGCCGCGGATGGTGCCGAGCAGGGATTCCTTGGACTTGATGTCGACGCCGTTGGTCGGCCGGATGGCGACCAGGACCTGCGGCTCGGTGGCCAGCGCGCGGGCGATGACGACCTTCTGCTGGTTGCCGCCGGAGAGGGCGGAGACGGGGGTGGCTGGTCCGGGCGTCTTGATGTCGAGAGCGCTGATCATGCGCTGCGCGAAGGCCCGGGTGCGCGAGGGAAGGACGGTTCCGCACGGTCCGAGCTGGTCGGTGACGGTGAGGGTGGCGTTCTCGGCGACGCTGCGCTGCGGGACCAGGCCCTGGATGTGACGGTCCTCGGGGACGAACCCGATGCCGGCGGCGAGCGCGGCGGGGACCCGGCCGGTGCGCACCGGGCGGCCGGCGACGGTGACCGTTCCGTGCTGCGGGCGGTGCAGGCCCGCGAGGGACTCGCCGAGCTGCACGTTGCCGCTGGCGGCGGCCCCGGCGAGGCCGACGACCTCTCCGGCCTGTGCCGTGAGGGTGAAGTCCTGGTAGGCGCCGGCCAGGGTCAGTCCTGCGACGTCGAGCAGGGTATCGCCCCCGGTGCGCGCCTCGCTTCGGACGGTCCAGCCGGGTTCGGTGCCGCGTCCTCGCTCGCCGGTCATCGCCTCCACCAGGGCCTGCCGGCCGAGTTCGGCGACCGGGGCGGTGACGATGTGCCGGGCGTCGCGGTAGACGGTGACGGTGGCGCAGAGGTCGTAGACCTCCTGCAGGTGGTGCGAGATGAACAGGAAGGCGACGCCCTGCTGTTGGAGCAAGCGCAGCTTGTCGAACAGTCGCTCGATGCCGCGGGCGTCGAGCTTCGCGGTGGGCTCGTCGAGGATGATGAAGCGGGCGCCGAACGACAGGGCCCGCGCGATCTCGACGAACTGGCGCTGTTCGACGGTCAGTTCCTCGGCGCGTGCGGTCGGGTCGACGTCCACGCCGTAGTCGGCGAGGAGCTCCGCGGCGCGGCTGCGCAGCTGCTTCCAGTTGATCGGGCGGAATGCGCCGCCGCCCTGGCGGTCCGAGCTGTGTCTGTTCAAGAAGAGATTCTCGGCGACGGTCAGCGCGGGGATGATGGTCGAGCGCTGGTAGACACAGGCGACCCTGGAGCGCCAGGCTTCGGTGTCACCGGGGGCCGGGGCCGACTCGCCGTTGAAGCGCAGCGTACCTGCGTCGGGGCTCTGCAGGCCGGTGAGGATCGAGACGAGGGTGGACTTGCCCGCGCCGTTGCGGCCGACCAGGGCGTGCGATTCGCCGGGAGCCACCGAGATGCGGGCGTCGCTGAGCGCGACCGTGGCCCCGAAGCGCTTGCTGATTCCGTCGGCCTCGACGACGGGGCCCCGGGTGGGGCTGGGGTCCGCCATGGTGGCGTGTCCTTTCCGCGGGGTTCCGTGAGCGGCGGTCCTGCCGGAGCTCTGCCGCTGCTCACGGCTGGTCATGGGGACTACTTGCTGACGTTGTTGCCCCAGAGGGCCTTGTCGTCGACGTTGTCCTTGGTGACCAGCGGCGCGGGGAGCTGGTCCTCCAGGCCGTTCGGCAGCTGGATGATGGTCGACTGGTGGTCGGTGGGGCCGGGCTGGAAGGTCTTGCCCTCGGCCGCCGCCTCGGCGTAGAAGAGCGCGTACTTCGCGTAGAGGTCGGCGGGCTGCGAGACGGTGGCATCGATCTCGCCCTTGCGGATGGCGTCGAACTCGGCCGGGATGCCGTCGTTGGAGATGATGGCGATGTGGCCGGGCTGTCCCGCGGGCTTGAGCAGGCCCTTCTGCTGGAGCAGGGCGAGGGTCGGCTGCAGGAAGACGCCGCCAGCCTGCATGTAGATGCCGTTCAGATCCGGATTGGCGGCCAGGGTGGACTGGAGCTTGGCGGAGGCGACGTCGCCCTTCCAGTCGGTGGCCAGCTCGATGACCTGGATGCCGGGGAACTCGCTCTTCATGCAAGCGGCGAACGCCTCGGAGCGCTCGCGCCCGTTGATGGAGTCGAGCGCGCCCTGGAGCTCCGCGACCTTGCCCTTGCCGCCCAGTTGCTTGCCCAGGAACTCACAGGCCTTGGTGCCGTACGCCTTGTTGTCGGCACGCACGACCATGTAGACGTTCCCCTTGTCGGGGCGGGTGTCGACGCTGACCACCGGGATCTTCTTCGCCGACAGCGCGTCCAGTGTGGAGGCGATCGCGCCGGTGTCCTGAGGGGCCATCACGATCGCCTTGGCGCCGGTGTTCTCGAAGACCTGGACGTTGGCGACCAGCTTGGTCACGTCGTTGTTCGAGTTGCTCACCGGCAGCGCGTTGAGGCCCTGGGAGGAGACGTCCTGCTTGACGTACTGCGCATAGGAGTTCCAGAAGTCGGAGTCCGCACGGGGCAGGTCGATGCCGATCGCGGGCTTGCCGCCCGCGGAGCCGGACCCGCCGGAGCGGTTGCACGCTGTGGCGAACCCCGCGAGGACGACCGCTGCGGCCGCTGCGGCCGCGATTCTCGAGGAGCGAGGCTTCATGGTGCTATCTCCTTGGCTGGTATGGCCGGTGCCCTGCGGAGGCGGTGGGGGGTGGGTACGGCACGCTGGGACGAGGCGTCTGGCCGGTTCCGACGAGGCGGCCCGGGACATGGTGGAGCCCGTGGAACAGCCGTGGTGAAGCCACAATCATCGGAGCAGTTGCGGCACGAGGACCATACGAGCTGCAAAACCAGGCTGACAAGAGAAGACCTCGGATGATTCCCAACTGTGACTTTTTGGTCTCAAAACCACTCCACGGCAGTCAACTTGGCCACATCAGCTGCGCCGCCAGGGCAACGACAGGGCGGTAACAGCAAACATCGGATGACTACCTTGCGGTTTGCCATGGCCGCTCGTATGGTCATCGCACTGCACATTCATCCGATGTGTCGGCCGTCGAGGGCGTTCGCCTTCCAGCCGACGGGAGGTCAGCCATGAAGCTACTGCGGATCGGAGCGCCCGGAGCGGAGACTCCGGCGGTCCGCACCGACGACGGTCAGACGTTCGACCTCTCGGGCCTGACCGGCGACATCGACGGAGAGTTCTTCGCGGCCGGCGGCATCGGCAAGGTCCAGGCGGCGCTGGCCGAGGGCTCGCTGCCCCTCCTGGAGACGTCCGGCCTGCGCATCGGCGCTCCCGTCGCCCGTCCGGGCAAGGTGGTGTGCGTCGGCCTCAACTACCGTGACCACGCCGAGGAGACCGGTGCCGCCGTGCCCGAGCGGCCGGTGGTCTTCATGAAGGACCCCGCCACCGTGTCGGGGCCGTACGACCGGGTGCCGATCCCGCGCCGCTCGGTGAAGACGGACTGGGAGGTCGAGCTCGCCGCGGTCATCGGCCGCAAGGCCCGCTACCTGGCCGACCCGTCCGAGGCCGCCGCCCACATCGCCGGCTACGCGATCAGCAACGACGTCTCGGAGCGGGAGTTCCAGCTCGAGTACTCCGCACAGTGGGACCTCGGCAAGTCGTGCGAGGGGTTCAATCCGCTGGGCCCCTGGCTGGTGACCGCGGACGAGGTCGGGGACCCCCGGACGCTGCGTCTGCACCTCGCCGTCAATGGCAAGGTGCGGCAGGACGGCGACACCAAGAACATGATCTTCGATGTGGCCTACCTGGTCTGGTACTTGAGTCAGTACATGGTGCTGTACCCCGGCGACGTCATCAACACCGGCACTCCGGCCGGTGTGGCCCTCGGCCTGCCCGGCAACCCGTACCTGCGGTCAGGCGATGTCGTCGAGCTGTCGATCGACGGCCTCGGCTCCCAGCGTCAGACCTTCGTGAGCGCGTGAAAGGCACCCCATTGTCCGCAACCACGGCGCGGATCACCGCCGTTGACACCTACGACATCCGCTTCCCGACCTCGCGGGAGCTGGACGGCTCCGACGCGATGAACCCCGACCCGGACTACTCCGCCGCCTACGTGATCCTGCGCACCTCGTCGGACGGCCCCGAGGGCCACGGCTTCACCTTCACCATCGGCCGCGGCAACGACGTCCAGGTCGCCGCCATCGACGCGCTGCGCGACCACATCCTCGGCCGCCCCGTCGCCGAGCTGTGCGACGACCCCGGCTCGCTCTCCCGCGCCCTGATCGGCGACAGCCAACTGCGCTGGCTCGGACCGGAGAAGGGCGTGATGCACATGGCGATCGGCGCCGTGATCAACGCCGTCTGGGACCTGGCGGCCAAGCGCGAGGGCAAGCCGTTGTGGCAGCTCCTCGCCGACGCCGACCCCGCATGGCTGGTGGGCCAGATCGACTTCCGCTACATCAGCGACGCCCTGACCCCCGACGAGGCGCTCGACCTTCTCCGCAACGGCAAGGAGGGCGCCGCCGACCGCGCCGCCGAGCTGCTGCGGCGCGGCTACCCGGCGTACACCACCTCCCCCGGCTGGCTCGGCTACTCCGACGAGAAGCTCACCCGCCTCGCCAGACAGGCAGTCGCGGACGGCTTCACCCAGATCAAGCTCAAGGTGGGAGCCGACCTCGAGGACGACATCCGCCGCTGCCGTGCCGCGCGAGCGGCCGTCGGCCCGGACATCCGCGTGGCGATCGACGCCAACCAGCGCTGGAACGTCGCCGAGGCGATCGAATGGACGAAGGCGCTGGCGGAGTTCGACCCGTACTGGATCGAGGAGCCCACCAGCCCGGACGACGTCCTCGGCCACGCCACCGTCCGACGCGGCGTCCACCCCGTCAAAGTCGCCACCGGCGAACACGTGCAGAACCGCATCGTCTTCAAGCAGCTGCTCCAGGCCGACGCCATCGACATCCTCCAGCTGGACTCGGCCCGGGTCGCCGGTGTCAACGAGAACCTCGCCATCCTGCTGCTCGCCGCCAAGTTCGGCGTCCCGGTCTGCCCGCACGCGGGCGGCGTCGGCCTGTGCGAGCTGGTCCAACACCTGTCGATGTTCGACTACGTCGCCCTGTCCGGAACCACCGAGGACCGCGTCATCGAATTCGTCGACCACCTCCACCAGCACTTCCTCGACCCGGTGGTGATGGACAACGGCCACTACCAGGTGCCCAGTCGGCCCGGCTTCTCCGCCACCATGCACCAGGCCACCATCGACACCTACACCTACCCCGGCGGCTCGTTCTGGGCGGCCGACCTGGCGACCGACACGACGGAGGCACACGCGTGACGACCGATCTCGACGGGCTCACCGCCCTGGTCACCGGAGGCGCCTCCGGCATCGGCCTGGCCACCGCCCACCTGCTCAGCGAGCGCGGTGCCCAGGTCGCCGTCCTCGACCTCGACCCGAGCGGCGCCCTTCCCCCGCTGCGCCGCTTCAACGCCGACGTCTGCGACGACCGCGCCGTCCGCGCAGCCGTCCAAGGGGCGGCAGAGGCACTCGGCGGAATCGACATCCTGGTCAACAACGCCGGCATCGGTGCCGCCGGTACGGTCGAGGACAACCCGGACGAGCAGTGGCACCGCGTCCTGGACGTCAACGTCCTCGGAATCGTCCGCACCACCCGGGCCGCCCTGCCGTACCTGCGCGACTCCGCGTCCGCCTCGGTGATCAACACCTGCTCGATCGCCGCCACCGCGGGCCTGCCGCAGCGCGCGCTGTACTCAGCCAGCAAGGGCGCCGTCCTCTCGCTGACCCTGGCCATGGCCGCCGACCACGTCCGCGAGGGCATCCGCGTGAACTGCGTCAACCCCGGTACGGTGGACACCCCGTGGGTCGGGCGCCTGCTCGACGCCGCCGCGGACCCGGCTGCCGAGCGTGCCGCGCTGGGCGCCCGCCAGCCCACCGGGCGCCTGGTCACCGCCCAGGAGGTGGCCGCCGCCATCGCCTACCTCGCCTCCCCCGCCTCCGGATCGGTCACGGGCACCGCGCTCGCCGTCGACGGCGGCATGGCCGGCCTGCGACTGCGCCCGGCCGAACGGTGAACACCATGGACGCGCCCCGGGTCAGGCTCGGCCGCAGCACGGTGACCACCACCCGTCTGGCCCTGGGCGGCGCGGCACTCGGCAACCTCTTCTCCCCGATCGGCGATGCCGCGGCCACCGCCGCCGTCGACGCCGCCTGGCAGGCCGGCCTCCGCTCCTTCGACACCGCGCCGCACTACGGCCTGGGCCTGTCCGAGCGCCGACTCGGCGCCGCGCTGCGCGGGCGGCCGCGCGCCGAGTACAGCATCTCCACCAAGGTCGGACGGATCCTCGAACCGCTCCCCCACCCGGCCGGCGACGACCTGGCGAACGGCTTCGCCGTCCCGGCGACCCATCGGCGACGCTGGGACTTCACCGCCGACGGCGTACGGCGCAGCCTGGAGGAGAGCCTGACCCGCCTCGGGCTCGACCGCGTCGACGTGGTGTACCTGCACGACCCGGACGACCACCTCGCGCAGGCCCTGAACGAGGCCTACCCCGCCCTGGAGCGGCTGCGTTCGGAGGGGCTGGTCGGGGCGATCGGCGCGGGCATGAACCACTCGGCGCCGCTCGCCCGCTTCGCACGGGAGACCGACGTGGACGTGGTGCTGCTGGCCGGCCGTTACACGCTCCTTGACCAGTCGGCGCTGACCGACCTGCTGCCGGCGGCTGCCGCGCGCGGGGTGTCGGTGGTCGTGGGCGGGGTGTTCAACTCCGGCCTGCTCGCCGATCCGGGGCCCGGAGCGACGTTCGACTACGCGCAGGCGCCGCCGCCGCTGCTGGCCCGTGCGTTGGAGCTGCAGCAGGTGTGCGAGCGACACGGCGTACCGCTGCGCGCCGCCGCGGTGCGCTTCGCCTTCGGGCACCCGGCGGTGGCCGGCGTCCTGGTCGGGGCGCGCAGCGCCGGGGAGATCACCGACGCAACCGAGCAGTTGGCCGCGCCGATCCCCGCCGCGCTGTGGGAGGAGCTGCGCGCCAGCGGCCTGCTGCCCGCAGGCGTCCCCGTCCCCGAAGCCCGCGGGGAGGCAGCATGAGAGTCGCTCTGCACACCCGCATCAGGCCCGACCGGGTCAAGGAGTACGAGAGCGCGCACCGGGCCGTGCCGGACGAGCTGACTTCCGCCATCCGCGCCGCCGGGGTCAGCACCTGGACGATCTGGCGCAGCGGGTGCGAGCTGTTCCACCTGCTGGAATGCGAGGACTACGGGCGGCTGCTCGCCGAACTGGAGCACCTGCCGGTCAACATCGCGTGGCAGGCCCGGATGGCCGACCTGCTCGACGTCGTGCACGACTACTCCGCGGACGGGGCCGGGGCCGGGTTGCCGGTGGTGTGGCAGCTGTGAGCGGACTTCCGATCGTCGACGCGCACCATCACGTCTGGGACCTGACGGTCCGGGACCAGCCGTGGATCAGCGGCGCGGCACTCGCCCCGCTGCGCCGCTCCTTCTGCCTGGACGACCTGCGCCCTGCCGCCGAGGCAGCCGGCGTGACCGCCACCGTGCTGGTGCAGACCATCACGGTCGCCGAGGAGACGCCGGAGTTCCTCGCCTTGGCCGACGGTGACCCACTGGTCGCCGGCGTGGTCGGCTGGACCGACCTGACGGCACCGGATGTCGCCGACGCCCTCGCCCGACTGCGCGAACTCCCCGGCGGGGACCGGCTGGTGGGCATCCGCCACCAGGTGCAGGAGGAGCCCGACCGCAACTGGCTGCTGCGTCCCGACGTCCGCCGGGGCCTGCTGGCGGTGGCCGGGGCCGGCCTCGTGTACGACCTTGTCGTCAAGCCGCACCAGCTTCCGGCGGCGATCGGCGCGGCCGCCGGCCTGGCCGGGCTCACCTTCGTCCTCGACCACCTCGGCAAGCCGCCGATCGCCTCGGGAGAGCTCGAGCCGTGGGCCGATCGGGTCCGCCGTCTGGCGGCTCTGCCCAACACGGTCGCCAAATTCTCCGGGCTGCTCACCGAGGCCGCGCCCGGGGCAGGTGTCGACGACCTGCGGCCGTATGTCGACGTGGCCATGGAGGCGTTCGGACCGCACCGGCTGATGTTCGGCTCGGACTGGCCGGTGAGCACCCTGGCCGCCGACTACGGGCAGACGGTCGACGCCACCAAGGAGCTGCTCCGGCTCGCCCGGCTCAGCACCAGCGAGCAGGCCGCTGTCCTCTCCGGAACCGCGACCGGGGTGTACGGGCTCGGTCGATAGCGCAGGCTTCGGGGGCGGCACCCGAGCAGCAGCCCGCGAAGGTCAGGCGGAGGGGCCGGTGCCAACGGGTTCGGGCGGCCCCGGTGACAGGACCGCACCCGAACCCAGCACCTCGCGCAGCCACTCCTCCACCCCGGCGACGTGCACCGTGGTCCAGGCGTGCGCCAGGTCGGGCCGGTGGGCGGCGATGGCGTCCAGGATGGCCCGGTGCTGCTCCCGGGTCCGCTGCACCGAGCCTTCCTCCGTGACGCCGCGCCAGATCCTCGCGCGGGTGGTGGGGCCCGAGAGCCCGTCCACCAGCGAGCACAGCACCTGGTTGCCCGAGCCGGCAGCGATCAGCCGGTGGAACTCGAGGTCGTTGGCGATCAGTTCTTCCAGCGTGGCGTCATCGCCCAACCGGTCGAGGACGGAACGGAGTTCCGCGATCGCCTCGTCCGACATCACCCGTGCGGCCATCGCCGCGGCGGCCGGCTCCAGGATGCGGCGCACCTCCAGGAACTGCAGCACGGTGTCGTCCTGGTGGAAGTCGACCACGAAGGCCAGCGCGTCCAGCAGCAGGTCCGGCTCCAGGCTGGTCACGTAGGTGCCGTCGCCCTGCCGCACGTCCAGGACCCGGATCAGCGACAGCGCCTTGACCGCCTCCCGAAGCGAGTTGCGGGACAGGCCCAGCCTGGCCGCGAGGTCGGCTTCCTTCGGCAGGCGCGAACCCGGGCTCAGCTCGCCGCTGACGATCATCGCCTTGATCTTGTCGATCGCCTCATCGGTGACTGGCACACGCCCCGCCTCTCATGGCAGCCGAACATCGGAGCTCTCCATGATAGGCGGGTCGACCTGTCGTCCCGAGGGGGCCGATGACCGCGATCGGCACCCTTCGCCCGGCCGTTTCCCTCCGGATCATCGGATGGCTGGTGGCGTCCCATCGGACGGTCGTTCCGGGGGAAGTCGCGCTGTCGCACGGACAGGCGCCCGGGTCGCCCGCCGTGGGGGTGGCGGGCGACCCGGGCCGTCGGTCGGGTGAGCGATCAGGGCAGGTGCCAGATCTGGTTGGCGGAGGCGGTGCAGTCCCAGAGGATGAGCTGGGTACCCGCCGGCCCGGAACCGGCGTCGTCCAGGCACCTGCCGGACTGCGGGTTCTTCAGTGTGCCGTCGGTCTGAGGCTGCCAGACCTGGTTGCCGCCGCCGTCGCAGTCCCACAGCTCGATCTTGGTGCCGTCAGCCGTACCACCGCCGGTGCTGTCCATGCACTTGCCCATGGTGCGCAGGGTGCCATCGCTGGAGACGGTCCACTGCTGGTTCGCGGCGCCGGTGGTGCTGCAGCCCCAGACGATGATCGGGTTGCCGTTGGTGGTGGAGGCGCCGGAGTCGTCCGCGCAGAGCCCGTTGACCCCGGTGATCCGGCCGGCGTGGTCAAGGCCGATCTGGACCTTGCCCAGGTGGCTGACCGCCGTGGCCGGGGTGCCGGTCACCTGACCGAACGTCATGCCCGAGACGGGAGCGGAGACCTGCTGGACCAGGTAGGACTTCCCGGCCGTGGTGGGGATGGAGAACTGGCCCGCGGTGGTCGGGCCGACCACGACCGTCGACTCGTCGGTGCCGTCGACGACCTCGATGCTCTGGCCCGGCCACGGGTTGCGCATGGTGATGCTGCTGGTGGAGCCGGCGTGGATGCCCACCGTGCCGATGACGCCGCTGTGGACCTGGACCGAGACGGTGCTCCCGCCGTGGATGTACTGGGTGCCATCCGCGTCCCAGCCCGCGGGCAGCGCGGGGGCGATCCGCAGCAGGCCGTCGTAGTCCTGGACCAGCGACTCGTTGACGGCGAGCGCGACGTTGGCGGCCTGCTCGATGTAGGGCTCGGTGCCGCCGGACTGGCCCCACAGATTCGCCATGCCGTCGGGGTAGGTCTGGTACTGCTGGGTCAGCGCGGTCAGATCGGAGGCGACCTGCGAACCGAGGCCCAGACGGGCGGCGTCCACCGCGTCGAAGCTCCAGTCGTTCGCGTGGACGTTGACCCGGCTGTCGTAGGTGCGCTGCGCCAGGGAGAGCAGCGGCGAGTTGTCACCGACCAGGCCGTAGGGCCAGACGGCGTCGAGGTCGTCGTTCTCGGAGTTGTGGACGGTCGCGGTGGGCTGGGAGGACTGGCCGAGCACGTCGGTGCCGGAGGCGTCGGCGGAGGCGGTGAGGTTCTGCTGGTGGGTGGCGGCGTCGGTGCGCGGGTAATCGGGGATCTGCCCGATCGCCGTCTGCAGCCGGGAGACCAGCGACCTGTCGGTGTTCAGGGTCTGGGCGGCGGCGATGGTGGCGGGGAACAGCGCCTTCATCGCGTCGATCATGTTGACCGGATCCTGCACGTTCCACTGGTTCTCATGGGCGTTGGCGACCGCGTGGCGCTTGCCGTCGCTTCCGACGGTGGTGTAGCCGAGCAGGAACTCGCTCGCCTGCTGCATCAGCGGGTAGTTCGCGGTCAGGAAGCTCCGGTCGTTGGTGGTGAGGTACTGCTGCCAGACCCACAGGGCGACCTCGGCGCCGGAGGAGACGGTCCGGCCGTTCCATGTGCTCAGGGCTTGGTCACAGGAGGTGTCACCGAACGGGTTGCCGTCGTTCTGGAAGCCGTTGCCGTTGAAGCGCATCGTCTCCGGCACGCAGATGCCCGGCAGGCTGCTGCCCATGTAAGTCCTGGTCCACGCTTGGATGTTGGCCAGGTTCGAGGTGTAGAGGTCGAACACGCCGGAGTTGAGCGAGGACGCGCCGGCGCCGATGTTCGCGGCGACCTGGCCGCGCAGGTTCCAGAACCAGTACGCGGCCGGGTACCAGTTCTGGGTGTCCTGGGAGAAGTTGAACAGGTCGCCGACGCCGGCCTGGGAACCCGGGAGCGGGCCGCGGGATTCCTCGGCGGTGGTGAAGTAGTAGAGGGTCCGCAGCTTCTCCAGGTAGTTGGCGGTGCCGTCGGCCGAGGAGAGCTTCACCAGGCCGAGGTTGGCCCAGTAGGTGTGCCACCAGGACAGGTGCCCGGCCTGCAATGCGCCGGCGGTTGCCGACGCATCGGTGCCCAGCACGGTGGCGGCGGTCGAGGCGGCGTCGCCGCCGGTCCACTGCGGGCTGCCGACCAGGACGCGGAAGCTGCCGTCGGCGTTGGGGGTGAAGTCGACCTTGACGGTCTGCGGGTCGGCGACCGTCGCGGTGACGTTGCGTCCGCCGGCGGTCAGCGCGGCCAGCGAGCCGAACGTCCGGCCCGAGCCGGTGGTCGCGGTGTTGTCCACCCAGGTCTCGGCGAGCGTCGCGACGCTGCCGGAGGCCGCGGCGGTGGGCGTGCGCCCGGACCAGAGGTTGACCGTCGCCGACTGCGTCGAGTTCGGGTCCGCACCGGTCACGTCCACGACCAGTTCGTCCTTGTCGGCGCGGACGTAGACCGTCGCGGTCATGCCGCCGCCGGACTCGCGCAGCATGCCGTCGTACGGGTCCACGGTGGCCGAGAAGTCGGAGGCGCCGGTGATCCGCGACAAGCCGGGAATCTGCAGCCAGCCGGGAGACTTGCGGCCGGGCAGGGTGTCGGCGCGGTTCAGCTGGGCGGTGAAGCCGCCCGCGGCCCAGACCGCGGCGCCGAGGGTGCCGTTGCCGAGCGGCATCGACTGGCTCGCCGCCGTGTTCGGGCTGCCCAGGACGATGTCGGCCTCACGGACCAGGTTGGGGGTGTCAACGGAGAAAGCGCCGTTGGACCAGGCCGTCGTCGAGGCCACTGCGGTCGCCGAGGCGGGCGCCAGCGCTACTGCCGCGCTGGCGAGCGCCAGGGCGACAACGGCCCTTGCTATGCGTGCACTTCGCATCGTTGCGGTCCTTCTGTGGGTGGGAACCCGGCCGGGGTGGGCAGACCGACTGCTCGCGTGTCACAGCGGAAGCGCCTACGACCGGCGGGGGATGCCGATCTGCAATCCGCCGGGCTGCGGCACGCAGGACCTTACAAGTCCGACTCCTCAGCCGACAAGAGGAAGGATCGGATGAATTTTACTGGGACGCCGACCGTCATGAGGCCGTCGAAGTCCACCCCGGCAGCTCAACAGCCAAGTCATTCCCTACGAGTAGAGCACTTGAAGGCTTCTTCGGCCTTTCTCGCACCCATGGACGCCAGCCAAGCGCACAGCAACACATCGGATGTCTAGAAGCAGAATATCCGCCTACGCGATCAGGAGCGGAGCGCTCCCTTCATCACCCGCCCCGTACCCGGAGCTCGGCGAGCGAGAGGCAGTTCGTCCCGGCGGCGAGCCTCCTTGGGCATCTGTTGATTTTTCAACTACAGTTCTCTTGCGGCCCCCACCCGGGACCCACCCCGAGGCAGGACAGACGCGCTCAGCGGAGGAACCAATGGAGCAGATCGTCAGCGACAACGCCGAGAAGTCCCGGTTCGAGATCCACGACGACGGGGAACTCGCCGGCTTCGCCGAGTACCACCGCTTCGGCGAGGAGATCGCCTTCATCCACACCGAGATCGACCCCCGGTTCGAAGGCCGCGGGCTGGGCAGCCGACTGGCGCGTGCCGCGCTGGACGCGGCACGCGAGCAGGGGCTTGCCGTCCTGCCCTACTGTCCTTTCATCCGCGGCTGGATCACCAAGCACCCCGAGTACGCCGACCTGATCCCCACCTCCCACCGCGCCCGCTTCGGCCTGTGAACCACCGCCCGGCGGCGCACCGCTGCCCCCAGAGGCCGGCCACCGTCGGATCGGCGTCCGCCGGGCTCGCCATGCAGTGGTCCGGCAGGACGGTGCCATCGTCGGGCAGGGCGACCACCCCCAGCTGACCGCCGCCGGCGGCGCCCATGCGCGGCTGCGCGGGGCCCCCATCGGACCGGATGGGCGTGGCGGCACCCTGATGGTCCGTCGCCTGGCGGCGTGACGGCTGCCGGCGCGCAACTCCCGGGCTACGGCAGCTCGAAGGCGCCGGGAGGCCTCCCGCGTCAGCGCCTGCCCCGCCCGCGGCGGAACAGGCCGAGCAGGCGGCGTAGCGGTCGGCGGGAATCAGCCAGGGACAGTCGGGCGGCGATGAGGTTGATCTCGCTGGTGACGGCCTCATCGCTGCGGCGGCCCAGGGTTTTCACGGATGCGTCGAAGTTGGCTTCGTACAGCTGGACGGCGCGGCTCAGGTCGCCCGCCCGATAGCACGCGCCCGCCAGGTAGCCGCGAGCGATGATCGTCTGGTGGTCCGCTTCCCCCAGTGTCTGCTCGTAGTCGGTGAGCGCCGTGTCGAGCAGTTGGACGGTTTGCAGGACATCTCCCGCCTCCTCGTAGCACAAGGCAAGAAGCATGCGGCTGATCAGGGTGCTCGGGTGGGCGGCGCCGGCCGCCTCTTCGCGGCGCGCGACGTTGATGTGCAGCAGCGCTATCGCTTGCCGGGGATCGCCGGCCTGCTGGTGGACGACCGCCAGGTTGTCACGGCTGGTCAGGGTGGCCCAATGGGTGGCGCCGAGCGAGTGTTCGCACCCGGCAAGTGTCCTCTCGAAGAACTCCCTCGCAGCCGAGAGGTTCCCAGCCTGAAGGTATGCGCTGGCCAGATACTGACAGCTGCCCAACGTGTCCATGTGGAACTCGCCGAGCAGCATGATGCGTTGCGTGAGGTTGATCTCGAACATCTCGATCGCTGTGCGGATCCTCCCGGCGAACTGGTAGGCAAGGGCGAGGTCGGCCCAGGAGAACAGGGTGTAGGTGTCCGCCGGACCGAGCACCTCCATGCACTGTTCGAGCGCGGTCTCCAGCAGTGGGACGGCGCGCTGGAGGTCGCCCGCGTCGCGGTACACGGTGCCGATGTTGCGGCGGTTGACCACGGTCGCCGGATCCATGGGGCCGAGTAGGCTCTCACGCAGCCGGAGGTTCTCTTCGAGCAGGGCGGTGGCACGGGGCAGATCCGTGGATCTACAGCTGACCGCGACCGCGTCACGGCTGGCGATCGTGTCGGCGTGGGCGGTGCCGAGCACCAACTCGCGATGAGCGAGGACTGCTTGGTGCAGCGGCAGGGCACGGCCGCCCTCGCCCTGCTGGTTCAGGTGCTCGGCGGCGTCCGTGTACAGCTGGATCTGGACGGCGGAGTGGCTACCCGGGGGCGTCGCGGCGGCAAGTGCGAAGACGTGCGGCAGGAGAACCCGTAACTGCGCGTCCTGCGGGTCGTGCTGGCGGCCTTCTGGGTACACCGCGTGCACCAGCACCTGTTCAGCCGTACCCCGCCCCCGGGGATCGGTGCGAAGCACCATCTGGACCAAGCGGTGCACGGTCACGGCCGCCCCGTCGAACGCGACCATGCTGTAGGCGTTCAGCAGGCCCAACGCGCCCTCCAGGTCCATGGAGTGCGTGGTGAGCGGGGCCAGCAGGGTGCTGGGGAAGCCATTGGGGTCGAGCCAGGCCAGGGTGTGCAGGACGGTGACGGCCAGTTCGCTGCGGTCGGCGATGGCCTGGAACGTCACGTCCCAGATGCGGGCAATGGTCCGCTGCGGGTCTGAACCCTCTGCGGCTTGATCCAGCCTCAGGCCGAGGCTGTCGCGGTAGCCGGCGACGGCGCCGCCGCTGTGGCGAAGATAGGCGCCTGCCTGCTCCAGGGCCAGCGGCAGGTAGCCGAGGTCGGCGGCGAGAGCTTCCGCGTCATGACGTTGCCGATCGGTGGGCGCCTGTCCTTCGAAGGCCCGGCCGCACAGCAGGTCGGCGGCGGCCTGTGGGGCGAGGAGGCCCAACGTCAGGCTGGGAGCGACGTTGTGCCAGCCGGCGGCTTTGCGGCTGGTGGCCAGGTGGTGTCCGCCGGTCAGCGCCCCGAGATAGCCGAGCAGGTGGTGCGGCTCCTCGACGTTGTCGTAGATCAGCAGCCAGCCGGGGTGCCACTGGAGCCAGCTGGTGGCCCATATCGTGCGTTGGTCGGGCCGTGTGGTGGTCGCCAGCGTCGGGTGGAGGTGAACGGCCAGGTCTGCCAGGGCCGCGTCGATGCGACTTGGCGAGGTGGCATTGATCCACCACACCACGGTGTAGTCGTTCCGGTAGGTGTGGGCGTAGTGCAATGCGAGCGTCGACTTGCCGACCCCGCCCATCCCGTGCACCGCCTGCCGCGGCGTGACGGCGGCCCCGCGCTGCCCGGTGAGCAGTTCCCGCAGCCGTCTCAGTTCCTCGGAGCGCCCGACGACCCGGTCAGGAGGGGGACCGGGCAGGTTCCCGGCGCCCGGTGGGGCCGGGACGTCCCGCGCGGACCGGATCTCCGGAAGGTTCAGCACCGTCACGGAGGAGTCGTCGCCGGTGATGGCCAAGCCGATGTGCCCGTTGGCGGCGAGGGAGCGCTGTCCCGATGCGCTGGTCACTTCTCGACGTGGCTGTTGTCACCGGTGATGGCGGTGCCGATGGATCCGCCGGCGGCGACGGATCTCTCCCCGGATGCGGTGACGTCGCCCCTTGGGGCGGGCATCGCCGCCATCACCTCCCGCAGTAACGCGGCGTCATCCCTCAGCGCGCGCCGGATCTGCTGGCGCAGCGCGCCGGCGGCGTCCGCGTTGCCGGGCTCGTCGGCCGCCTTGCGCACTGCCGTTTCAAGCTCCGCTTGGCCCTGCGCGTCGCGGCGGTGCCAGACAGCGCGCAGGAGCCGTCGCCCCACGTTGGCGGTGGCGTCCGCGGCCGCGTTCTCGGCCCGGGTCAGCACCGCGCTCCCGTACGCTCCCAACGCGGCGGTGACGTAGGGACCTGCCTGCTCCACCACTTGCACGATCTCGGCGCTCATGCCGTGCCTCCCCCACCGGATGACACCAACCAGATGACACCACCCTAATACGCCACTTGCCGGGGTGGTGAGGTCACTCCTGCTGCGAACGTTCCAAGGAGGACTGACGCGCTCTTGACGGAGATCCGATGGAGTCTCAGGTTACTTTCAGGTAGCTTTCAGTTTCGATCAGTTGAACAGCCATCAAACTCCCTGAAGGAACCCTGTGCTCCGTCAGCAGCCCCACCGCCTGGGCCGCGCCGCGTCCGTCGCCCTGGCCACCGCCGTCCTCGCCGCCGTCCCGGCCGCCCCCGCCTTCGCCAACTCCCCTGCCGCGCCCGGCCCGCAGGGCACCGTCCAGGCCGACGCCCCGACCCCGCACCTGGACGCCGTCGAGCAGACGCTGCGTCAGCTCTCCCCCAGCTTGGAGGGCACCGTCTGGCAGCGCACCGCCGGCAACGCCCTTGACGCGCCCGCGGGCGACCCGGCCGGCTGGCTGCTCCAGACGCCCGGCTGCTGGGGCGACCCGGCCTGCACCGACCGGCCCGGCACCCAGCAGTTGCTGGCCCGGATGACCAGCACGATCGCCTCCGCCACCCGCACCGTCGACATATCCTCGCTCGCACCGTTCCCGAACGGCGGCTTCGAGGACGCCATCGTGGCCGGCCTCAAGTCGGCCGTGGGAGGAGGCAACAAGCTGCAGGTGCGGATCCTGGTCGGCGCGGCCCCGCTCTACAACATCACCGCGCTGCCCACCCGGTACCGCGATGAACTGGTGAGCAAGCTCGGCGACGCGGCCGGCAGCATCACCCTCACCGTCGCCTCGATGACCACCGCCAAGACGGCGTTCTCCTGGAACCACTCCAAGTTGCTGGTGGTGGACGGGCAGCGGGTGATCACCGGCGGCATCAACGGCTGGAAGGACGACTACCTCGACACCACCCACCCGGTCTCCGACGTCGACCTCGCACTGAGCGGCCCGGCAGCCGGCACGGCCGGCCGCTACCTGGACACCCTGTGGGACTGGACCTGCCGCAACACCGGCCTGCTCTCCGCCGCCTGGTTCGCCGCCTCCAACGGCGCCTCCTGCGACCCGACGCTGGAGCACGACGCCAACCCGGCGCCCGCCGCCGCGACCGGCAGCACCCCGGTCATCGCGATCGGCGGCCTCGGCGTCGGCATCCGGAACGCGGACCCGGCCTCGACGGCCCCGTTCAACGCCGCCACCGCCCCGGACGTCAGCTGCGGCCCGATCGGCGTGCACGACTACACCAACGCCGACCGCGACTACGCGACCGTCAACCCGGAGGAGAGCGCGCTGCGCACCCTGGTCGCGAGCGCCACCAGCCACATCGAGATCTCCCAGCAGGACCTGAACGGCACCTGCCCGCCGATGCCGCGCTACGACGTCGCGCTGTACGACACCCTGGCGGCCAAGCTCGCGGCCGGCGTCAAGGTGCGGATCGTGGTCAGCGACCCCGCCAACCGCGGCCTGGTCGGCAGCGGCGGCTACTCGCAGATCAAGTCACTCAACGAGGTCAGCGACACCCTGCTGAACCACCTGGCCGCCCTGACCGGCAGCAGCCAGAGCGCGCACACCGCGATGTGCCAGAACCTGCAGCTCGCCACCTTCCGCGCCGCCGCCACCCCGACCTGGGCCGACGGCCACCCGTACGCACTGCACCACAAGCTGGTCTCGGTCGACGGCTCGGCCTTCTACACCGGCTCCAAGAACCTCTACCCGGCCTACCTCCAGGACTTCGGCTACATCGTCGAAGACCCCACCGCCGCAAGCCAGTTGGACGCCAACCTGCTCACCCCTGAGTGGCAGTACTCGCAGGCTGCGGCGACCTTCGACTACACCCGCGGCGTGTGCGGCTGAGCACTTCCCCGAGCACGGCCCTCGCGCCCTCGGGCCGGTCGATGGACGGACGTCACGACCACAGCTCCGCAACCTCCTGCCGCAGCGCCTCACATGCCTTACGCTCGGAGAGGCGCCGCGCCACGCTGCGGCGGGAGGGCCTGATCGATATGACAACTCCGGGGGAACAACCGGCGTTTGCGGCAGGTGGCGTGCCTGCGTGGCCGTGGGCCGCGCCCGGCTGGGTGGTCGCGCCGCCTGCGCCGAAGCCGGGGACGGTACCGCTGCGCCCGCTGGATCTGGGGGACATCGTCAGCGGGGTGCTCGCCACCGTCCGACGCTATCCGGGCTCCCTCTACTACCCGTTGCTGGTCGTGGCGCTCGGCTGCGCCGGGTTGTTCAGCGGTTGTGCCGGCCTCGCCTACGCCGAGGTCGGTCCGCTGCCGGCGTCGCACCGGATGACCGACCATCAACTGGTCGGTCTGACAGTGGCATCGGCCGTGCTCGTCGTGCTCTTCATGCTCTTGGCCGTCATCGCCTCGGCCATCACCTCGGCGGTCGGCACCGTCGTCGTGGGCCACGCGGTGCTGGGCCACCCGCTGACGGCCCGGCAGGCCTGGAGCCGGGCCCGAGGCCATGTCTGGCGGGTGGTCGGCGTCCAACTCCTGGCCGCCATCGCAGCCCTCGGGATCCTGGTCGGCTCCTTGCTCCCGAGCGTCCTGCTCTACTTCGTCGCCAGTCCCATCGCAGCCGCCTACGGTCTGCTGCTGCTGGTCCCCGGCCTGGGCGGCGCCGTCTACGTAGGGGTGCGGCTGGTTCTCGCGGTGCCGGTGCTGGTGTTGGAGGAGCAGCGCCCGGTCGCCGCGCTCCGGCGCGCCTGGCAGCTCAACCGCGGTGCCTGGTGGCGCAGTCTGGGCATCCCGTACCTGGTCAGGATGATCGGCGATCTGGCCGTTCGGGTGGCGATGACCGTACTGGCGATGGCGGTGTCCCGGTTGCTGGCCTCCGATTCCCTGGACGGCGCGCAGGCCGGTCTTTCCATCTGGCTGTCCGAGGCCGGCTTCACGATGCTGGTCCTGGTCGTCTGCCTGGCCGTCGCCCTCCTCATGGCGGTCCGGGCGCCGCTGGCTCCCCTGAGCTACGGGCTGCTGTACCTCGACCGGCGGCTGCGGCTGGAGGACCTCGGTCCCACCCTGGCCGCCGCCGCGGGCACCGGAAGGACGTTCGGGCACGGCTGGTGAGCCGCGGCTCACCGCCCGGCCTGACGGGAGTTGATGAGCAGGCTGGGGCAGTGTCGGCGCATCGCGTCGGTGACGGACTCGGGTTGCCGGCGCAGGTCGGAGAGCATGATGACCGGCACGACCAGCGGGCTCGGCTGGCCGCTCGACAGCTGCTGCTTGCGGCGCAGCATGACGGTCACCCAGGGATGCCCCGGCGCGCTGGGCCAGACGCCCGCGATGTCCGGCCAGGGGAGGTATCCGAACCGGACGTACTCGATGCCGTCGTCGGTGATCCGCAGCGGCGGCTTCCGGCGGAGGTAGGTCCGGCGGGCGTAGTGGAAGAGTAGGCCGCCGGTCATGGGTCCCAGAAGGCTGCCCCAATGGCCGACGGGTAGTGGCGGAAGCAGGACTGGGAGCGCGATGAGCGCCACGACCAGTCCGACGCCGAGCAGCACCAGCCACCAGGTGACCAGCAGTCTGCTCACGGACGGGCGGAAGACCGTGACCGGGCCGGTGGGCTCGGGAGGCAACGGGCGCATCGCGGTGGGTCGTTGGGTGCGCAGCTCGGCGTCGGCCTGCGCGTCGCATGGCGCTGCCTCGGTGACAACGACGAGGAGGTCACCGCGTCCGTCCGCCTGGTCGACGCCGTGGTGCGGCACGGTGACGACGGTGCCGTACGGGGTGTCCGGCGGGATCTGGACGGCGACCCACTCGTCGGTGGGCGCCCGCAGCGAGACGGTGGTGCCGTACAGCCGCTCGGTATGACTGATCGGCAGCTCGACCGTGAGGTGGTCGTCGCAGCGGCCGAAGACCGGGTCGGGCTGGACGTGGACCGTCACCAGCAGATCGCCGGCCGGGCCGTTGCCGGGGCCGGCGAAGCCCTGCCCGGCCAGGCGGATGCGCCGGCCATCGGCGACACCACGCGGCAGCACGGTGTCGACCGTGCGGTGCTGCGGCCCGCAGCCGCTCCCCTGGCAGCTGTCGCACGGCTGGGCGCCGATCCGTCCGGTGCCGTCGCAGCCGTCGCAGCGGGTCGGGACCCGGAGCAGGACGGGAGTGTCGCGCAAGGACTCCCGGAAGGTGACGGTGGTGTCGGCGGTGAGGTCACGGCCGCGCAGGCCGACCGCGCTGTTCCGGGCGATCACGAAGTCGCCGGCCTGATCGCCGGCGCGGGAGCCCGGCTCGGGTTTGCCGTCCCGGAGCAGCCGCTCGGCGACCACCTGGAAGAGCGGGCCCAGCCGGATGCCCTCGCCCTCACCGGGGATCCCGCGCTCGACCGCGTCGATCAGGTACTTGGTCAGATAGGTCTGCGGGGTGGCCGCCTCGCTCTCCAGCTGGTGCCACGCCTGGACGTGCGGGCCACTGGCCATGATCAGGTAGAAGCCCTTGGCGGCGGGCAGTGTCGGGCCGGCCGAGAGCCGGCCGCCCGTCTCGGCGGCGAGGCCGGCGAAGCAGCAGTCGAGAACGGCGATCTTGGTCTTCGCGCGGCTGATCTGCAAGGCGTTGCGGACCTGTTCGAAGGTCAGGCTCGTGGTGTTGCGGAACCGGGCCTCCGTGCTGGAGTCCCCCAGAGCCAGGCAGAGCTGGTCGTTGAAGTCGTACTGGCCGTGGCCGACGAAGTAGAAGAGGGCGACATCGGTCGCGTCGGCGAACTCCTTGACCAGCTGGTGCGGCAGGGCGCCCAGGGACGGCCGGTTGGGGAACGCCGTGATCCGGTCTTCGGGCCAGTTGCACAGCGGTCCCGTGAGCATCGTCCTGAAGCGGTCGAAGCTGTTCTCGGCGGCCGGTACGCACAGGAGTTCGGCGTAGTCCCAGGCCCCGATCAGCACGGCCCGGGAGTTGGCGAACTCGCCATCGAGAGCGTCAGCCATTCAGCGCCTTGTCGACGAGCCGCAGCGCGTCCTCCGCGTTGCTGGCGTTGACCTCGACCTCAAGGTCTTCCCGCTTGATCGTGACCGTGACGTCCGTGCGGCGGGAGCGGATGAACTCGGGGATCGTGCCGACGGCGGCCGCCAGCACACCCCCGCTGGCGGCCGCCACCTGCAGGAAGTCCCAGACGCCCAGCTCACCTTGAACCGGTGCGCCCGCCTGCTGCACCACCTCCAGGCCCGGCATCCGAACCAGCAGGGTGCGCAGGGCCCGCAGCTCGGCCGGGTCCGACACCCGCAGCTCGATGGTGACCATGCCGTGCTCCCCCGGATGCCGTGTACGCGATGACAGGAGAAAGCAGTACCACAACGCGCCGACGGCGGAAACCCTTCGTACGTAGGCTTATTGAGGCTCCAGCGATCCTGGGCACGCGCCGTCACGCCGGCGGGGTCGCGGCGGTAGGGTCGGCCCGGTGCCACCCGCCGGGGAAGAGGTTCGCAGCGAGGAGTCGGCCAGTGTCGGTGTACGGGATCATCAGCGTCTACCGCGCCGTGGAGTACGAGTACTCGGCAGGCAGTTACAAGGTGCTGATCGACGGCGTGGTCGCGGGCACGGTCCGCATCGGCCGCACCGTGGAGCTCCCGGTCACTCCCGGGAGCCACCAGGTGCGACTTGCCCAAGGCCTGGTCGCCAGTCTCCCGCTGGTCCTCGATGTCGAGCCCGGCGGCCGCCACCACCTGCTGGCGCGGAGCAACGGCAGCTGGCCGGGCTCGCTCCGCCCGAAGCGCGCTCTCAAGCTCACCACACTCTCCGCGCCGGGCGCTTGACGATCGGCCCGGCCGCTCCGTGTTGGCCCGCCCACGAAGCCCGGCGCGGCACGGGCCTCGATGCGGTCGCCGCCGCCCTCGGCCTCGACGAGGACGGCGCGCGCCGCGTGCCGGCCCGCTTCGGCCGCCGGGGCCCTTACAGCTGAGACCCGGCCGAGCCGCCATCACCCCGGTTCCGTGGTGGCATACCCGGAAGCCCAGCCCGGCGCATGACCGTCGATCCGGCTGCCTCTTCGGGCGTTCCCGGCCCGGCTTGCGACCTTCCGGGCCGGGCGGGAAAGCGCCTCCTGGCCCGGCGCATGACCGCCGGCTCGGTGCGCCGCAGCAGCCAGTAGACCAGCAGGCCGTAGGCCAAGCTGAGCACCAGCAGCATCCCGGTACTCAGCCACCAGGCCCCCGCGCTGTGCCGGAACAGCGGATCGGCGGCCAGGCTGTTGCCGGGCGCGATGGCCCGCAGATCGACGGTGGCTGCCATCGCCGCCATCGCCCAGCGGGACGGCACCAACCAGGAGAGCTGTTCGAGTCCCGGCACCCCGTGCAGGCGCAGCTGGGTGCCGGTGAAGACGACCTGCACGATGGCCAGCAGCACCAGCAGCGGCATGGTGGCCTCCTCCTTGCCGACCAGCGCGGAGACCAGCAGGCCCAGCATCATTCCGGCGAAGGAGAGCAATGCCATCACGATGACGATCTCGGCGAGCGGCGGCATCAGGACCCCGCTGCCGCCCTGGGGTTTGAGCCGCACTCCGGCCAACGCGACCATGGTGAGCACCACGGCCTGAACCACCGTGACCGTGCCGAGCACCACCACCTTCGAGCAGAGGTAGGCCGATCGGGAGAGCCCGACGGCGCGCTCCCGCCGGTAGATCACCCGCTCCTTGACCAGCTCGCGGACCGCGTTGGCGGCGCCGGTGAGCACCCCGCCGACGCAGAGGATCAGGAGCGCGCTGAACGCACTGCTCTGGGTGAGTTTGCCGCCGGCCAACGCCCGGGCCAGCACGCCCATCACGAACGGCAGCGCGATCATGATCACCACGAAGGTGCGGTCGGCGGCCAGCGCGGCGGTGTAGCGGCGCACCAGGGTGCCCAACTGACGGTCCCAGCGCTGCGGTTGCGGGGGTGGCATGGCTGGTACGACGGGACGCGCCCGGCGTCGCGCGGGCAGCGTGGACCTCAGGCTGCGCTGCCCGGGCGGTACAGACGGCACGCTGGGCTGCTCGGCCGGCCCTGCCGGCGCCACCCCGACCGGCCCGGACGGCGGCACCCCGCCGTCCTCGGCCGACCCCGACGGCTCCGCCCCGGCCGGCGCCGACGGCGGCAGTTCGGCCGGCCCGGACGGCACGGCCGAGGCTTCGGGCCGCTCCATGGGCGCGATGTACCGGCGGTACGCGGGCGAAGCGCGGTACTCGTCCTCCCAGTCGCGGTCCTCCTGGGTCTCGAAGTTCTCGAACGCCTCCGGCCACTGCGAGCAGCCGAAGTACTCCAGGGCGTCGCCGGGCGGTCCGTAGTAGGCGGTGCGACCGCCCGGGGCGAGCATCAGCAGACGGTCGCAGAGGTCGAGGCTCAGCACGCTGTGCGTCACCACGACGACGGTGCGGCCGTCGTCCGCCAGGGCCCGCAGCATCTGCATCACCGAGCGGTCCATGCCCGGGTCCAGCCCGGAGGTCGGCTCGTCCAGGAAGAGCAGCGACGGCTTGGTGAGCAGTTCCAAGGCCACGCTCACCCGTTTGCGCTGGCCGCCGGAGAGGCTGGAGACCACCAGGTCGGCCCGCTTGTCCAGGCCCAGTTCGGCGATCACCTCGTCGACCCGGGCGGTCCGCTCGGCCGCCCCGGTGTCGCCGGGGAACCGCAGCTCGGCGGCGTAGCCGAGGGCGCGCCGAACGGTCAGCTGGGTGTGCAGGATGTCGTCCTGCGGCACCAGCCCGATCCGGTGGCGCAGTTCGGCGTAGTCGCGGTAGAGGTCACGACCGTCGTAGCGCACCGTGCCGCCGTCGGCGGGGCGCAGCCCGGTGAGCGCGTTCAGCAGGGTGGACTTGCCCGAGCCGCTCGGTCCGGTGACCGCCAGCAGGCAGTCCTGGCCGACCGGGAAGCTGATCCCGTCGAGCAGCCGGCGGTCATCGTCGACCGTGACCACCAGGTCGGCCACATCGAGGGTGATGTCGCCGGTGTCGACGAACTCCTGGAGTTCGCCGTCGACCAGGCAGAACTCGGAGTGGCCGATGCCCAGCAGGTCCCTCGGGCCGATCACGGCCTGCATCACCGGTTGACCGTTGAGGTAGGTGCCGTTGTGGCTGTGCAGGTCGGTGATCGCGTACCGGCCGTCGCCGGTGGTGTGCAGTTCGGCGTGGTGGCGGGAGACCTCGAGGTCGGTCAGGACCAGGTCGTTGTCGGGTGCGCGACCGATCCGCAGGGTGCGGGCGACCAGCGGATGGATGCTGGTGGGCGGCCGGTAGGAGCCGGTGATGGCGGTCAGTGCGGTGGGGCGCGGGACGGCAGGCTGCTGTGCGGGTGCCACGGTGAGCTCCACCTCGGGGCCGTCGCCCGGGCTGCCGAACCGGATGACGCTGTCGGCGCCCAGATCGAGGCGCGAGATCCGGCGGCCCTCGGACCAGGTGCCGTTGGCGCTGCCCAGATCGTCCAGCATCCAGTGTCCGTCGCCGAGGTGCAGCACCGCGTGATGCCATGACACCCGGGGGTCACTGAGCGGGATCTCGCTGACCGGGTCGCGGCCGACGTGGTAGGAGCGGCTCGGGGTGAGGACCCGCGAGCCGCCGGCGCTCGTCAGTACCAGGTCCGGCGCGATGGGCGCGACCTGTCGCTCTCCCATGTCTTCGACCATAAACCCTCCGGCACACCGGGGCTTCCAGTGCTCAAGTGGAAGGCTGCGGGGCCTGGTGCTGCCAGACGTGGGCCGGGGGCAACGGCACCGCGGCCCTCGCCGTCTTAAGAACCCAGCGGGCCCGCCGGGCTCGCCGTCGTGCTCGACACCCGGCTGAGCTCCACCAACCCGATCGCCGCCAAGGCCGCCGCCGCCCTGCACGCCACCGAGGCCGCCGCGGCGACTTGAGCAGGGTAGCGGCGTGGCGGGGCGGTACGGATCGGCTGATCCGTACCGCCCTTTCCGCATCGGCTGCGGGCGCGTAGGGATCGGGGCTTGCCACCGGCCGGCCCCTTGCCGGAGAACTCCCAGACGGTGCTGTCGGATGCACCGTCGGGGGACAGACAGCCAGCGGCCGGTTCCGTCGAAGGCAAGCCGGGTGATCGCCGCGCCGCAGGTGCGTGGCACGGGAGGTGGCGGTGCGTCAGCCGACCGTCGTGACGGCTCTGAGGCAGGTGGCGCAGATGCCGGTGAGTTCGACGGTGTGGTGGACGTCGGCGAAACCGGACAGCTCGGCGACTCGGTCGGCCCAGGCCTCGACTGCGGTGGAGTCGACGGGTTCGCTCAGGCCGCACCGGCGGCAGATCAGATAGTGCTGGTGATCGGTGCCCGGCCGGTAGCGGAAGAGCCGCTCGCCGTTGGTGTCACGCACGACATCGGCGCGGCCGGCGGCGGCGAGCGCGGTCAGTGCCCGGTAGACGGTGCTCAGGCCCACCCGGGATCCGGAGGCGCGCAGGCCGGCGTGCAGTAGTTGGGCGCTGACGAAGTCCTCGCAGGCGGCCAGGGCCCGCAGGATCTCGGTGCGCCGAGGGGTCAGCCGGCCGAAGCCGTTCTCGTCTGCCCCGGGCCGCTCGGTCACGTTCTGCCGCCGTTCGCCGGCCCTGCTGAAGGCCGTCGTCGGCACGCTGATCTTCGCCTCGGTCACGGATCTTCTCCCCGGTGTCGCGACACGGCTCAGGCGGGCGCCAGGACGGCTGTCATAACGCGGTTACTCCTCGCACTGCGGGCCTACCCGCGGCAGGGCCCGACTCCGGTGGGCGAGTTCCACGCTAGTTGGAAACGGTTTTCATAGCCAGCCACTATTGACATGAGATGAAAACCATTACCAAATCTTGACCGGCATCGCGGCGGCACCGCAACGCAATGAGATCAACCGGGCATGATCCGCTGCACGCCCATGCCGGCCCTCGATCCACCGAGGCCCCGCCGGGCCGACTTGACACGACGTCAGGATACAAACCACAGTCGGATTCGTAAATGGTTTTCATCTTCGATAGACATGGCAGCGACAGCAGCACACCTCAGTCAGCCCGCCGTTCGCCCCTCTCCGGGCAACGAACAGGGCGACCATGAACATCGAGGAAGGCCGGCAGAGATGGCAGACGCGACAGCACTCGGCGTGCCCGTGAGTGCGGAACTCGCCGAGGACTGGGTGGACCGCTGGGAGCGGCAGCAGGAACGCTACGCGGTCGAGCGCGAGGAGCGGTTCACCGTCATCACCGACGCCGTCGAGCAGGTCGTCGGATCACGCGAGAGGCCGCTCATCGTGGACCTCGGGAGCGGGCCCGGTTCGCTCGCCGCACGCATCTCGGCGCGGCTGAAGCATGCCGAGATCGTCGCGGTCGACATCGATCCACTCCTGCTCGCACTGGGCCGCGTCCACCACCGGGAGGCCGCCCGCTACGTCGAGGTGGTCATCGGGCAGGCGGACTGGCTCAAAGCACTGGCACTGGACCGCCCCGTGGATGCGGTGGTGTCCACGACGGCGCTGCACTACCCGTCGGCCGGGGCGTTGCTCGGGATCTACCGCGATCTGGCAGGCGCACTGCGGCCCGGCGGCATCCTGGTCAACGGAGACCATCTGGTCCCCGAGGAGCCCGAGCTCGCGGCGCTCGCGACCGCGGTCGGCCGACGGCGCGCCGGGCGGCGAGGCGTCGACGAGATCGAGGACTGGTCGGCCTGGTGGACCGCGATCGGACGGATCCCCGAGTTCACCCACCTGCTCGCGGCCCGGGAACGGCAGCTGCCGCCCTGCGAGGGCGATGGAAACGGCTTGTCGGCGGCCCAGCATGGCGAGTTGCTGCGCGAGGCCGGCTTCCGCCAGGTCGGTTCGGTGTGGCAGTACGGCATCAGTTCGGTGCTCGTGGCCCTCCGCTGATCGAGCCGCGCATCCGATCGCCCCGCCCCTGACGGCGGTGCCCTTGAAGGTGGCGACCGGCTGTGCGTGACTGGAGGGAGCAGCAGTGGCCTGGTCGACATCGAGGTGCCCCGGATGGGATTCATCGGCACAGTGGGGCTGGTACTCCACCCCGAGCGGACCTGCGCGCCCACCGTGGAGGCCGTGACCCGTTGGAGCCGGGCCCGGGGGACGAAGGTCCTGGGGCTGGCGGCGGAGGTGGGACGGATCGGCTGCGAGGCCATTCCGGTCGAGGCCGAGGAGATGGTCACCAGCGCCGACCTGATGATCAGCCTCGGCGGGGACGGCACCATGCTGCGCGCCATGCGGCTCGCGACCGGGGGCCACGCGCCGGTCCTGGGCGTCAACGTCGGGCGCCTGGGCTTCCTCGCCGAGGTCGACATACCGGAACTCCCGGCCGCGCTGGACGCCATCGACGCCCACCGTTTCACCGTGGAAGACCGCTCCGGCGTCCACGCCCGCTTCGGGGCTGCCCAGGAGACGGCACTCAATGACGTCGTGCTCCTGCGCAGCCCGGGACACAAGTCCGCGGCGGTCGCCGTCCGGGTCCAGGGCGAGCCCTTCGTGGCCTACACCGCCGACGCGGTCGTGGTCGCCACGCCGACCGGCTCCACCGCGTACAGCTTCTCCGCCGGCGGCCCGATCGTCTCCCCCAACGCGGAGGGGCTGCTGATCACCCCCGTGGCTCCACACGCCGCGTTCAACCGCTCCGTCTTCCTCTCCAGCGGCGAGCGACTCGCCCTGGAGGTCTTGCCGCACAGCGGCGACCTCGCCGTCGAGGCCGACGGCCGCCTGGTCGGCCACATCTCGCCGGGCGGCGTCGTCGAGGTGACCATGCTGCCCGCCGCCGCCCGCGTCGTGCGACTCGGTCAGACCACCTTCTACCAGCGGGCCCAGCGCAAACTCCGGCTCACCGGCTCGGCGGAACACGGCTGATCCTCCGACCCGGCGGACTGTGTGACGCACATCACATCGCATGGTGCGAACTTCGGCGCGCGCCGCGCATCCAGTACGTGTCGTCCATCATTCACCGAGGATCGCTGAGGACTGTTCACGATGGGTTATCTGCGCGGCTTCGTCCCCTGGATCGTCTCCGCCGCCGTCTCTGGCTCCGACTGGCGCTGGGGCGCGACCGGCGGGCTCCTCTCGGGGCTGCTGCTCCTGCTGCAGGACCGCCGACGCGGCGTCGGTCTCGACGCGCTGATCCTGGAGATCAGCACGGTCGTCTACTTCGCCGCCGTCGGCGCGGTCGCCGTGGCCGCACCGCACTCGGCGCTGTCGAACCACACCGACGTCGTCTCGTTCGCCTGGCTCGCCCTCACGGCCTGGGGAACGCTGGCGATCCGCCGCCCCTTCACCCTCGGCATCGCCAAGCGGCAGACGCCGCAGGCGTATTGGGACCAGCCGGGGTTCCTGCGGGTCAACGACCACATCACCGCCGCCTGGGGTGCGGGCTTCACCTTCATCGCCGTCACCTTGGCCGTCTGCGGCGCGGTGCACGCCCCGGGCTGGGTGGGCATCGCCGCACATGTCGTCGGCCTGCTGGCCCCGGCCGTGTTCACCAAGGCCTACCCGGCCCGCGTGCAGGCCCGGCTCCAGGCCCACGGTCAGAGCCAGGGTCAGGCACCGGTCACGGCGTCGGCGCCCGGCCCGGCCCGATGAGGCGGGGAGGCGACATGACCGACACGGACACCCCGCCGCACTACCTCCGCGGCCGCTTCGCGCCGGTGCCGGAGGAGCACAGCGCCGTCGACCTCACCGTCCGGGGCACCCTGCCGCCCGAGCTGAACGGCCGCTACCTGCGCAACGGCCCCAATCCGCGGCCCGGCGAGGACAACGGCCACTGGTTCACCGGCCCCGGCATGCTGCACGGCATCCGGCTGCGCGACGGGCGCGCCGAGTGGTACCGGAACCGGTGGATCCGGACCCGGGAGCTGGCCGGCCATCCGTTCCTGCACCGGGACGGCAGTCTCGACCTGGCCGCCACCCCCGCCAACACCCACGTGATCCGCCACGCCGGCACCGTGCTGGCGCTGTGCGAGGTGGGGCTGCCCTACTGGGTCACCGCGGAGCTGGAGACCGTCGGCCCGTACGACTTCGGGGGGCGGCTCACGACGGCGATGACCGCCCACCCCAAGGAGGATCCGGTCACGGGCGAACTGCACCTGTTCGGTGCGGGGTTCACCCCGCCGTACCTGACCTACCACCGGGTCACCGCCGAGGGGCTGCTGCTCGACAGCCGCCCGGTCGAGGTGCCGGGGCCGACGATGATGCACGACTTCGCCGTCACCGAGCACCACGTCATCTGGCTGGACCTCCCCGTCGTCTTCGACCACTCCCTCGTCGGAAGCCGGCGCATGCCCTACCGCTGGGACGACGGCTACGGCGCGCGCCTCGGCGTCATGTCGCGCGCGCCTGGCGACGGCGCGGTGCGCTGGTTCGAGGTGGACCCCTGCTACGTCTTCCATGTGGGCAACGCCTACGAGGACGCGCGGGGCCGGATCGTGCTGGACGCCGTGCGCTACGACCGCACCGGCTTCCAGCGGACCTGGTCGCGGATCGGCGGGCCGGGCCGACCCGCCGGGCTCGCCGCGTCCGCCCGGCCCGCGTCCGTCCTGCACCGCTGGGCGCTGGATCCGGCCACCGGCCGCGTCGCCGAAGCCCGACTGGACGACCGTGAGGCCGAGTTCCCCACCCGCAACGAGACCCGCACCGGCCGCCCGAACCGCTACCTCTACACCGTCTCGGGTGGTGGCGTCGTCAAACACGACCTGGCCCACGACGCCACCCGCGTCCACGCGACGCCCGCCGGCCGCCACGCCGGCGAGGCGGTCTTCGTGCCGGCGGCGGACGGCGGCGACGAGGACGCGGGCTGGCTCCTGTCGCTGGTCTCGGACGACAATGGCGGGGCGGGGGAACTACTCGTCCTGGACGCGGCGGAGCTGACCGTCCAGGCCGTCGTGGAACTCCCCCACCCGGTCCCGGCCGGCTTCCACGGGAGCTGGCTGCCCGAGGACGTCGGACGGCCTTGATCCCCGTTCGATGTTCCGATGGTTCGTGACCCGTCGCCACGGAGGCACCCAGGCATGGCACCGCTCACCTCGCCCACGGACGAGCAACTCACCCGCAGGGCCCAGGCCGGCGAGACCGGTGCCCTCGGCCTGCTGCTGGCCCGCCATCAGGCGCCGATGCGCGCGGTCGCGCTGAGCCTGCTGGGCTACGGCCCCGACGCGGAGGACGCGATGCAGGACGCGGCGCTGACCGCGCTGCGCCGCATCGGCGACGTGCGGGACCCCGCAGCCGTCGGCCCGTGGCTGCGGGCGATCGTGCGCAACGCCTGCCGGATGCGCCTGCGCGCCTCCCGGGAGACGCCGGGCCTGGAGGGGCTGGAGGGCCTGGCGGGGCTGGACGGTCTGGACCGCCTGGCCCTTCCGGGCCGCGAGCAGGCGCTCCCCGAGCGCGTTGTCGAGCAGCACGCGATGCGCGACTGGATCTGGGGCGCGGTGGAGGAGTTGCCGCAGCAGCTGCAACTGGTGCTGATGCTGCGGCACTTCAGCGGCGTCAGCACCTACCAGGAGATCGCGGCCGCCTGCGAGGTGCCGGTCGGCACGGTGCGCAGCCGGCTCAGCCAGGCCCGCTCGAAGCTGGCCCAGGTGCTCGTCGCGACCGCGGCGCAGTCGCACGACGACACCTCGGCCCGGGTCGAGGAGAGCCGGCACGAGGCCGTGGCGACCCTGGCGGCCGCCGAGAGCGGCACCCTGCCCCGGGAGATCGCCGAGCGGTGGCCGACGCAGTCGCAGATGATCGGCAGGTTCGCCCAGCCCGGCGAGCGGATCCACCCCGGCCCGGTGCTGTGCCAGGTGCTGGAGAAGGGCGTGCGCCAGCAGGTGCGCCACGTCGTGGCCAGCCGGGACATCACCATCTGGGAGATGGACGTGGTCAACCCGGCCGACCTCGAGGACCCCTGCCCGCCGAGCCTGGTCTGGCTGATGTTCCGCCGCGACGGCCGCGTCCAGAAGCTCTCCGTGGTCTTCCCCGCCCCGCCGCGCTGAGCGCGGCCTTGCGCCTTGACCCGTTGCGTGCGGTCAAGCCGCCGTCGGGAGGGCCGGACGACGACGGGGGCGGATCAGGAAGGTCGCGGCGTAGACCGCGGTGGCGGTGGCCATGATGGCGAAGCTCGGCGGGAGCTCGGGGGCTTCGGCGCTGAGCAGCAGGCCGCCCCACATCTCGGCGACCGCGAGGCCGGCGGAGAGCGCGAGGGCGTGGAAGGGGCGGTCGGTCAGGCGGATCGCGGCGCCGGCCGGTGCGGCGAGCAGGCCGAGGAGCAGTAGGGAGCCGACCGCCTGGGTGGCTTCGCCGGCAGTGGCGCCGACCAGGGCGAGGAAGCCGAAGCCGAGCAGCCGTACGGGCACGCCGCGGGCGGTTGCGACGGCTTCGTCCACGGTGGCGAAGAGCAGCGGGCGGGCGATCAGCAGCAGCACGGCGCTGATCGCGGCGGCGATCAGCACGGCGAGCTGGGTCTGGCTGGTGCTCAGGCCGAAGATCGAGCCGAACAGGACGCTGGTTCCGGCACCGCCCTGGGCTCCGCTGCGAGAGGTGGTGTAGATGGTGAGGAAGAAGGCGCCGAGGCCCAGGATCCAGGCGAAGGCACTGCCGATCACCACGTCGTCGGGCCGGCCGCGCCGCCCGAGCCCGCCGAGCAGCAGGCCGACGCCGATGGTGGCGGCGAACAGCCCGAGCCGCAGGTCGTAGCCGCCGGCCAAGGCCGCCATCGCGCCGGTGAACGCGACATGGCTGAGTGCGTCGCCGGTGAAGATCTGGGCACGCAGGACGAGGAAGTAGCCGACCAGGCCCGCCGCGAGCGCGATCGCGGTGCCGGCCAGCAGCGCGTGCTGGAAGAAGGGCTGGGTGAGCATGTTCATGCCGCACCGCCGATCGAGAGCGGGGTCCGGCCGCGGTGGCGGGAGCGGCTGAGCGCCTCGTGCGCGGCGCGGCCGAGGTGGGCCAGGACGTAGCCGGTGAAGGCGATGGTGGTCACGAAGAATCCGAGCGGATAGGGCTGGTAGTAAGCGGCGATCAGACCCAGCCAGCAGGAGGCGAAGCCGATCAGCACGGCGAGCGCCAAGCTGCGGCCCGGTCGGGAGGTGAGCTGCTGGGCGGTGGCGGCGGGTATCACCATCAGCGCGAAGACCAGCAGCGTTCCGGTGATCTGGCTCGCTTCGGCGGTCGCCGCGCCGAGTAGGACGAGGAACACGGTGGACAGCAGGCGCACGGGCACGCCGCGCCCGGCGGCCACCTCGGGGTCGATGGTGGCGAAGAGCAGCGGCCGTCCGATCACCGCCAGGACGGCGAGGACGACCGCGCCGACGACCGCCAGCAGGGTCACCTGGCCGGTGGTGATGCCGAGGAAGCTGCCGAAGAGCAGCGCGGTGGGCCCTTCCAGCAGGCCCTTGTAGAGACTGATGAACAGGTAGCCGCAGGCGAGTGCGAAGGCTTGCACGGTCCCGGTGACGGCGGACTCCTCCGCTCCGGCGTCGCGGCCCTTGCGCCCGAGTGCGGCGATCACCAGCGCGGCGGCCACGCAGAAGCCGAAGTAGCCCAGGCTGGTGCTCACGCCGAGCAGGATCGCCAGCGAGGCGCCCGGGAACGCGGCGACGGACAGCGTGTGTCCGGCGAAGGTCTGCCGGCGCAGCACCATGAACCAGCCGACCGCCGCGCAGACCACCGAGACGATCGCACCGGCACGGAAGGCGTTGACCATGAAGGGGTACGCCCACATCTCCTGGAAGTCGGCAAGGAGGTTCCAGGAGAAGACGGGTGACGTCGCGTCAGAGGCCAGCAGCATGGCCACCTCCCGTGCCGGGCTCCGAATGGCGGTCACCGTGGCGGTCGCTGTGCAGCGCGGGAGCCTCGGGCTGGCCGACCACCACCAGGCGACCGTCCGAGGTGCGCAGCACCTCGACCGGCGTGCGGTAGAGGCGGGTCAGCGTCTCCGAGGTGATCACCTCGGCCGGAGTGCCGGCGACGGCGCCGCCCTCGGCGATGTACACCACCCGGTCCAGGTGGTGGAGTATCGGGTTCACGTCGTGCGCGACCATCACCACCGACACCTGCTCCTGGTGGCAGATCCGGCCCAGCAGTGCGGCGATCGCGCTCTGGTTGGGCAGGTCCAGGCTGTCCAACGGCTCGTCCAGCAGCAGCACTTGGGGGCGCCGTATCAGGGCCTGCGCGATCAGCAGCCGCTGCTGCTCACCGCCCGAACACTGCCCGATCGGCCGGTGCGCGTACGCCGAGGCGCCGACCAGTTCGACGACCTCCTGGACGCGTTCACGGGCCGCGCGGCGTTTGGCGCGGCCCAGGCCCGGGACGGGGATCCCCCACCGGTCCCCGTCCAGGCCCAGGCGCACCACGTCCACCCCTCGGATGCGCACGCTCGCGTCGAAGCTGCGCCGCTGCGGCAGGTATCCCACGGCCGCGTTGCGGGCGCCCGGCGCGCCGCCGAGGACCCGCACCTCGCCGGCTGCCGCCGGAAGCACGCCGAGCAGCACCTTGACCAGGGTGGACTTGCCCACTCCGTTGGGGCCGAGAACTGCGGTGAACTCCCCCGCCCCCACAGTCAGATCGACACCCGACCACAGGGTCCGCCCGCCAACGCGCACGGCTGCGCCGCGCAGCGAGAGCACCGGCTCGGTGCCTGACGCGGGCCCTGTTGATCGAGCGCTGGGGCCCATGGCCGTACGGACCTCTTCGGTCGGGTGGAGACTCACTTGCCCGTCGCCGCCTTCAGCGCGTCCGCGATGCCCTGCAACTCGCCGGTCTGCCAGTCCTGGAAGGTGGCGGAGGCCGGCGCGAGGGTCTCGGTGACCTGGGCGACCGGGATGCCCTGCGCCTTGGCCGCGTTGACCTGGGCCACCACGTCGGGGTTGGAGTTCTGGGTGTTGTAGACGTAGATCTTGATCTGCTTGCCGCTGATCTGCTGGTCGATGGTCGCCTTGTCGGCAGCGGTCGGGTCGGTGCCCTCGCTCTCCGCGTCCAGGAACGTCTCCGGAGTCAGCATCTTCAGCCCCATACTCTCGGCGAGCGGGGTGACGATCGACTCCGAGGCGCCGATCGGGGTGTCCGCGTACTTCGCCTTGATGTCCGACTCCAGTTGGTTGTACTTGGCCAGCGTCTGGGTCTCGAAGGACTGCTTCTGGGAGTCGAAGTAGGCCGCGTCGGCCGGGTCTATCTTCTTGTAGTCGGCGGTGATCTGGTCGATCACCTTGTACACGCTGTCGTGCGAGTACCACTGGTGCGGGTTGTCGCCCTCCTTCTTCCCCACCAGATCACCGACCTTCAGCACGGTGCGTCCGGAGGCCGGGTTCGAGGCCAGCAGCTTGTCGGACCAGGCGTCGTAGCCGATGCCGTTGGTGATCGCGTAGTCCGCACCCGCGACCGTGCGGCCGTCCGCGGCAGTCGGCTCGTAGGAGTGCGGATCGGTGTCCGGGTTGGTGATGATGCTCGTCACCTTGGCGTGCTCGCCACCGAGCTGGGTGGCGATGCTGCCCCAGAAGTTCTCCGCCGCCACCACCTGGATGGTCTTGGAGCCGCCCGTGCCGGAGGAGCTCGTCTTCGCCGGCGAGGAGGTCGAACAAGCGCTGGTGGCCGCGAGGGCGGCGACAGCGGCGGCGCTCAGCAGCAGGCGGGCGGGGTGTCTGCGGACGGAGCGGGGCAGGACGACGCGCATGGCGTGGGTACTCCTCGGGGCTGTTGCTCATCACGAGCATCCGGACCCCGTGTGGAGGGGCCCGTCTCGGCTGGACGACACCCACGCTAGTCGGAAACGATTTTCAAAACCAGGCTGATTGACGTTGAGATGAAAATCATTACCGAACCTTGACTTGGGTCGGCCCCCAGAGTCCAGGGAGCCGTGAGGCTCGCACCCGCCCGGACGCCAACGACCAGGAGTGCTGCTGACACCCACCCCGGCTCGGCCCGGACTCCGTCGCCGAGGTCTCCTCGGCCGACTCCCCGGGCTTCTGATTGTCCGATAGAGGGGGTCGCTATCGAAGATGAAAACCGTTACGGTCGTTCACGCTGCCGCAACACTCCATGGCGGGCAGCACGTGCACCGGCCACCACCCGGCCGGCGCAGGCGCCGACGCGCCTGCCACCGATTCCACGGGGGGATCAGATCCATCGATGAACGAAGCCCTTTTTCTTGAGCCACGGCTGGAGCCGCGTCTCGCGGACCTGATCCGCACTCCAGGACTGCTGCACAGCCTGGTCAGCGCGCTCGGTTCGCCGCTCAACGTGCTGCTGCCGGAGCAGATGGCCGACAACCTCCAGCGCTTCCGGGACACTTACCGACGCCACCACCTCTCGGGCGAGGTGTACTTCGCGCACAAGGCCAACCGTTCAAGCGCCTTGGTGCGCCACCTGGCCGCCACCGACGCGCGCCTGGACGTCGCCTCGCTCGGGGAGCTCCAGCACGTCCTGGGCTCCGGCTTCACCCCGGAGCGGGTGATGGCCACCGGACCGAAGAATCCCGAACTCCTCTGGCTGGCCGCCCGCACCGGGATCACCGTCAACGTCGACTCGCACGCCGAACTGCGCGGCCTCGCGCGACTGGTGGCCAAGCACGCGCTGCCCCGGGTCAAGGTCCTGCTGCGCTTGTCCTCCTTCGAGGCCGCCGGGACCAGGCAGCTCTCCCGGCCGAGCCGGTTCGGCTCGCCGGTGCGCGAGCTGGACGCGCTGCTCGACCTCGTCGAACTGCACCGCGACTGTGTGGAACTCATCGGTGTGGCCTACCACTTGGACACCATCGGGCTGCCGGAGAAGGCCGTCGCGCTGGAGGGGTGCGTCACCGTCCTGAACGAGTGCCGCCGTCGCGGGATGTCACCCGGGATCATCGACATCGGCGGCGGCTTCGGCGTCAACTACCTGGCCGACGGCGACCAGTGGGACCGCTACACGAGCGAGCTGACCAACGCCGTCCTCGGCCGCCGGCCCCCGCTCACCTGGCAGCGGCACGGCTACGGCCTGCGCAGCGAGAACGGCACGCTGCGCGGCACCCTCGGCCTGTACCCGGCGTACCGTCCGGTCGCGGGCGACCGGTATCTCGACGCCCTGCTGTCGCAGCCGGCTCCCTCGCTGGGACGGCCGCTGGCGACCCTGCTCCTGGAGAACCTCTTCGACCTGTGGACCGAACCGGGCCGCGCCCTGGTCGACCAGTGCGGCCTCGCCGCCGCCCGCGTCCTGGAGGTCAGGGGCACTGGTGACGGCGGCCACCTGGTCCGCCTCGACATGAACGCCTCCGACGTCAGCCTGGAGGAGCACGGGGTCCTGATGGACCCGATCGTCGTGCCGTCCGGCCCGCGCCCGGCGGATCCTGCGGGCGCCCCGGTCGGCGTGCACCTGATCGGCAACCTCTGCCTGGAAGCCGACCTGATCACCCGCCGGACCGTGTTCCTGCCCGCGCTGCCCGAGCCCGGCGACCTGATGGTCTTCGCCAACACAGCCGGCTACTTCATGGACTTCAGCGCCGATCACGCCCTGCACCAACCCATCGCCCGCAAGGTCGCCGCCTGGCAGCAGGACGGCAGCTGGCAGTGGTGCCTCGACGAGCAGTACTGGCCCATCCGTACGGGGGAGAACGCATGAGGTACGACAGCATCACGGAGGTCATCGGCGACACGCCGCTGGTCCGCATCGATCCGGCCGTGCACGGCCTGCGCAACATCGACCTCTACGCCAAGTTGGAGATGCTCAACCCGTTCGGCTCGGTGAAGGACCGCGCCGCCTGGCACATGGCCCAGCCCGGCCTGGCCGAGGCGGTCGCCGAGGGCCGCACCGTGGTCGAACTCTCCAGCGGCAACACCGCCAAGGCGCTGGCCGTCATCGCCGGCATGCACGGTCTGCCGTTCAAGAGCGTCACCAACCGGATGAAGGTCCCGGAGGTCAAGGACCTGCTGCTGCTCCTCGGCGCGCAGATCGAGGAACTCCCGGGCCAGGCCGAGTGCCTGGACCCGACGGACACCGAGGACCCGCTGACCCGGATCCACCGGATGCTCTCGGACGGTGAGGGCGCCACCGAGGAGACCGGCGGATTCCTGCACACCGACCAGTACTTCAACACCCGCAACATCGAGGCGCACGCCACCGGAACCGGTCCGGAGATCCTGCGCGACCTGGACGGCCGGGCACCCGACTGGTTCATCGCCTGCGTGGGCACCGCCGGCTCCTCCACCGGCGTCGCCCGGGTGCTGCGCGAGCACGATCCCGCGGTCGGGGTGATCGGGCTGGTCGCCCACAAGTCCGACTTCATCCCGGGCATCCGCAACATCGATGAGGTGCACGAGGTCGGCCTCTTCGACCCGGCCACCTACGACACGCTGGAATCCGTCACGGCCGATGAGGCGATCGACGGCATGCTCACCCTGGTTCGCCGCTGCGGCATGCTCGCCGGCCCGACCGGCGGTGCCGCGTACTTCGGCGCCGTCCGCCACCTGCGGCCGCTGGACGAGGAGTTGACGGAGCGTAAGACGGCGGTCTTCATCGCCTGCGACCGCGTCGAGAGCTACATGAGCTACGTCCGCCAGCGCCGACCCGAGCTGCTGAACCAGCCGCCGCACAAGAACTCCGTGGCCGGCGTCACCCAGGACGAGCTCCGGGCCGTGCGGACCATGGAGATCGATGAGGCCCAGAAGTGGATCGCCGAGCAGCGCCCGCTGATCCTCGACCTGCGCGGCCCTTACGCCTACGCCGCGCTGCACATCGAGAACTCGGTCAACATCGTCGACGAGCTCTTCGACACCCTGCTCCAGGGCGGTTTGCCGGTCGGCACCGGACAGCCCGTCCTGCTCGCCTGCCCGGTCGGCGAGAAGTCCACCCGCTACGCCGCGCTGCTCACCCGGATGGGCCACCCGGACGTCCGCAGCCTGGCCGGTGGCATCGTCGCCTGGCGCGATGCCGGCGCACCGCTGGTGAGGCACTGAGATGGCCCGCACCCCGCTTGACCGGCTGGGCGGCATCCTGATCGACCCGGACCTCCTCGACTGGCAGCGCGGCCTGCGCGCCCAGTTCCCCCTGATCGCCGGCCGCCCCGATGTCGCCTACCTCGACAGTGCGGCCACCTCGCAGAAGCCGCAGGCGGTGCTCGACGCCGTCCACCACTACCTCACCACCGGCAACGCCAACGCCGGGCGCGGCACCTACACCTGGGCCAACGAGACCACCGCGATGGTGGAGCGCACCCGGGACCGGATCAAGCGCTTCCTCGGCGACCCGGAGCCCGCGGCTTCGGGTGTCCACTTCACCAGCGGCACCTCCCAGGGCCTGCGCGTCGTGGCCCTCGACTGGCTGCCGGAGCTGCTCCGGGACGGCGACGAGATCATCGTCCCGTTCGCCGACCACCGGGCCAACGCCGACCCCTGGCTGGAGGCCCAGCAGTTGCTGGCCCGCCAGGGCGTCACCATCCGCGTCCACCCGCTGCCCTACGAGGCCGACTCGCACGACTACGACCAGGCCGCACTCGCCCGGCTGGTCAACGAGCGCACCCGCTTCGTCGCCGCCACCCACGTGCACCACGTGTACGGCAACGACATGAACGTGCACCGCATCCGGGAGGTGGTCGGGCCCGCCGTGCCGATCTGCCTGGACGCCGCCCAGAGCATCGGCCACCTGCCCGTCTCGGTGGCCGACCTCGACGTGGACTTCGTGGTCTTCTCCGGCCACAAGGCGCTCGCCCTCCCCGGCACCGGCGCGGTCTGGTCGCGCGACCTGCGCGGGCCGCGGCTGCGCCCGGGCGGCTGGGCGGGCACCCCGAACACCGCCGGCATCGCCAGCCTGCACGCGGCTCTGGACTGGCTGGACAACGCCGGACTGGACCGGATCGAGCAGTGGACCCTCGCCCTCTCGGCCCGCCTCACCGACGGTCTGAGCCGGCTGGAACCGTACGAGGTGCTGGGATGCCAGGCCAGCCTCACCGCGGATTCCCAAGTCCAGCGCCGGCACAGCCTGGTGACCTTCCGCCACCGCTCGATCAGCTCCAACGACCTCGGCTTCATCCTCGACAGCCACGGCGTGATGGTCCGGGCCGACGGCCACTGCCAGGGCGGTCAGGGCGAACAGGAGACTTCGGTGCGCGCGAGCCTGCACGTCTACAACACCCCGGCCGAGATCGACCGGCTGCTGACCGCTCTCGCGGAGCTGCGATGACCCCGCCTGCGAAGGACCGTGACATGGATCAACCCGCCCAGAACCCGAGCACGTTCGACCACGTCGTGGTGATGGTCGACGTCTATGCCCCCACCATGCGCCTGGCCCAGGGGTTCCTGGACGCCGGAGCGGTGTGCGTGCGGGTGCAGAGCACTCCCGAGGCGCCGCCGGTCTACCGCGCGCCGTTCCCCGTCGGACAGTTCCGCGACAACATCGTCCACCACGGCGACTTCGAGGCGACCCTGCGTGCCGTGGCCGCCCACGACCCCGCCGTGGTGATCACCGGTGGCGAGTCCGGGGTGGAACTCGCCGACCGGCTCTCCGAGGCGCTCGGCCTGGCGACCAACGGCACGGCGCTCAGCACCGCCCGGCGCGACAAGTACCTGCAGATCGAGGCGGTCAAGGCGGCCGGCTTGCGCGGGGCCCGCCAGCTGCTGGCCACCGATGCCGACCAACTGGCCGACTGGCACCGGCAGATCGGCGGCCAGGTCGTGGTCAAGCCGATCCGCAGCGCCGGCAACGACGGCGTCACCTTCTGCACCACGCCCAACCGGTCGGCAGCGGCCTTCGGCACCGTTGCGGCAGCCACCAACATCTTCGCCCACCGCAACGAGGCCGTGGTGGCCCAGGAGTTCCTGCACGGCACCGAGTACGTCGTCAACACGGTCAGCCGGGACGGCCGGCACCGGGCCACCGACGTCTGGCGGTACACCAAGCTCTCCGCCAACGGCGTCAGCGAACGGATCAGCGGAGCCGTCTCGGTCCCGCCCGACGACCGGCACCGGGACGAGCTGGTCGCCTACGGCTTCGCCGTACTGGACGCCCTCGGCGTGCGGCACGGACCCGCCCACCTGGAGATCATGCTGACCCCCGACGGGCCCTGCCTGGTCGAGGCCGGGATCCGGCTGTGCGGCGCCGACACCGCGTACTACGCCGAACTGGTCACCGGGGAATCGCAGGTGCTGCGCACCGTCCAGGCCTACCTGCGCCCCGAGGAGTTCCTCGCCACCCACGACGAGCCGCACCACGTCGAGCGGCACGCCGCGATGGCCTTCCTCACCTCTCCGGTCGAGGGCATCCTGCGCTCGTACCCGCTGTTGAAGCACGTCGAGGCACTGCCGAGCTTCCACAATCTCCAGTTCGCGGTGAAGCCAGGGCAGTTCCTGCCCCGCACCGTGGACGACAGCTCCGAGCCGATGCTGATCGGCCTCACCCACCGGGTGGCCGCAGTCGTCGCCAGGGACCTGAACACCGTCAACTACCTGGACGGCCACGGCTTCTACGACCTCGAACCCGACCGGAGCAGCACATGACCGGTCGGCCGCACATCGCCGTTCTGCACCGCTGGCGGGACCGCTACGCCGAGTACGAGCGCTACCTGGACCACGACCGGTACGCCGTCAGCTACCTCACGACCGAGGTCGGCGCTCCCGCCGTACCCCGTGGCGCGGCCGAGGTCGTCATCGTGCCCGCCACCGACGAACTGCCGTTGGTCCGAAAGGAGCTGGAACGCCTCGCCGCACGCCACGGCCCGTTGCGGGCGGTGGTCGCGCTCAAGGAGGACGACCTGCTCGTCGCGGCCGAACTGGCGGCCGGACTCGGCGCACCGGGGCGCAGCATAGGTCAACTGCTGCCGTTCCGCGACAAGTTGCTGATGGCCCGACAGGTGGCTGACGCGGGTCTGACGGTTCCCCCCTTCGCCCCGGCGCCCGACCCGCAGGCCGTGGCGGGCTTCGCCGCCCGGCACGGCTGGCCGGTGGTCCTCAAGCCCCGGACCGGAAGCTCCAGTGCGGGTGTGCGGATCCTGCGCGGACCGGAGGACCTGGCTGCTGCCGACTGGTCTGGGGTACCGGCGCTCGTCCAGGCGTTCAATCCGCACCCGATCCACCACGTCGACGGCGTCTTCGACGGCCGGCGGCTCGGCCCGTGGCGTGCCTCCCGCTACCTCGACACCTGCCTCGACTTCCGGACCGGCACCCCGCTGGGCTCCGTGGAGGTGGACGACCCACGGACCCTGCGGGCCATCGAGGAGTTCACCACCGCCGTGCTGCGGGCACTGACCGACGCCCCGACCGTCCTGCACCTGGAGCTCTTCCTCCAGGGCGACCGCTGTTCCTTCCTGGAGGTCGGCGCCCGCGTCGGAGGTGCGGAGATCCCGTTCCTCTGGCGGGAGTTGCACGGCTACGACCTGATGGAGGCGGCCTTTCGGATCGCGGTCGGCGAGCGGCCGCGGGCAGCGGCCGACCCGGCCCTCGGGTCCCGGGTCGGCGGGTGGCTGCTCGCCCCGCTGCCGGCCGCCCGACCGTGCGTGATCGAGCAGGCGACCCCGATGGTCGGCCGCTCCCCGGGCCCGTACGCCGAGTCGGTGCCCCGCCCCGGCGAGCTGGTGCCGGCCGCGGACGCCTACTACGAGCACGTCGGCGGCCGCTTCCGCTTCGCCGGTCCGAGCAGCGCCGCCGTCAAGGAGGCGATCACCGCCACCGCCCGTGACTTCCGGGTGACCGCCCGGCCGGTCGCACCACCTGAGTTGACCGACCATCACGCAGAGAGGAGCCGCCGGTGACAGCGTTCGCGCAGTACGGCCGGATCTGGCGAGTCCCCGGCGCCCCACTCCTCCTGGTCGGCGGAGTGGTCGCCCGGCTGGGCCAGGGCGTCACGGTCATCGCCTGGCTGCTGGTGATCCAGCAGACCACCGGCAGCTTCGGCCGCGCCGCCCTGGTCGCCGCCATGACCTCGCTGGCCACCGCCGCAGCGGCCCCCGTCGGAGGCCGGCTCGCCGACCGGTTCGGGCCCGGTCGGATCCTGCCGGTCTTCGCCGTCGGCTACGCGGCCACCCAGCTGGCCCTGCTGACGGCCGTGCTGATGCGCGCACCACTGCCGGTGCTGTGCGTGGCGGCTCTGCTGTCCGGCGCGGCCTTCCCCTCCATCTCGCCCGCGCTGCGCGCCTCCTGGGCCAAGCTGACCGGCCCCGGAAGCGGACGGGAGGAGGCGCGCACCGCCGCCATGGCCGCCGAGTCGGCGCTCTTCGAGCTGGTCTTCGTGGTCGGCCCGCTGCTGCTGTCCGGTTTCATGCTGGTGGCCGGTCCGTTGGGCCGGGCCTGCCACAGCTCGGCCGGCGTCACCGGCCCCGCCGCCGCGCTGGTCGCCGCGGCGCTCTGCACCGGTGTCGGCACGGTCGTGGTCGCCCGGGGCGCCGCCATGAGGGGGCTGCGGCCGAGCGGGACCCGCGCCCGGACCCGTGGGCTCGGCCCGCTGCGTGCCCCCGGATTCCCGGCCCTGCTGTTGTGCGCGGCGGGAATCGCCTTCTCCTTCGGCGCATCGCCGGTGGCCATCGCGGCCTTCACCAAGCAGCACGACGGCGCGGCCGCCGACAGTTCCGCCGGTGTGCTGATCGCGGTCTGGAGCATCGGCAGCGCAGTGGCGGGCCTCTGGTACGGCACCCGGCAGTTCCGCACCCCGCCGGTGCGGCAGTTCGTGCTGCTGCTGATCGGGCTCGCGGCCGGCTACGCGCTCTGGGCGTTGATGCCCGGCTCCCCCGCGCTCGGCGGACTGCTCCTACTCAGTGGAGCGGTGATCGCCCCGGCCCTCACCGTCGAGGCCAACCTGGTGGCCAGGCTCGCCCCGCCCGAGATGCTCAACGAGGCCTACACCTGGCTCACCACCACGAACCTCTCCATCGCCGCGCTCGGCTCCGCCGTCACCGGTGCGGTCGTCGACCAGCCGTCGGGGCCCGTCTGGGGCTTCCTGGCTGCTGCGGGCGCCGCTGCCTTCGCCGCCGCGGTCGCGGCCTGGCCGGGCGCTCTCGCCGCAGCACGGCAGCCGGCGGAACCGCCGGAAACCGCACCTGGTCCGGGCGCGCTGGCCGGCGCCACGGAGAGCTGACCGCAACGACGGCCAAGCCCTGACCGCGCTGCGAACGCCGCCCGCAGCACTACTTGTGGTCCGGGCCGATAGCCGTTCAGCTGTCGGCCCGGACCACGAGGTTGCTCGGCGCTTCGCCCTAGGCGTGGGAGTGGTCGTGGTCCTGCAGGAGCTCGTACTCGTCCCACGCGGTTGGGGGCACCTCCCGGCCGAAGGCTGGGGGATGGTCCTCGAACGCCATCCAGGCGTGCGGCCCGGCCGCGTGCTCGGCGTCGTCCAGCAGGCAGTGGGTGAGCGCGGCCCGCAACTCGCCCTTGCGCAGGCCGGTGCCGATGAAGACCAGCTCCTGGCCGCTCTGCACCTGCTCCGCGCCGAGGCCGGTCAGCGCTGTCGCATCGGTGAGACCGGCCAGGTCTACCGCCGGCCCCAAGGTCGAGCGCATGCCGGAGGGTTCGAAGCGGGCGACCGAACCCGCCTGGGACCACAGGCCGGTGACGGCTGGTCGGGAGGCCAGCCAGAAAGAAGCCCTTCGAGCGCAGCACCATGCCGAACTCCCCCGTGTCCGGCCGGCGGCTCACCACGCCGGACACCGAGGGCCCTGGCCGCTCAACGCGCCGCCGCATGTGCCAGGATGACGCCAGTGTCGATGCTGATCTTGAAGCTGTTCCTCGCACCCGGGCTGGTGGTCGCGTCGTCTCTGGCCGGACGCCGATGGGGGCCTTCACTGGCGGGCACCCTGGTAGCCATGCCGATCGTGGCCGGGCCGATCCTTGGCATCACCTGCCTGGAGCACGGCCCGTCCTTCGCCGCCCGCGCGGCCGGGGCTTCACTGTTGGGCCTGGTGTCGCTGGCCCTTTTCACGGTCGTCTTCGCCAAGCTGTCCCAGGCGTCGCGGACCCGACACTGGGCGGTCACCCTGCTGGTGGCCTGGGCGGGATGCCTCGCCGCGGACCTCGTGCTCTCGCTCCTCGCGGTGCCGCCGCTCGTCGCTCTGTGCCTGTCACTGACAGCAACCGCCGTCGGCGTGAAGGCGCTTGCCCGGATCCGCACCGAGGCGCTACCGCCGGCACCGGCGCCACCGCGATGGGACCTGCCGGCCCGCGGCGCCGCCACCGCGCTGCTGGTGACCGCTCTGACCACTGCCGCCTCCCAGCTCGGACCCGACCTGACGGGCGTGCTCGCCCCCTTCCCCATCGGCACCAGCGTGGTCGCGACCTTCGCACTCGCGCAGGGCGGCCCTGCCGTGGCAGTGGCGACACTGCGCGGTGTGCTTCGCGGCCTCTGCGGCTTCGCCGCTTTCTGCTTCCTGGTCGCGGCCCTGGCCAAGCCCCTGGGCGGCGCTGCCGCCTTCGGCATCGCCGCAGCCGGCACCCTCGTCCTCCAACTCGGCCTCGGCCGACTGCGGACGGCGCTGACGGCCCGCCGAAGCACCCTCTCCCCTCGCGCAGGCCGGCTTCTGCCTCGTCGGCCGGCTGCGGGTCCGGGCGAGGATGACCACGAGGTGAGTGCGGCCGGGTAGGCGATGGCGAGTCGGTCGGCGCGCTGGGCCGGGCCGCGCCACAGTCCGAAGCCGCCTCCCGCGCAGCCCCCGCAGCATCGAGACCGCGCGGGAGGCGGCTGCCAAGGGGGTGGGGCCAGATCTAGCCGGTACGAGGGATGTTCTGCGGCGCGTGATCGGCGCGGCTAGCGTGGCCTGGCGGCCCGAAAGCCGCGCTTTCCACGACTGACCCGAGTGAGGCGTACGTCCATGAGCCTGAGCATCCGCAACCGGATCCCCGGCACCGTCACCTCCGTCACGGCCGGCGAGGCCATGTCCACGGTGAAGGTCCGCCTGGCCGGCGGTCAGGACATCACCGCAGCGATCACCACCGACGCCGTGACGGACCTCGGCATCGCCGAGGGCACTGCCGTCAAGGCGCTCGTGAAGTCCACCGAGGTATCGCTCGCGACCGCCCCGGTCGAGGGCATCTCGATCCGCAACCAGATCGCGGGCACCGTCACCGACGTCGCCACCGACGTCGCCACCGGCGGCGCCATGGGCTCCGTCAAGGTCGACGTCGAGGGCGGCGAGCTGACCGCCGCCATCACCAAGGAAGCCGTCGAGGCCCTCGGCCTGACCGCCGGCACCTCCGTCGTGGCTCTGATCAAGTCGACCGAAGTCTCACTCGCCACGGCCTGAGCCACTCCCCCGCCGGCGTCCGCACCGGCCCGATGAACACCGGGCCGCAAGTGTCCCCAGGTGACCCGGCCCCGGCTGCCGCGTACGGCTGCACCGGAAGCCGGCACCCGCGGCCACGGCCGCAGGCCCGGTCCCCGCCGCCGGCTGCGCGAGACGGCCGCCGCCGGCAGCTCGGGGTCAGTAGACGTCGCGGACGTAGCGCTTGTCGCTCGCGAGTTGGCGGACGTACGTGGCAGCGGCCTCCTCGTCCATGCCGCCATGGGCCGCGACGATCTCCCGCAGGGCCTGGTCGACGTCCTTGGCCATCCGACCGGCGTCGCCGCAGACGTAGAAGTGGGCGCCGTCCTGGAGCCAGCGCCACAGGCGCGGGCCGTGCTCGCGCATCCGGTCCTGGACGTAGATCTTGTTGCGCTGGTCGCGCGAGAAGGCGACATCGAGGCGGTCCAGGTGGCCGCAGGCACGGTACGCCTCCAGCTCGTCGCGGTGGTAGAAGTCGGTGGCCTCGCACTGTTCACCGAAGAACAGCCAGTTCGGGCCGGTGTGGCCGCGGGCCTGACGGTCCTCCAGGAAGCCGATGAACGGCGCGACGCCGGTACCCGGGCCCACCATGATCATCGGCGTGGCGGGGGCGGCGGGCGGCCGGAAGTGCGGGGAACGCTGGACGAACACCGGTACCGGGCCGTCGTCGGCGCAGTCCGCGAGGTACGTGGAGCAGACGCCCTTGCGGTCCCGGCCGAGGTCGTTGGTGTAGCGGACCACGGACACCGTGAGGCGCACCTCGCTCGGGTGTGCCAGCGGGCTGGAGGCGATGGAGTAGCGGCGGGGCTGGAGCCGCTTGAGGACTCCGACCCATTCTGCGGCGCGGGCCCGGACGGGGAACGCGCCGATGACGTCTGCGGCCTGCCGACCCCAGCTCCACTTCGCCAGTTCGCCCTTGTTGCCGGGTCGCAGCAGGCGCTTGAGGTCGCGGTCTCCGGTGCGCTCGGCCGTGAACCTGAGCAGTTCCGGAGTGATGCGGGCGATGTCGAGGCGGGTCCGCAGGGCCTCGCCGAGGGGCAGGTCGCCGCTGTCGGGCAGCGAGACGGTCTCGTCGGGGTCGAGGCCGGTGAGGGTCAGCCACTCAGCGACGAGTGCGGACCCGTTGGCGGGCCACACGCCGAGAGCATCGCCGGCCTCGTACGCGAGTTCGCCTCCGCGGGTGTCGAAGGCGAACTGCCGGACTTCCTTCAGCGATCCCGGCAGGCTGAGCACGCGGTTACCGATCAGGAGAGTTGCGAAGGGAGCGGCCTTCGAATAGGTGGCGGGCCGGCTCGCGGGGACTGCGGCCGGCGCCGTGGTGACAGCGGGAGCAGGCGTGACGAAGGGGGCTGCGGCGGCCGCCGCCCCCGCGTTCGCCGTGGCTGCCGGACCCGGCGCCGGCTGCCGCTCGGCTGACCTGGCGAGCGCGGCGGTGACCTGGTCGAGCCACCGAGCGGCGGCCTCGTCGTCGTCCGGTTCGCAGTCGGTGCGAGGGTGCAGGCGGGTGGCACCGAGTTCGGCGAGACGCTCGTCGAGGCGGCGGCCATGGCCGCAGAAGTCGTCGTAGCCGGAGTCGCCGAACGCCAGGACGGAGTACCGCACACCCTCCAACCGCGGGGCGTTCGCGGCGCTGAGGCCCTGCCAGAAGTCGGCACCGTTGTCAGGGGCGTCGCCGTCGCCGAACGTGCTGGTGACGATCAGCAGGTCGGTGTCGCAGGTGAGTTGCTCGGGGGTGGCGTCGGCCATGGCGAGCAGGGTCGGGGCGCGGCCGGCCTCGGCCAGGCGGGCGGCGGCGGTGGCGGCGTACTCCTCGGCGTTGCCGGTCTGCGAGGCCCACAGGACGAGCAGGTTCCGTGCCGGGGCGGCGGCGACGGGAGCGGCGGTCGGGCTCGGGGAGAGCGGCGTCACGGTTGCGGGGGTGAGCGAGGCCGGGGCGGCGGTCCGGGAGAACATGCCGGCCAGCACGCCGTCGACCCACAGCGCCGTCCCCGGGTCGAAGGGTGCGTTCGCGGGCAGCACCGGGACCCCGCCGGGCGGGGCGAGTACGACTCCGGAGAGGTACCCGGACAGGTAGCGGCGCTCCGGCTCGTCAAGGGCCGGCGGGGTGAGGTCGGCGATGCCGAGCAGCGCGGCGAGGGCAGGGACGGCAGCAGACAGGCCGCCGGTCGCAGCCGGAGCAGGGGCCGCGGCGGCGGCCTGCGGCAGGGCGGGCGGGCTCTGCGGCTGCTGCGCCGGGGTGGCCGGGTCGGCGGTGGCCGGCACCGGCGCGGTCTCCTCGGGTACGGGGGCGGGAACGACGCGCATCGCCACGGCGCAGACCTTGTACTCCGGCTGGAAGGAGATCGGGTCGATGGCGTCGTTGGTGACGGCGTTGATGCTGAGGTACTCGCCGAAGAGGTCGTTCCAGTGGAAGGGGGCGAAGCAGTTCCCGGGGCGGACGCGGTCGGTGACGACGGCGGGCAGGACGGCGCGGCCGCGGCGGGAGACGACCTCGATGTGGTCGCCGTCCCGGGCGTCCATCGCGGCGGCGTCCTCGGGGTGGACTTCGACGAACGGGCCGGGGTTGAGCTTGTTGAGCTTGGCGACCTTGCCGGTCTTGGTGAGGGTGTGCCACTGGTGCTGGAGGCGGCCGGTGTTGAGGGCGAACGGGTAGTCGTCGTCGGGAAGTTCGGCGGCCGGCAGGTGCGGGCGGGGGAAGAACTGGGCGCGCCCGTTCGCGGTCGGGAAGACGAGCCGCGGCCGGGTGCCGTCCTCGCGCTCCAGCAGGGTCTGGCTGACGCCGTCGTTGAGGTAGCGGATCGGGTTGCGGTCGCTTCCGTCCGGGGTCGGTGCCGGCCACTGCACCGGGGTCTCGCGCAGGCGCTGGTAGCTGACGCCGCGCAGGTCCCAGCCGGTCTTCGGGTTCCAGGCCCGCTTGAGCTCCTCGAAGACGTCCTCGGCGCTCGCGTAGCTGAAGGCCGCGGCGAAGCCCATCTCGCAGGCGACCCGGGCGATCAACTGCCAGTCGGGCAGCGCCTGCCCGGGCGGGTCGACGACGCCCTGGACGAGGGTGAGGTTCCGCTCCGAGTTGATCATGATGCCGTCGGACTCCGCCCACAGCGTCGCGGGCAACACGACGTCCGCGTACGCGTTGGACTCGGTGTCGGCGAACACGTCCTGGGTGACGACCAGTTCGGCGGCCTCCAGACCGGCGATGACGGTCCTGCGGTTGGCGACCGAGGCGACCGGGTTGGTGCACATGATCCAGCAGGCCTTGATGTCGCCGGCCGCCAGCCGCTCGAACATCTCGACGGTGCCGCGGCCGACCTCGGTCCGCAGCGTGCCCGACCCGACGCCCCACAGCTCCTCGATGAAGGCCCGCTCGGCGTCGATGAGGACGGAGCGCTGGCCGGGCAGGCCAGGCCCCATGTAGCCCATCTCGCGACCACCCATCGCGTTCGGCTGGCCGGTCAGCGAGAAAGGCCCGCTGCCGGGGCGGCAGATGGCGCCGGTGGCGAGGTGCAGGTTGACCAGGGCGTTGGTGTTCCAGGTGCCGTGGGTGGACTGGTTGAGGCCCATGGTCCAGCAGCTCATCCACTCGCCGGCCTCGCCGATCCACTGCGCGGCCTGCCGGATGTCCGCCTCGGGGATACCGGTGATCTCGGCGACCTTCTCCGGCGGGTAGTCGTCGAGGAAGCCGGGCATGGCGTCCCAGCCGTCGGTGTACTCGGCGATGAACTCCGGGTCGGTGTGCCCGTTCTGGACCAGCAGGTGCAGCAAGCCGTTCAGCAGGGCGAGGTCGGTGCCCGGCCTGATCCGGAGGAACAGGTCGGCCTTGTCGGCGGTGGCGTTGCGGCGCGGGTCGACGACGATCAGCTTCGCCCCGGCGGACTTGATCCGGTCCATCATCCGCAGGAACAGGATCGGGTGGCAGTCCGCCATGTTGGCGCCGATCACGAAGAACGCGTCCGCGCGGTCGAAGTCCTGGTACGAACCGGGCGGGCCGTCCGCACCGAGCGACAGCTTGTAGCCGGAACCGGCGGACGCCATGCACAGGCGGGAGTTGGACTCGATCTGGTTCGTCCGCACGAAGCCCTTGGCGAGCTTGTTGGCGAGGTACTGCGCCTCCAGCGACATCTGCCCGGAGACGTAGAAGGACAGGGCGTCCGGACCGTGCTCGTCCAGGATCGCGCGCAGCCGCCCGGCCACCGCCGTGATCGCCGTGTCCACATCCGCCTCGGCGGGCCCGGCGCCGCGCTCGGTGCGGATCAGCGCCGTGGCGGCCCGCCCGTCGGCGGCCATCATGTCGGCGCTGGTCGAGCCCTTCGTGCAGAGCCGCCCGAAGTTCGTCGGATGCTGCTTGTCGCCCGAGGTCTTCTTCGCGGTGCGCCGCCCGGTGGCGGCGTCCCGGCCGATCTCCAGCACGATCCCGCAGCCGACGCCGCAGTACGAGCAGACCGTCCGCACGCTGTCCGCCTTCGAGCCTGGCGTCGTCACCGGGACTCCCTCCCCGAGGGTCGCAGTCCCCACCGGGCGCGCGGGGCGGCACGGCGGGCGGTGGGAGGTTCCCACGATCAGCACACTAGGAAGGCCGCATTAACGGGCTGTCACGGCGTGTGGGTGCGGAAGGTTAACCCGACCGCACTGTGTGCCTCGCCCGCCTGTGAGCCCTTGGCCACAGGTGCGGCTTGGCAGGCGGGATGCCCGGGGGCAGTGCAGTCGGGTGGTCGTCCGCCGCCGCCAGCGGGAACCGACCTGTCGCACGACGCGTCTTGTGTGCCATGGCTTCTGACGAACAGCAGGATGACGCGAGCGTGCCCGAACGCCGCCCGCCGAAGTCGCCCGCCACGCGCGACGCGTCTGCTCGTCCCGTTCCCAGGAGCCAAGGGGATGCCCAGGGTGAACCACTGGTCGGCGAGGCCACGACGAGCAGGTGCCACATCAGAGATCCCTTGCCCTGCTGTGACATGACGCGCCGTGCGGCGGCTGTTCCGGGGCGGCGCGATGGCGCCAGGCTGTCCGTGTGAGGGGGATGCACGCGGGCCCGCAAGCCCTGCTGGGCGCGCGGCGGGCTCAGGGACCGCTGGCGGCGAGCACATCGCCGGTGGTCTGCGCACGGCGGAGCAACGTGAAGCGCACCGTCCCGTCCTCGGCGATGTCGAAGCCGTACACCGCAGGTGCGGGCAGGCTGTTGTACTGGTAGGGCGTGGAGAAGTAGTAGGCGCCCGTGTCCAGGAGCGCGACGACGTCTCCGGGCTCCAGGAGCGGCAGCGCCTGCGAGCGGCCCACGAGATCGCCGGCGAAGCAGCACGGCCCGGCGACGTCCTGCTTGGTCAGGACGCCGTCCTTGGGCAGCCCGTCCTCGCCGTACGCCGCGAGGCGCAGCTTCCAGGCCTCGGGAGCGAGCGCGGTGCGGGCGGCGACGTGCGCGCCGGCATGGGTGATCGCGATCGGGGTGCCGCCGGCCGTCTTCGTGTACTCCACTCGTGCCGCGATGAAGCCGTTCTTCGCCATCACCGAGCGGCCGAACTCCGTGACGACTTGATACTCCCCGCTGAACAGGGCGGGGGCGGCGGCACGCAGGTGGGAGACGTGGTCGTGGAAGCTGGGGGTGTCGTCCTCACCGGCGAAGTTGACCGACAGCCCGCCGCCGACATCGATGCCGACGATCTGCTGCCGGCCCGCTGCAGCGTTGACCGCCTCTGCGAAGCGGACGATCCGTGCGATGCCCTGGGCCGTGAGCTCCAACGCGCAGCCCTGCGAACCCACGTGCACGTGCACCCATCGCAGCCAGGGCCGTCGGCGGTAGGCGTCGAGCAGCCGTTCCCGGCTTCCCTCGTCCTCCAGCGGGATGCCGAACTTCGACGAGAGCGATGCGGTGCTGACGGCTTCGATGGCTCCGCTGCCGTTCTGCGGGTTGATCCGGATGCCGATGTTCGACCTGGAGCCACCGCGCTCCATGAACTCGTCGACGCGGGCCAGCTCCTGGAAGTTGTCGATGTTGACGGCGATGCCCAGGCTGAGGGCGTGCGCAAGCTCCTGGCGGGTCTTGGCCGGCGAGTCGAAGATCATCTCATCCGGCCGGAAGCCGGCTGCGACGGCCTGGGCCAGCTCACCGGCGCTTGCCACCTCGCAGCCCATTCCGTGGTCGCGCAGCAGTCGCAGCACCGGCACCAGGCAGTTGGCCTTGGCGGCGAAAGCATGCCGCACGGGCACCGCGCTGGGCCACGCGCGGTGCAGTGACGCCACACTCTCGCCGACCCCCGTCAGGTCAACGAATGCGGCCAGGCCTGCGTCGTCACGATCCAGCAGCCCCTGGCTCACGGCGGCGTGCACCGCGAGATTCCTGCGGTACGACCGGTGCTCACCCATGTGACCCGTCTCCTCCTCGGACACCGAACAGCAGCGCGGCGGCCGGGATGATCGCCGCGTCGCAAGAAGGATGTGGCCCGGCGGTTCGAATCGGCTTCATTGAGCGCGCCGAGGATCTCCCCGTCGAGTCGTTCCTCCGGACGCTCACTCGCCGAGCCGTACTGGCGATGCCGGTGGCCGAGGCGGGGGCCTCCGGCACGGATACCGATGTGCCTCATGACCATCCCCGCTGACCTTCGGCGTGGGAACCGTCCGGGACCCGGCGCACCGGCCGGGCCCCGGACGATGTGAGTCGCCCTGGCGGGGTGGGTCAGGAGAGCAGGCCGTTGTAGTCCGGCAGCTTGAAGGTCTGCTCGGCGTGGCCGCCGTCGATGTCGGTCCAGTTGTTGCCGACGTTGGCGATGATCGTGTAGCCCTCGTTCTCCACCTTGATCCGCTCGTTCGTCTTGAACTGCTGGACCGGCTCGAAGAGATCGCCCAGGTCGCGCCCGCGCAGCTCGTCCACGGTGTAGCCCGCCTCGCTCAGGCTGTGGCGGGTGACCGGGTCGATGAAGTCCAGCCGCGCGGTGACGAAGATGATCGCGACTCCGCGCGAGTGGGCGTACTGCGCCAGCTGCACGACCGGTGCGATGCCCGGCATCGTGAACGGGTGGAAGTGCGTCGCGAGCGTGGTGTTGTCGATGTCGAACACGATCGCGAGGTGCTGGTCCGTGGGCTGGGCCGTGCGCTGCTCGACGTAGGCGCGGGCCGGCGCGATCGCGGTGCTCACATCGGTCAGCCACTGCGCCTCGGTCACGGTGCCGGCGCTCGCGGTGCCGGCACTCGCCGGGGCGGCCGGGGCGACCGCTGCCGGGTGCGCCGGGGCGGCGATCGCGGGGGCGGCGAGGCCGGTGCTGATGGCGACTGTCAGGGCCGCGGTGGTGACGAACTTCGCCTTGATGCTCATGTCTGGGATGAGGCCTTTCTTCTGCTGAGGCGTCAACCGGCTTGTGGTGCGGCACTCGGGGTCGCGGTGCCAGTGAGCCGGCTGTGCGCAGGTGCAGGACGCGTACGAAGGGATGGCTGCGGGGTGCCACCAGGGCATGCCGAGTGCAGCCCATTGGGCGCCACTAAAACTAGAGTCAGTAGTTTTAGGTCGGCATGAACGTACACCAGTCCGCGTTCACCGTCCGACGCGGGGGTGACAGTAGGCAGAGGGGTGCGGCGCCGAAAGCTGAAATGGCGTCAGCTGTGGTGCTGGGTCCGCAGGTTGTTCAGCGTTTCCTCGAAGCCGCGGATCAGGATGGTGAGGCCGGTTTCGAAGGCCAGGTCACCGAGGCGGAGCGGATCCGCGAGGGCGGGGTCCAGGCCGGGCACCAGGCCCTCGCTCTGCACCTGGCGCGGCAGGCCGAAGTCGAGGGCCGCGCCGGTGAGGAAGTACTCGAGGCACTGCACGATCGGCGCCATGCGGTCCTCCGGCCAGCCCGCCTCGCGCAGCACCGCGAAGGCGCTGGTGTAGCTCTGGAGTGCGGCGATGGACTGGGTCGGCCGCATCACCAGCAGTGGAACCATGTTCGGGTGGGCGGCGAACGTGGCGCGGTAGGCGCGTGCCCAGCTGTCGAGAGCGGCGGTCCAGGGGCGGATGGTGGGGTCGAGATCCATCTCGGCGACGATGAGCTCGCTGACCCCGTCGATGATCTCGGCACGACTGGAGACGTAGTTGTAGAGGGACGGGCCCTTGACGCCCAGGCGGGCCGCGAGGCGGGTGGTCGACAGGGCCTCGGCGCCCTCCTCGTCAACCAGGGCGAGAGCGGCTTCCATGATCCCGTCCCGGGTCAGCATCGACCGTGACGGTCTGCCCATCTCGCCCTCCTCTCACTGTCCGAGTCCGTCCGCCCCGGCATTGGGCCGCGAACGCGGACCAGTGTACGTTCTCGCCAGGCGAAACTACTGGCTCTAGTTTTCTGGGGCGCCAGGTGGATCCTGCCTGATGGCCCCCGGTGCCGACAGGCATGCTCGCGGAAATCGACGTTCTTCACGGGCTCGGGGGGGGCGGTCGTGCGGCAACTCAGCGCCGCATCGACGACCTGCCCGGCCGAGACTTTCGCAGTGAATCCGACGCCGGCTTCACGAGACGCGGGCAAGCTCAACATCGGTCACTCGCAGGGCCGTTTGCGGTCCGCGGCCAGTGATTCCGCCGCCGTCCGGGCGAGCTCGGCGAAGAACTCCGCCAGGGCTTCCGGCACCTCGGGGCGCAGGCGGTAGTAGGTGAAGCGGCCGTGCGGCTCAGACTCCACGATGCCGGCCTCGCGCAGCACCCGCAGATGGTTGGACAGCGCGGTCTGTCGTGCCCCCGTCTCCTTGATCAGGTGATTGGTGCACAGGGCCGCCTGCGCGAGCAGCATCACGATGCGCAGGCGCAGAGGTTCACCCAGTACTCGAATGAGGTCGCCCTGCGTCAGCGTCGCCTTGTCGGTACCTGATGTCAGCATGCCTCGATTATCACACATCACTCCAGCCTGATACCACTCTTGCCTGATATCACTGCACCGTGATACGTTTCGGATCCTCCGCCGCCCTGGACGCCGAGCGCCACCTGGCCTCGCTGGCCGACCTGGAGGCCCTGGCCGTCACCGCCGTCGCCGCCACCGTCTGACCGGACCTGCCCCCACCACCCATCCGAACCATCCGACTACACCCGAATCACCCGAGTCACCGACAGATCGAGGACATCCCCCATGGCCGGCACCACCATCACCGCAACCGACAGCAACTTCGAGGAGCTCGTGTTCCAGAGCGACAAGCCCGTCCTGGTCGACTTCTGGGCCACCTGGTGCCCCCCGTGCCGGATGATCGCCCCCACCCTGGACCAGATCGCCGCCGAGCACGGCGACCGCCTGACGGTCGTGAAGGTCGACATCGACGAGAACCCCGCCCTCGCCGCCCAGTACGGGATCATGTCCATCCCGACCTTGAAGGTCTTCACCGGCGGCAAGCCCGTCAAGACCATCGTCGGCGCCCTGCCGAAGGACCAGCTCAAGCGGAACCTCGCCGACTTCATCGGCTGACCACCCCACACATGGCGCCGGGCCGCACCGGACCCGGTCGCCAACCCACTCCGCCGGTGTGGGCGCCCGGCGCCCGCACCGGCCTGTACACCCGCACGGCAAGCAAGAACCGCAGAGAGGACATGAGGGCCGGGATGCGCATCGAGATCTGGGCGGACGTGGTCTGCCCCTGGGCCTACATCGGCAAACGCCGGCTGGAGGCGGCCCTCGCCGATCCGGCGCTGTCCGCCCGGGACATCGAGGTCGTCTGGCGCCCGTACCGGATCAACCCGACCGCCCCGCCCCAGGCCGTCCCCGTGGAACCGGCCCTGCGCGACCCGCTGGTCGACGCCACCGCAGCCCGGTGCGCGCCGGACCCTGCGACTGCGGAGGACCAGGTGCCCATCTCCCGGATCGCAGCCGCAGAAGGGCTGGGGCCCGCCTGGGGTGCGGCCTGGCGATCCAGCAGCCACGACGCACACCGCCTCCTCGCCCTCGCCCATGAGCACGGCGGCGGCCCGCTGCAGGACACCGTGGCCGAGCACCTGATGCGGGCACACTTCGTCGAGGGCCACGACATCAGCGCGCGTGACACGCTCCGGACGATTGCGACCACCGCCGGATTCGCCGAAGGCGCCGCGCTGATCGACACCGACGCAGCCGACCGCGCCGTCCGGGAACTTCGTCTGATCGGCAAGGCGCGGGGCATCAAGACCTCCCCGACGATCGTCGTCGGAGACCGGGCCCTGGCCGGCGCCCAACCACCCGACGTCATCGCCGACTTCCTCGCCACCGCAGGCCCGAACCGCGATGTGCCTGAAGAGGTCGGGCGCCTGCGGTACGCCGAGTCCCTCCTCGAACTACGCGACCCGCTCGGAGCGCTCACCCTGCTCCAACCGCTGCTCGACCAACACGGCGACGACCTCAACGTACGTCGCCTCGCCGCCCGCGCGTACTTCACCTCCGCCCAGCTCGGCCGCGCCCGGCACACCCTGGAACAGCTGGTCACCGACCTGCCGGACGACTCCTACCTCCGACTCATGCTCGGTCGCACCCTTCAGCGCCTGGACCTGGACGACCAGGCCGCTCCACACCTGAAGATCGCTGCCGCCATGACACCCGAGTTCGCCTGATCGACAGCAACCCGGTCACCGGCACCCACGCCTGCCAAGCCGCAGTTCCCGTACGCGCGCCACACCCGCAAGGACACCGCACCATGACCGACCCCCGCCCCGCCACCATGCCCGCCGTCGGATACCTCGCCAACCTGCCCGTGGAGGACCCCGAGAGCCTGCTCGACCTCGAACTCCCGGTCCCCCAGCCCGGACCGCGCGACCTCCTGGTCCAGGTCGAGGCCATCGCGGTCAACCCCGTGGACTACAAGATCCGCCAGAACGCCGACCCGGGCGGCGAGCCGCGGGTGCTCGGCTGGGACGCGGCGGGCACCGTCGTCGCGGTCGGCGCGGAGGTGACGCTGTTCGAGGTCGGCGACGAGGTCTACTACGCCGGCGCGCTCGACCGGCCGGGTGCCAACTCCCGTTTCCACGCCGTGGACGAGCGGCTGGTCGGGCTCAAGCCGGCCACCCTCACCTTCACCGAGGCCGCCGCCCTGCCGCTGACCGCGCTGACCGCCTGGGAGGGGCTGTTCGAGCGCCTGGGGCTGCGGTACGGCGCCCTCGACGAGACCGGCACCCTGCTGGTCACAGCCGCCGCGGGCGGGGTCGGCTCGATCGTCATCCAGCTGGCGCGGACGCTGACCGGGCTGACCGTGATCGGCACCGCGTCCCGCCCGGAGTCGGCCGCATACGCCCGCCGGATGGGCGCCCACCACGTGATCGACCACCGGCGGCCGCTGGTGGAGCAGTTGACGGAAGTTGCCCCCGGCGGCGTCGACCACGTCTTCAGCACCGCCGCCACCGACCGGTACCTGGCGGCCTACGCCGAGGCGCTCAACCCGTTCGGCCAGATCGTCGCCATCGACGACTTCGACACCCTCGCCATCGGCGCCCTCAAGCCGAAGAGCATCTCATTCCACTGGGAGCTCATGTACACCCGGTCGATGTTCCGCACCGCCGACCAGCAGATGCAGCATCACATCCTGGACCGGGTCGCCCGGCTGGTGGACGCCGGACTGCTCACCACCACCGCGACCCGGGACCTGGGCCCGGTCAACGCAGCCAACCTGCGCGAGGCCCACCGGCTACTGGAGAGCGGGTCGGCGATCGGCAAGACCACGCTGACCGGGTTCTGAGCCACAACGCCCGGAGCCGCTACCCCTGTTGAGGCCGTTGTTGTTCCGGCCCTGCTGGTTGACCCGGCCGAGCAGCTCGATGGTGCTGGACTGCTCGAACATGGTGTCGGCGGTGACGGTGCAGTTGGACCAGCCGCCGTCGCCCACGATGGTGTACGGGGCGTCATAGAGCTCGTCGGTCCAGCGGATCGGCGTGGCCGAGCAGCATCTGGCGCAGGCAGGTGCCGGTGCGGCCACCTGCCCTCCCGTCACCGGTCGCCACCGCGCTGCCGGGCTCACAACAGGGCGGTCTCCTTGTCGGCGCGGGGCGGGTCAGTTACCGTCTCGGTCCTGCTGTGGCGTACAGCACGGTGCCGGTCGCCAGCAGGGCCCACGCGGTCGCGGTGGACGCCGTCGTGGCGGGGGAAATGATCATCCAGCTGCCCACCTCTCCCGCGGTGCCGGGCGGAACCGGGACGAGGAGGGTGAACGCGAGCCAGCCGGTCGGCAGGGTCCATCCGAACGGCGGCCCGCACAGCACCGCCCCGAGCGCGGCCAGGCCGACCAGGCCCGCGCTGTCCCGGACGACGAGCGCGGCCGGGGCGAGCGTCGGCCCCGCCGCTTGGACCGCCAGCAGCGCCACCCCGGCGACCGTGCCGATCAGCAGCACGTGCGCCGCCCGCCGGGGCATCCACCGGATCGCGGCCGTCCGGTCCAGCGCGGCATCCTGCCCGCCGAGCCCGACGGAAGCGGCCGCCACGTTCGCGGTGAGGAGCAGGGCCGCGATCCCCAGGTCCGCCGGGCCCTTGCCGCTGCCCTGGTCGAGCGCCCACACCGCCAGCGCGACGAGCGTGACCGCGGCGGCCGAGGTGGGCACCTGCCGTGAACGCGCGTACAACAGCAGCCATCTCATGGGGAGGTCTCCCCCGTCAGCGCCGTGAGCTCGTTCTGGCAGGAGAGCGCGGCGGCATGCACCTGGGCGATCCGCGAGCGCTGCTCGGCCGGCGGCAGGGCCGCCAGTTTCTCCCAGGCGACTTCGGCGTTCGCCCATGCACGCTGCGCGTACTCGTCGGTGTCCGGTTGCTGCAGCGGTTCGAGCTGGTGATCGCCGAGGGCCCAGCTCGCGGCGATGCTCTGTGCGGGGATGTCGACCAGCCCCCCGCCCTCCCAAGTAGTGCTGGGTGAACAGTTCGGTGCCAGGCCCTGGGCGACCAGGAGGCGGGTCAGTCCCGCCCCCGCTGCATGGGCGATCAGCGGGTCGTCGTAGTCGATCAGCACCACGTCGCCGGAGAGTCGGCGCTCGTCGCCGAGCGCGCGCAGCTCGGTGTCCTCGCGCACCGAGTTCGGCGCCTTGTCACCCAGGGCGTCGTGCAGCACGCGCAGCGCCTCCTTGCCGCGTGGCGCGAGTTCGGGCAGGTGTGAGTGGTTCGCCCGGGTCACGCACACCGGTCCGTCGCAGACCAGGGTGGCGGCGGTCTTGTCGACGACGTAGGTGTCGCGCGGAGCGGCCGGGAGGATCAGCACGGCCAGGGCCGCCCCGGCCAGGGCGGGGGCCACCGCAAGCAGTCGGGTCCGGCGGGTCGCGGCCGACAGCAGTGCGAAGCCGGTGGCGAGCAGGCCGAGCAGCCAGAGCGTCTGGCCGAGGTGCACGGAGTCGGACAGGGTCAGCAGCATCTCCCGCGGATCCGCGGTCACCGGGGACAGCAGGGCGAGCCGGTTCGGCGCGACGCCTGACGGCAGTGCCTCCTCGTTGTTCTGCCGCAGGAGGCTTATCAGCAAGAGGAAGAGCACCGTCAGGGCCGGCGGGGTGAGCACGGAGGGCAGGGCCCGCGCGACGCCCATGCCGAACACGGCCGCCGCGACGAGGGCCAGCGCTGCCACGAGCGAGATCGGCAGCCAACCGGGACTCGTGTAGGTGGTGGCGCCGAGGGACACCTGGACTCCGCCCACCAGGAGGAGGAGGCCGAAGCCCGACGCCAGCACGAGGGCCATCGCACCGGCCGGCAGCGCCGCACGGCGCCAGGCCGGCAGCGGCGTGGTGGTCAGCAGTTCGGCCATCCGCGAGCGGGAGTCGCGCAGCCCGTACACCGCCCCCATGCCCACCACCAGCGGCCACCAGAAGCCCAGCAGGTACCGGGTCCACAGGGCCATCGCGGTCCACTGGGCCGTCCACCCCGCGGTGCCCTTCCACCAGATCCCGTCGATCAGGCAGAGGACCGCCAGGCTGCCGCCCAGGACGACGACGCCGGGCCACGGGGCGACGGAACGCTTCAGCTCGATGTGCAGCACCCGCCCGTTCACCAGCTGCCCCTCTGCTGCTCGGAGCCCTGCAGCAGCGCCGAGTAGCCGCGCTCCAGGGGGCTGTCGCCCGGGTACTCGGAGCCGCCCGCCGCCGCCAGGACCTCCGGGCTGCCCTGGAAGACGAGGCGGCCCTCGGCGAAGAGCACCACGTCGGAGCAGGCGGCCGCGACGTCCTCGACCAGGTGGGTGGAGACGACCACGCAGGCGTCGCGGCCCAGCTCCTGCAGCAGTTCGCGGAAGCGCAGCCGCTGCGCCGGGTCCAGACCGGCCGTCGGCTCGTCCAGCAGCAGCAACTCAGGGTCGTTGACGATGGCCTGGGCGATGCCGGCGCGACGCACCATGCCTCCGGACAGGGTCTTCATCCGCTGGTCGGCGTGGTCGGCCAGGCCCACCCGCTCCACGGCGCGTTGGACGGCCGCGGGGATGTCCGCCTTGGGAACCTCCTTCAGCCAGGCCATGTACTCGACGAACTCGCGCACCGTGAAGCGCTTGTAGTAGCCGAACTCCTGCGGCAGGTAACCGATCCGGCGGCGCAGGCCACGTAGGTCGCCCAGCCCGCTGATGGAGGTGCCGCACAGTCGCAGTTCGCCCTCGGCGGGGCGCAGCACGGTGGCCAGGGACCGGATCAGGGTGGTCTTTCCCGCTCCGTTGGGTCCCAGGAGGCCGTGGGCGCCGGTGCCCAGCGACAGGTCGAGCCCGTCGACGGCCATCTTCTTGCGTCCGGCTCGTACTTTCAGGCCGGTGGCCTGGATCTCCCAGGCGTAGGTCTTCGGCGCGGTGTCGGCCGCGCTCGTCGCGGGTTGCATGCGGTGGTCCCTTTCGAGGGTCAACGATGGTTGCGCACTGCTGAGTACGCGTTTCTGCGGGCGATCACGGTGCCGGTGCCGAGCGCGAGGAGCACAGCCCACACGGGCAGTTGGTCCGGCTGCAGGACGAGGGGGACGCGGCCGGTGGCCCAGGCGGGTGCCGCGATGAGGGCTCCCCATCCGGCCACCAGCGCGACGGCGGCGCGGGTCACACCGATGACGCTGCCCAGTGCCAGGGCGGTGGAGGTGAAGGCGAAGGAGGGCAGCAGCCACTGCGCGGCCGTCGTGGCTCCGGTCAGCCATCCCCCTACAAGGAGCACGGGCACGACCACCGCAAGGACGGCGGTGGTGCGCCGAAGGAGCAGGGGCAGACCGGCGCACGCGGTGGAGGCCGTCAGTTCGTGCGCCGGGTCCAGGGCGCGCGACCACGATGCGGCGGCAGCGCACAGCGGCAGCACCGGCGCGATCAGCACCATGGGCGAGGCCCCACCGAAGGCCGGCGCCCCAGCCCCGTCCAGCAGCAGCGCCAGCAGGGCGACAGCGACGGTCATGGCCAGCCACGGGGCCATGACCGGAGTCAGCCAGGTCGACACCCACCTCGGGCGCGCTCGCCGCGCGGGCGCCTGGACGGCCGCGTCCAACTGCGGTTCCAGACCGGCCCGGACGGCGTCGACGAGCGCGGCGATGCCCGGCGCCCCGGTGGCCGCGGAGGCCGCCAGACGGCTCCGGCACAGCGCGCACGTCTCCAGATGGGCCTCCAGCGCCCATACGGTGTCCGCGGCCATCGCCGTATCACCACGTGCGTACGCGTCGATCAACCGCATAGACGCATGGTCCGTGCTCATGCCAGTGCCTCCCGCATTGCGATCCGGGCCCGGCGGGCACGGGTTTTGACCGTGCCTTCGGGCAGTCTGAGCAGCACTGCTGTCTCCCGCACCGAAAGCCCGTCAAGCACCATGGCCTGCAACACCTGCCGCAGTTCCGGGGCCAGTTGCCGCAGGGCGTCGCCGACCTCGCCGCCGACGGTCGCGGCCAGTACCTCGTCCTCCGCCGCGGGCACCACCGCCCGCTCGGCGGCGGCGGCCGGCGGTTCGGCGTGGTGAGCCCGGCGCCGGAACGCATCAACGAGGCGGCGCGCCGCGATCGTCCACACCCACCCGACACCCGTCCCACCGATCGCGCTCCCGGCGAACGCGCCGGCCGCGCGCCACACCGCCAGATAGGTCTCCTGCATGACCTCGGCGACGATCTGCTCGTCCGCGCAGCGGCGGCGCAGCCGCACCGCCAGCCACGGCGACGTGCGGCGGTACAACTCGTCGAACGCCCCGCGGTCACCCCTGGCCACCAGCCGGAGGAGGTGCTCCTCGTCCAGCTCGTCCAGTGCTCTCCTACGTGATCTCACACCAGCCAGACGGCCGCTGCGGCGCGCAGGTTCTGCGTCTGCCGTGATCTGCGTCACGGTGTCACGTGCGGAGGTTTGTGATCCCGCGAGGCCCGGTCGCCGACTTCGATCCGGCTCATGACGAATCCTGGCGTCTCGCGGTGCTTCAGCCTCCTCGACGCAGCCCTGGCTTCGTACAGGCCCACCGGACCGGCCCGGCAGAAACCGAGTCGATCTGCCATATCGTCAACTCGCCTCACCAGCAGCATACTTGTGAATGCCTACTCGGCATCGGAATCGAAGATGCGTCAAAGTGTCAGGCAACAGGGGACGAACGCCGGGCGAAGACCCCGGTTTCTAAAAAATCTCAGCACGCCCACCTTGAGCGGCACCCGTTTCGCGGCGACTATACGGGTGCATGTCATCCGACCAGCACAGTTTGCTCTGAGCGGAGGCGTATCGATGCGAAAGTGGAAAAAGAGATCGGCGATGGTGGGCGTGCTCGCCGTCATCGCAATGGCGGGGGCCTCGCTGACCGCGGCCGAAGGAGCCGGAGGACACCCCACGACCGGCGTCGGCTCGTGCACGCTGAAGGGGTGGAACCCGGCGACCAGCCCGACGAACGCCAAGAACCTGCCGGTAGGTCAGCGTCCGCAGACCTACAAGCCGGACGACTTCGACTGCAGCGGCGCCAAGTTCGCCGCGCCCGGCGTGGAGTTCGCGAAGTTCCCGCAGCCGAAGGACTTCAAGATCACCGACAAGAGCACCGTACAGACGGCCGGCGGCAAGCAGTCGGTCGTGGGGCAACCCACCGCGGCGGTGAACCCGCTGGCGCCGTACTTCCCGCCGTTCCAGCACTTCGTGGTGATCTACCGGGAGAACCACACCTTCGACGACTACCTCGGCGACTGCGCGACCACGGTCGGCGCCGGCTGCAACGGCCAGGTGGAGAGCACCAACCACATCAGCTCCGTGCCGCAGCTGCACAACCTGGCCAAGACCTACGCGCTGTCCGACTCGTACAGCACCGGCACCCAGCCGCCGTCCGGTCCCAACCACTGGTGGCTGTTCTCGGGGCAGTCCTCGTCCAGCAGTCAGCAGCAGTCCTACCCGTCGAACGGCACGCAGTTCGACCGCTTCCTGGGCAGTGACTCCGGCCCCACGGACGAGGGCACCAACGCGTGCACGACTCCGACCGGCAGCAGCAGCGGCACCAGCCCGTACACGTTCATCATGAACGGCGACTTCTACTGGATGCTCAGCAGCGGCAGCGGCTACTGGAAGAACCCGGCGGACGGCAAGCTCGAAGTGCTGCCGCCCAACCGTCCGGGCACGAACATCCCTGAAGAGCTGCACGCCAACGAGTACACGTGCCAGAACCAGAGCATCCCGGACAGCACGGTCGCCAACGACTACATCAACTTCATCAACACCAACGGGATGCCGGCCTACAACTACGTCGAGCTGTTCAACGACCACCCTGGCACCTACCAGGACATCTCCGGTAACGACACCGCGACGAACAACATCGTCAACGCCATCGAGGGCAACCCGACCTACAAGAACAACACGCTGATCGTCGTCACCGAGGACGACACCCAGAACGGCAACAACGGCCCCGACCACATCAGCAACACCTACCGCGTGCCGCTGGTCGTCATCGGGCCGTCGAGCTACGTCAAGCAGCACTACATCTCGCACGTGGCGTACACCACGAGCAACGTGCTCGCGGCCATGGAGCGCACGATGGAGAACGTGCACTCCGGCGTCATCGACCCGAACGACAACCTGGGCCCGTCCACCTTCCCGATGACGACCGCGGACCAGGCCGCGCTCGGCGACCCGCTCGAGGACTTCTGGGTCCAGGGCTCGACCCCGCTGTCCGCCAAGGCGACAGGGTCCCCGACCACCGGCAACGCACCGCTGACGGAGAACTTCACCGGCTCGGCCACCGGCGGCACGGCCCCGTACACGTACAGCTGGAACTTCGGTGACGGGACCACCAGCACGACCCAGAACCCGAGCCACACCTACAGCACCGCGGGCACCTACACCGCGACCCTGACCGTCACCGACAGCGCCTCACCGGCCAACACCGCGACCTCGCAGGTGACGACCACGGTCAGCGCCGTCGGCAACCCGCTGGCGGCCAGCGCCTCGGCCACCCCGACCTCCGGCCAGGTGCCGCTGAGCGTCGGCTTCACCGGCACGGGCACCGGTGGCACCCCGGGGTACAGCTACAGCTGGAACTTCGGTGACGGGACCACCAGCACGACCCAGAACCCGAGCCACACCTACAGCACCGCGGGCACCTACACCGCGACCCTGACCGT